>NZ_BAAIGC010000002.1:0-372867 GCF_054653495.1 Nocardioides sp. AN3
TTGTCGAGTTCGCCGAACGACCGCCGCATGCGACCACTCTAACTCAGTTTCACGCTATAAACAAACACACGTTCGAAAGGCGCGCGGTCGTGCCTGGAGTCGCGGACGGGCGAGTGAGGCCGGTGTCTCGTCTGGTGGTCGCCGCCGGCGCTCCCGAGGTCATCGATGCACCCCTAGTACGTCCCCTTGATCACGAAGAACGAGCCGCGGATCGTGCCCGCGAGCTTGGACTTCTGGCGAGCGAACTTGAACCGCTCGGCCAGCTCCGCGGGCACCTCCATCCCGTCTGACAGCTTGAAGCCGACGGCGCGCTTGCCGCTGTCCTCGATCGTGTACATCACGTTGATCGACAGGCCTGACTCGTAGAAGACGTAGGCCATCCGTATCCCGTCGACCTCGAAGGCCGTCGCCTCCAGTGGCGTCGACTCGATGACGAGGTCGCGCTCCTTCTGGAGGATCTCGTGCACCCAGTCGATCACCTCTCCAGCCTTTGCCGCAGGCTGAACCGTGAAGACGTGGTCATACTTGTTCTTGAAGTAGCGGGCCTCATTGGCTCGCAGGCCAGCGAGCGCCTCAGCGACGGGCGAGGACTCCAGACCGATGGTCGAGACGTCGTGGAAGTCAACTGCGTAGGACATGAGTGCTCCTGAGGTGTGAGGGGGCGGATGAGTCACCGTGGTGATCTGCCCTGTCGACGATGACGGGCGCCGGAATGTGACAACCCGCGAGGAGAGCGCCCCATCTGGGGGAGATCGCCTCGCCATCGCACGGGCTGTGTGCTCTGATGAGGAAGGAGCCGTCTGGGCAGCACGTGGCTGCTTCTCGGACCTTGGACGGTGGGCCACCCCAACCGGAGAAGGAGCCGAACATGTCACTGTCACCTGCGATCCGACGAGCGGTGATCTCTGCCGGAGTGGCGGTCCTTGCGGTCGGGGGCACCGCGCTACCGGCGAACGCCGCCGATTTCGTGGCACCGTCGTGCCCGGGCTTCGACGTCGGCGTGACCTTCTTGACCAGTCATGGCAACCCGATCCAGGCGGGTCCGCGAGCGATCATCGCGGCTGGCAGCGGCACGAGTGTCGTGGACAACGAGACGACCAAGGCGAGCGTCACCATCCAGGGCGCCGGCGCGTTCCGAATCACAGACAACCCCGATGGCACCCTCACCTTCACCGCCACGGGACGCTCCGTCGTGCTGCTGTTCGACACGGACCCGGGCGGTCCGGCGACCACCCTGTACACCGGCGGAGTGACGACCCTTCTCGGCACCGACGGGACACTCACCGTCGTGTCTCACCAGGGCGCAGCCACCGACCTCTGCGCCGCGCTCGGGGGCTGACAGGTCTCCCCGCACGACCGGGCCGCGCCGAGAGGCTCGAGATCAGCTGCTCGTCGTCCTCGTACGGCGCCAGCCGCCGGCCCGATTGTTCGCGACGATGGCGCGGAGCAGCTCGACCAGCGCAGGTCGGTTGATGATGTCGCCCTCGTAGATCTGAATCGCGCGGGCGGTCGCGTTGTCCTGCCCTTGGTTGATGATGCCGTCCGGGTCGGGGACCGTGGGGTCGTAGAGGAACAGGTTGATGTGGTCCTTCGTGGCCAGCAGTGCGCCGACGTTGCCGTGGAGCACGAAGTAGGGCCGGACCGATCGCTTGATCGTCTCCTCGATCTCGGGGTCGGCATCCCAGATGATGTGACGCAGCTCGGTGCAGACCTCGCGCTGCCAGGGTGGCGGTCCGGCGAGGTAGGCATCGACGCCTGGATGGGCCCGATCCGTCATGTCCCGGCTTCGCGCTTCGGTCCGACCGGCGTCAGCGGGCGCCGGGGAGGTTGCTGGCGTCGTCCCACGAAAGCGTCGTGCAGACGAACGTCGTGAAGATACGACCGATCTGGTCGGCGTCGACGAACCTGGTGCCGGCGGATGTCTGCACGTTGATGCCGTCGAACACGTCGACCGGCTCATCGACGAGCACCGCCTCCACGGTCCCGAAGTCGCGGCCGTCGGCCGTCTGCACCGGCGTCCCCGGCTGCAGCGCGGCGTACGCGATCGGGACAGGCTCTGCCTCCATGGAGCGACTCTACCGGGGTGGTCGAGCCGTCCGCCTCCGCCGAAATGAGTGACCTCCGGCCGAAGTGAAGCCAGCCTCCACCTGTCCGTCATCCGAAAGATGCCCGCTCCTCACCGGTCTCGGGTTACCGTCTTCGCGAACACGGGCCTGCGTGCCCAGCCAGACATCACCCCTGCGCCTCGCGGGCGGTGCCTGACACGAAGGAACGACCCGATGCCCGCACTCGAGCTCGGCACCGCGGCCTAGATGCGCGCATCCGCCGTTCCCGCTGCTCCCTCCATCGTCGAGCCGACCCTCGTCCACGTCGGACGGCTCCCGGCTGCCTTGCTCCGGGGCTTGCTGCTCGTCGGCGAGGTCGTCGTCGTCCCCGGTCTGCTTCTCTACGCCCTCGTCGCAGCGGGGCACCCGATGCTGGGCCTCCTCGCGGTCTTCGGATGGCGTACGGCGTGCATCGGCGGCCGCCTCTCCGCACGAGTCCGTGTCCCGGCGACCTGCTGGCTCGCCTTCGGCCTGTTCCTGGCGCGCACCGTCGCGGGGCTCGCGGTCTCCTCGGTCAGTCTCTACCTGTTCGTCCCCGTCGTGCTGTGCGCGGCTCAGGGAGTCTTCTTCGTCGGATCGACCTTCGCCCGGCGACCGGTGATGATGCGCCTGGCCGCCGACTACACCTCCGGGATCCCGGACCGATCTGAGCTGCGGCGTGTGTTCGCCCAGATGTGTCTGATCTGGGGCGGTGTCCACGTGGCGTCCGCGGCACTGGGCGCCTGGGCGCTGACGACGCTGGCGAACGTGGACGCCGTCGCGGTGACCAGCATGCTCGGCCTCGCCTGCACCGTCTTGTCTGCCGGCGGGTGCGCCGTGTGGGGCCTGTGGCGTGCGTCGCGCATCCCGGACCTGCGGATCGTCTGCGCGAACAAGCCCGTCCACCTCAACGTCTCGACCAGGGTTCCCGTCCCAGCGGCGGCCTGAGAAGGCTGCGTCATCCCTCCACGGCCTGCGTGACCTCGCCGTCGAGGAAGTCATCGCCCGGGCCGGCGAAGGTCCCGTCTGCGTTTCAGAGGAACAGGCCGACGTAACCCCTGCCCGGGCAGTCCGGCGTTCCGAAGTCGAAGAGCTCGTCGCTCAGGAAAGAATCTGCGTCCGTCTTCTGTCGTTCCCGCGTACGGCACGCTGCGGCTGCGCACGTCGTGTGCCTCTGGCGCGAACGAGCCCGGGGGAGCACCCTCAGAGGATGATGGCGAGCGAGGCGGGCGAGACGTTCACGCTGGGGTCGGCGTTCAGACCCAGCACGGTCGATGAAGCCGCAGTGGAGCAGATGGTGACGATCCTCGACCTGCAGGACGCCGCGCCGTCGATCGAGCGGCTGCGCGTGTGGGTGCTCGCGGCTGCTGATGTGCGCCCCGGCGATGTGTGCGTGGACGTCGGGTCCGGCACCGGCACGATGACGCGGCGGCTCGCCGCTCTGGCATGCGCCGATGGTGTCGACGGCCGGGCGCTCGGCGTCGAGCCGAACGACACCCTCCGCGAGATCGCGACGAAGCGGGCCGCCGAGACGGGTTCGCGTGCCGAGTTCACTCAGGGGCTGGCCACCGCGCTGCCTCTACCCGACGCCAGCGTGGACGTCGTCTGGTGCGAGCGGGTCCTGCAGCACGTGCCGGATCCGTCGGCCGCCATCGCCGAATTCGCGCGCGTCCTCAGGAAGGGTGGTCGCGCGTTGCTGCTCGACTCCGATCACGAGTCGCGGGTGGAGTCCGACATGGATCCGGAGGCCGCCCGCGCTCTCACGTTGGCCTTCATGGGCCAGCTGGCCAACCCGCGGGCGGCGCGCAGCATCCCGCGGCAGGCGATGGGGGCGGGGCTGGTGGTCGACCCCGACATCGGGTCCTCGGCGTTGGTCTTCCCTCAGGAGCAGCTGGCGATGGCTCGCCTGCACCGGATGGCCGCCGACCAAGCAGTCGCCGACGGACTGCTTGACGCCTCTGCAGCGGATGCGGCCGTCCAGGCGATCTCCGAAGCGGCCAAGCAGGGGTGGGCCTTCTCCGCGGTCACTGTCTTCGCATTCGTCTGTCGCAAGGCGTAGTGGCCGGACCATCCGGCCCGGGTGATGCGCCCAGCCCTGAGACGGGCGAGCATTGATGCATCGGGCAGAGACCGTCTTCCGGGAAGAGGAAGAGAGGCGATGGATGATGACGGAGGTCAGCACGCGCGGAACACATGTGCACCCGGCCGTTGCGATGAGCCTCATCGTCGTCGCGAGCCTCCTCGGTCTTCAGGCGTGCTCGTCCGGCACGCCGGCGATCTGTGAAGACGTCAGCTCACTGAAGTCATCGGTCGACGACCTGAAGAACGTGAAGATCGACGGCAACGTGCTGACGACGGTCTCGACCGATCTTCAGGCCATCAACGACGATCTCAAGCAGCTCACGTCCGACGCCGACTCGGAGTTCGGCGGCGACGTCGACAAGGTGACCGCGGCGGCCAAGCAGGTCGAGACGAGCGTGCAGTCGGCCGCAGCGACGCCGTCAGCTGCCACGATCGGCGCTGTGGCCACGGCTGTCCAAGGGCTTGTCGACAGCATCAAGGCCCTCGATGAGGCGGTCTCAGCCAAGAAGTGCTGACCCCCTTCGGCGGGCATGCCGCTCGGGCGCCCGGGGTACAGGATCCATCGCGCGGGCTCCTTTTCGCAGCCCCGCACAGTGAAGGAGGTCCGACCATGGGTGTGGGAGACAAGGCTCGTCACGCCGCCGAGAAGGCGAAGGGCAAGGCAGAAGAGGCTGTCGGGAAGGCGACCGACGACCCGACCCTGACCGGCCACGGTCAGCGGAAGCAGATGAAGGCCGACCTGAAGCAGGCCGGTGAGAAGACGAAGGATGCGTTCAAGGGCTGAGTCCCGGCACGGCATCACGAGAGCGCGGAGGCGGCCTGATGGCCGCCTCCGCGCTTCTTTGCCCCACCCCCCGTGTGTCACGGCGGCGCGGCATCGACGCGCCGAAGATATCTCGTCACGTCATGTCGAAGTGGCTCGTCGCCGTTCGACGTCCGTGTGAGAAGCAAGCTTCCGCCAATGAAAGAGGAGTGATCGACATGCCGCGCTTCATGGGATTCGTGAGGATGGAGGAGGGTGTCGGGACGCCGCCGCAGGCGCTCTTCGACGCGATGGACGCCCACGTCGGCGAACGGGCCGCCCAAGGCATCTTCCTCGATGGAGGGGGTCTCTACGGCACGGAGGACGCCGTCAACTTCGTCGTCCGCAAGGGCGAGGTCACCCGGGTCGACGGGCCGTACGCCGAGGCGAAGGAGGTCGTCGGGGGCTGGGCCATCATGCAGTACGACACCCTCGAGGAGGCCGTGGCCGACCAGCAGGTGTTCGCCGAGCTGCACGCGAAGCACTGGCCCGAGGTCACCGTGATCTCGACGCTGCGCCAGATCTCGACAGGTCCGGAGGCGCCCGGCGACTGAGCCGGACTCACTACGCTGGCGTCGTGCCGGCAGAGCCCAGGACGGATGGCCCCACCGAGGCCATCATCGCCGCGTGGCGGGCCGAGTCGGCCCGCCTCGTCGGCGCCCTCATCCGGATGACACGCGACGTGGAGCTCGCCGAGGATCTGGCGCAGGACGCACTGGTGGCCGCCCTGGAGCAGTGGCCCGCGACCGGTGTGCCGGAGAACCCGGCCGGCTGGCTGATGACCACGGCGAAGCGTCGTGGCATCGACCACTTCCGGCGCGCGGACAACCTCCGCCGCAAGGTCGCGGAGCTCGAGCACGCCAGCGGAGGGGAGGACGAGAGCATGCCCGACCTCGACAGCCAGGTGGACCACATCGAGGACGACGTCCTTCGGCTCATCTTCTTGTCCTGCCACCCGTCGCTGACCCCGGAGTCCCGGGCGGCGCTGACGCTGCGTCTGGTCGGGGGCCTCACGACAGCCGAGATCGCTCGGGGGTTCGTGGCGACCGAGTCCACCGTCGGCCAACGCATCTCGCGAGCCAAGAAGACACTGTCGCAGGCCCATGCCGAGTTCGAGCTGCCCACTGGGACGGATCGGACCAGGCGCCTCGACGACGTCATGGCCGTGATCTACCTGATCTTCAACGAGGGCTACACCGCCACCGCCGGTGACGACTGGATGCGGCCCGACCTGGCGAACGAGGCGGTGCGACTAGCGCGCATGCTCGCCGCACTCGCTCCCGACGAGCCCGAGGTGCTCGGACTGCAGGCGCTGGTGGAGATCCAGGGGTCACGGATGGCGTCTCGGCTCGACGACGACGGCGCGCCGGTGCTGCTCGAGGCCCAGGACCGCGACCGATGGGACCGACTGCTCATCCGACGCGGCTTGGCCGCGCTGCGGCGCGCCGAGCTCCTGGCCGCGCGCGGGACACCGGTCGGGAAGTACTTCCTGCAGGCCGCGATCGCCGCGGAGCACGCCCGCGCACAGCGTGCCGAGGACACGGACTGGAGGAGGATCGCCGCCCTGTACGACGTCCTCGCTGGCGCCGCACCCGGTCCGGTCGTCGAGGTCAACCGGGCCGTCGCGCACGGGCGGGCGTTCGGGCCGGACGCAGGCCTGGCGGTGCTGGAGGACCTGGAGGAGGATGCACTCGGCGACTCACCGCTGGTGCCGAGCGTGCGCGGAGACCTTCTCGAGCGCGCCGGCCTTCATGACGAGGCGACCAAGGCGTTCACCGAGGCGGCGGCCCGCACCAGGAACGAGAGCGAGCGCATGGTCCTGCGCCGCCGGGCCGAGCTGAACCGCGAGCATGCGTCGGAGTCCGGCGGAACGTGACCCCGCCCGGGCCTTCCTCGATGCTCATCGACAGAGCCCGTTGTGCGGGCGCAGGCTGTACGAAGGCCTGGATGAAGGCCGCGAGGCTCGGAGGTGAGCGATGAAGGTCGTCGGTGTGTGGCGCTATCCCGTCAAGTCCCTCCAGGGGGAGGCCCTCGATGCTGAGGTCATCGAGAGCGACGGACTCGCGGGCGACCGGCGTTGGGGTCTCCGCGACGAGCTCACCGGCCGGATCCTCACCGCGCGGCGACGACCTGAGCTGCTCCATGCTGCTGCCTGCGAGCAGGACGGCGTACCGCTCATCACCTTGCCTGACCGTGAACAGGCCTACGGCCCGGGGCACGCGACCGACCGGCTGCTGTCGGCATGGCTGGGCAGTCCCGTCTCGTTGGTGTCGGCGGTGGGGGCGTCGCCCGGCCGTGCCGAGTTCTTCGAGGACGCGACCGACGACACGAGCCGTGCGATCGAGTGGACCATGCCTGAGAGCAGATACGTCGACGCGGGTGCGCTCCTTGTGCTCACGACCGCATCACTGCGCACCGCCCGCGCGCTTCATCCGGCCGGTTTCTGGGAGCCTCGGCGCTTCCGGCCGAACCTGCTGATCGAGGACGACGCAGAGGGCTGGACCGAAGACGCATGGCTCGGCCAAAGGCTGCAGGTCGGGGCCGCGACGCTCACCCCGGATCAAGGCTGCATTCGTTGCACGATGGTGACGCGCGAGCAACCCGGCATCGATGCCGACCGCGAGATCTTCCGCGTGCTTGCTCGACATCATGGGGCCAGGTTCGGGTTGTGGTGTGACGTGGCGGAACCCGGACGCGTCGCCATCGGAGACGCGGCCTCGGTGCTGATGCCACGCGCCACCGCACCGCACTGAGGCTGTCGGAGGCGTGGAACGCCAAGGCTGCCAAGCGATCGGCGACCGGGCGCGGCCACTGATGGGAAGCACGAACGCTCACGTCTGATCGGCCGTAGCCTTCGGTCTATGACCGAGGAGGCGCGCTGGTGGGAGATGCGCCCCGCACAAGGCAGACAGGCGAAGACCTATACCTGCCCGATCTGTCACCGTCGCTTGTTGGCGATGAATCCGAACACGCTGATGTTCCCGGAGGGCGACCGTGAGCATCGCCGTCATGCCCATACCGAATGCGTGGCCAAACAGCGGAAAGCCGGGAAACTGTTGACGAAAGCGGAATGGGAACGGGCTCATCAGAGGCCAGGGGCAGCCAGACGGCGGTGGTGGCGACGGCTGTTCGGCGCGTGATCCGGACAAAGGTTGAGCGCGATCTCGGTTGAATTCTGGGCCTAACGAAGGCCCATGCCGAAAGCGCCGATACGGCCACGACACTTGAAGTGCGTGCCGGATTCGGGTAAATCGCCCGTAAACGCGGTACTCTCTCGCTTGTCACCCGCGGGCGGCGTATCAAGCAGCGTCAACAGGGCTTCAAGCATTCGACCGGATCTTCCCGCGATACACACGAGTTCAGGAGAACAATGAACAAGGCTGACATCATCGACCGCCTCGCCGAGCGTCTGGGCGACAAGAAGGTTGCTGCTGCTGCACTCGACGGCATCATCGACATCGTCGAGCGCGCAGTGGCGAAGGGTGAGAAGGTCTCGATCACCGGGTTCGGCACTTTCGAGACCTCTGCTCGTCCTGCCCGTATCGGTCGCAACCCGCAGACCGGTGAGTCCGTCAAGATCAAGAAGTCGACGGTTGCCAAGTTCCGTCCCGGCACCCGTCTCAAGGGCGTCGCGAACAGCAGCGTGAAGGTGGGCCGTGAGCCCAAGCACGTGCCGCTGCTGCCTTCCGGCGTCACGACCCTCGTCAAGCGTCTGGACAACGCGTCCGGCGCGGCGGCTGCTCCGGCGAAGAAGACCGCCACCAAGGCCGCTCCGGCAGCGAAGAAGGCAGCACCGGCCAAGGCGGCTGCCACCAAGGCTGCTCCGGCCAAGGCCGCTGCGACCGGCACGGCCGCGAAGAAGACCGCCACCAAGGCTGCTTCTGCCAAGAAGGCTGCGCCCGCAAAGGCCGCTGCCACCAAGACCGCGGCGGCGTCGAGCACGACGGCGAAGAAGACCGCCACCAAGGCGACGTCTGCGAAGAAGGCCGCACCGGCCAAGAAGGCTGCCCCCGCGAAGACGGCCGCCAAGAGGGCCGCCAAGCGGTAACGCATCCGTCTCCTCACGAACGCCTCGACGCCGTTGTGCGTCGGGGCGTTCGCCATGTCTCGGGGTCAGCTTCTCTTCGACAGCAGTTGGAGCACGGTCTCGCCAGGGCAGGTCGCGGATCTCTTGGTCGCCCACCGTCCTGTGAAGCCGTTGCCGGTCCAGTTCGCCTCGGCGTCGCTCTCCTCGGTCTCACCACCGGTGATGGCGAAGCCCGCACTCGGTGCGGAGTTCATCGCGTCCGCACCTCGTGGAAGGGCGTCGCAGTGACGCCGGTGGCGATGACGCCGTCTGCTCCCCGGTCCTCCACGTTGAACACCACGGTTCCTCTCGCGAGCGGGAAGGATCGCGCGAAGCCGTCGGGCTCGGAGGTGACGGGCGTGGCGTCCTCGAGGCACGTGCTGGTGTCGGCCGCGCCGGACGTGACGCCGGCGTCACGATCGCCTGACATCTGACTGGCGTCCTTGTCACCGCTGGCGTCCGTGCCGCCACCACCGCCGCTGCCCGAACGTCGTGCCACCGTCATGAGACGCGGCGCAGAACGCCGTCGCGTCGATGAACAGGATGGGGTCGAGACTGGTCAGTCCGCCCTGGAGGCACCCGTTCGTCGGCGTGGCGGAGACGTCGCTCCACGTCCGGGTATGCGGTGAACTCGGGCGCACTGGCGGTGCCGGGCGGCGACGAGACGAGATGACGGGACACGCACGATCATGAGTGATCTCCTTGTGGGCTGTCGCTGAGTGCCTCACGACGCGAGGTGGCCAGCGTCACGTGTGATGGAGCACAGAGGTGTCGGAGAGGCGTTGTCGGGGAACCCGGAAGGGATCCGGGGAGGTGTTGAGGTTGCTGCTCAGCGACACAAGCGATCTGTGGTGGAAGACGGCGGTCATCTACTGTCTCGACGTCCAGACCTTCATGGACTGGAACGACGACGGCATGGGCGACTTCACCGGCCTGATCGAGCGGGTCGACTATCTCGCGGATCTCGGCGTGACGTGCTTGTGGCTCATGCCGTTCTACCCGACCGCCGACCGTGACGACGGCTACGACATCACCGACTACTACGGGGTCGATCCGCGGCTGGGCACGTCCGGCGACTTCGTCGAGTTCATCCGCACCGCCCGGGACCGAGGGATGCGCGTGATCGTCGACCTCGTCGTCAACCACTCCTCCGACCGGCATCCGTGGTTCCGTGCCGCGCGATCCTCGCCGCAGTCGCCGTTCCGTGACTTCTACATCTGGCGGGACGACCGGCCGCCGGACACGTCCAAGGACGTGATCTTCCCGGACAAGGAGGACAGCCTCTGGCAGTACGACGACAAGGCGGCCGCATGGTACTTCCATCGCTTCTACCGCTCCCAGCCGGACCTCAATGTGACGAACCCGGTCGTTCGCGACGAGATCCTCAAGGCCATGGGCTACTGGCTGGAGCTCGGTGTCTCCGGCTTCCGGGTAGACGCGGTGCCGTTCGTGATCGAGACGACGGGTGTCGACGCGCAGGAGCTGCATCGCTTCCATGATCCGCACGCCTATCTGCGCGAGCTGCGGTCGTTCGTCGGCAGGCGCACCGGCGACGGCATCCTGCTGGGAGAGTGCAACCTGCCGCATCGGGACCAGAAGACGTTCTTCGGTGGCGACGACGGTGACGAGCTCACCATGCAGTTCGACTTCATCGGGATGCAGAACCTCTATCTGTCGCTGGCGCGGCAGGACGCCCGACCGCTTGTGCGGGCCCTGAGTCAGCGGCCCGGAGTGTCTCGGGAGTCGCAGTGGGCGACGTTCGTGCGCAACCACGACGAGCTCACCCTCGACAAGCTCTCCGACGACGAGCGCGAGGAGGTGTTCGCCGCGTTCGGTCCCGACCCCGACATGCAGCTCTACGGCCGCGGGCTCCGTCGTCGGCTGCCGTCCATGCTCGACGGCGACCCGCGTCGGATCCGGATGGTCTACAGCCTGCTCTTCTCGATGCCCGGCACGCCGGTGCTGTTCTACGGCGAGGAGATCGGCATGGGCGAGAACCTCGCCATCGACGGGAGGCTGGCGGTCCGGACACCGATGCAGTGGACCTCGGAGGCCAACGGTGGCTTCTCGCGGGCCCGGGCATCCCGCCTGCGTCGACCGCTGGTCGAGGGTCCCTTCGGGCCCGAGCACGTCAACGTCGCGGACCAGCGCGCCGACTCCGAGTCGCTGTTCGCCTTCATCTCGTTGCTCGTCAAGAGGTATCGGGAGTCGCCCGAGCTCGGGTGGTCGCAGTTCCACGTGCTCGACCAGCCGCATCGCAGCGTCCTGGCTCAGGAGTGCGTCCACGACGACCGCCGACTGGTCACCCTGCACAACCTCAGCCCGACGAGCTGCGTGGTGCCGCTCGAGCTCGAGGGCTGCGACGGCAGCTACGAGCTCCTCGACCTTCTCGTCGACGGCAAGCGGACGACCCTCGACGACCGTGGCCGGACCGAGGTGCCTCTGGAGGGCTACGGCTATCGCTGGCTCCGGGTGAGACCGCCCGACACGAAGCGCCTGTTCTGACCCGAGACGGCTTGGGTCGGGGACGTCATGCGGCTGGAGCAACCGCTTCCTCGATCCGCATGACGTCCCGGCTCAGGACAGATAGCTGCGCAGGCTCCCCATCGCGCGGTCGAGGATCGCGAGCAGCCGGGCGTTCGACCGGTCGTGCGGGCCAGCGGTCTCGGGCACGCCGAGCCACTCCTCGTAGGCGCTCACGGCGAGCGCGAGGGACACGTGCCCGACCAGCCGGGGGAGAGGGTCGCTGGCCGAGACGCCGGTCTCCGCGGCGACGTACTCCGCGATCACGCCGCGCCACTGGGCATATTGCAGCACCGAGTGCGCCTGGAGCGTCGGTGTGCCGAGGATGAGCCGCATCCTCTCGCGGTGCGCAGGCTCGGCATCGTCGGGGAACTCGTTGAAGCCGATGACGGCGCGGTGCACCCGCTGCCAGAGCGGAGCGTCGTCCGGCGCCGTGGCGAGCAGCTGCCTGAAGTGCTCCAGCGTGCGGTCGAACTGGCCCCACGGGATGTCGTTCTTCGAGCGGTAGTACCGCGTCAGCGTGCGCTGCCCGATCCCGGCCTCAGCGGCGATGTCGCTGAGCGTGGTCGCGTCGAAGCCCCGTTCGGCGAAGAGCCGGAACGCCGCCTGCTCGATGGCGGCGTGCGAGGTGACCGCAGGGCGCCCCCGCAACGACGGCCGTGCGGCGGCGGCAGCGGGCGCCGCGGACTGGGTGGAGGGGTGAGACGACATCGGAGGAAAACCTAGCGTGTCTTGCCCCTTCCATTTTGACCATGACTGCCATTAATGTGGCGGCGACCACAACCCACTTCGGAGGTGCCACATGAGCGCACAGACCACGACGGCCCAGACCTCGGACCAGGCGACGGCCGAGCTGACCGCGGATGCCCTGATCGAGGAGGTCTCGATCGACGGCATGTGCGGCGTCTACTGAGCCGGCGACAGAGCAGCTGGTGCATCTGATGAAGGTCACGCTGGAGAGCGCCTGGGCGCTCTCGCCGTCGGTGGCGCTGCGGCCTGAGCCGTTCGGTGCCCTGGCCTACCACTTCGGCAACCGGAAGCTGACCTTCCTCAAGACGCCGGCCCTGGTCGGGGTGGTGCGCGGTCTGGCGGAAGGGCCGGACGTGCGCACCACCTTGATCCAGGTCGGCGTCGCCGAGCCGGAGTACGACGCCTATCTCGCCGCCCTGCAGGGCCTGGCCGAGACCGACATGATCGTGGAGCACCCAAGCATGGAGTCTGGCGCATGAAGCTGATCGAGCACTTCGAGCAGGGCTTGGACGCCCCGATCTGCCTGACCTGGGAGCTGACCTATGCCTGCAACCTGGAGTGCGCGCACTGCTTGTCCTCCAGTGGCCGGCGTGATCCGCGTGAGCTGACCACCGAGCAGTGCGAGGCGGTCATCGACGAGCTCCAGCGGATGCAGGTCTTCTACGTCAACATCGGCGGGGGAGAGCCCACGATCCGTCCGGACTTCTGGCACCTGGTCGAGTATGCGGTGGCCCATCAGGTGGGGGTGAAGTTCTCCACCAACGGGGTTCGTCTCACCCCCGAGCGGGCGGCCTGGCTGGCCTCCCCGGCGTGCGGTGGCTACGTCGACGTGCAGATCTCCCTCGATGGTGCGACGGCGGAGGTCAACGACCGGGTCCGCGGGCCGGGGTCGTATGACACCGCGATCACCGCGCTGCGCAACCTGCACGAGGCCGGCTTCTCCGATGCCAAGCTGAGCGTGGTCTGCACGCGGGAGAACATCGGCCAGCTCGACGAGTTCAAGGCGATCGCGGACAGCTACGGGGCCACGTTGCGGTTGACCCGGCTGCGGCCCTCGGGTCGTGGCGCGGACGTGTGGGACGAGCTGCACCCGCTGCCCCACCAGCAGCGCGAGCTCTACGACTGGCTCGTCGCCCACGGAGACGGAGTCCTCACGGGGGACTCGTTCTTCCACCTCGCCGCCTTCGGTGACAGCCTCCCTGGTCTGAACCTGTGCGGCGCGGGCCGGGTGGTGTGCCTGATCGACCCCATCGGGGACGTCTACGCCTGCCCGTTCGCGATCCATGACAACTTCCTGGCTGGCAATCTGCTGCGCGACGGCGGCTTCCAGTCGGTGTGGCAGACCTCGGAGCTGTTCGCCGAGCTGCGCTCACCGCAGACCGGCGGCGCCTGCTCGAGCTGTGCGCACTACGACGGCTGCCGCGGTGGCTGCATGGCCGCGAAGTTCTTCACCGGCCTCCCGCTGGATGGTCCCGACCCCGAATGCGTGCAGGGGTACGGCGAGCTCGCGCTGGCCGGTGCCCGTACCCTGCCCGCGCCGAGCCAGGACCACTCGCGCACCGCGCCGACCCGCAACGCACCGGTGCTGTTGACGCTGTCGCGCCGACGGCCCGACGCCGACATCAGCCCGGCGGCCCCGCCGGTCAGCGCCTGCGCCGAGAGCCCGCTGGCGGGCTTCAGCCCGAACTAGTCCCGAACTAGTCCAGCAGAACTGGCCCAGCACGGAGCCATCACCAGACCTCCGCGTCGGCGGGCCGGACCCGAGAACCGCCCGCCGACGCGGATCAGACCCCACGAAGGAAACACTCATGTCCCGTCCTGCCTGGCTTGAGAACCCCTGGAAGCAGAACCCGTGGTTCGAGTCCGTCGCCGTCGCCCAGCAGCGTGCCCGCAAGCGGCTGCCCAAGCCGGTGTACGGCGCGCTGGTCGCCGGCTCTGAGCGCGGCCAGTCCAGCGCCGACAACGAGGCCGCCTTCGGTGAGCTGGGGCTCGCACCGCATGTGGCCGGCCAGCACCCGAAGCGGTCGATGGAGACCACCGTGCTGGGCCAGCAGGTCAGCCTCCCGGTCATCATCAGCCCGACCGGGGTGCAGGCCGTCCACCCCGACGGCGAGGTCGCCGTCGCCCGCGCGGCCGCAGCGCGGGGCACGGTGATGGGGCTGTCCAACTTCGCCTCGAAGTCGGTCGAGGAGGTGGCGGCGGCCAACCCGGCGACGCTCTTCCAGATGTACTGGACCGGCGACCGCGAGGTCATGGTCAACCGCATGCAGCGCGCGCACGCCGCCGGCGTGAAGGGTCTGATCGCGACCCTGGACTGGTCGTTCTCGATCGGCCGCGACTGGGGCAGCCCGGAGATCCCGGAGAAGGTGGACGTCAAGACCGCGGTCCGGTTCGCGCCGAAGGTCGCGACGAAGGTGCGGTGGATGAAGGACTTCGCGAAGGCCGGCGTGATCCCCGACCTGACCGCGCCCAACCTCGCACCGTCCGACGGTGCTGGTGGGTGGGGCCAGGCGCCCACGTTCTTCGGCGCCTACTACGAGTGGATGTCGACGCCGCCGCCGTCCTGGGACGACGTCGCCTGGATGCGGCAGACGTGGGCCGAGATGAGCGGCACTCCCTTCATGCTCAAGGGTGTGTGCCGGGTCGACGACGCGCGGCGTGCCGTCGACGCGGGGGTGGACGCGATCTCGGTTTCCAACCACGGCGGCAACAACCTCGATGGCACCCCGGCCGCGATCCGCTGCCTGCACCCGATTGCCACTGCGGTCGGCGGCCAGATCGAGGTGCTGCTTGACGGTGGCGTCCGGCGCGGCTCCGACGTCGTCAAGGCCGTCGCCCTGGGCGCCCGCGCGGTGATGATCGGTCGTGCCTACCTGTGGGGGCTGGCCGCCAACGGCCAGGCCGGCGTGGAGAACGTCCTCGACGTCCTGCGCATGGGCATCGACTCCGCGCTCCTGGGCATGGGTGTCTCCTCGATCGAGGAGCTCACCCCCGAGCACCTGCTGGTCCCCGACGGCTTCGGTCGCGCCCTGGGCGCCTGATCCGGGCACAGCCCGACCGATGATGTGAGCACCCGATGAGCCTCTCCGACGCCGTGTGGCCCGACCTGGCCGGCGCCGGCATCGTCCTGGTCCCGGTCGGCTCGACGGAGCAACACGGCCCCCACCTCCCGCTCAACACCGACACCGTGATCGCCCAGGCCGTCGCCGACGAGCTCGCCCCGCTCCTCGGTGCGCGGGTCGCCCCGGCGGTGCCCTACGGCGCCAGCGGCGAGCACCAGGCCTTCCCGGGCACCATCTCCATCGGCACCGAGGCGCTGACCACGGTCCTGGTCGAGATGGGCAGGTCGCTGACCGAGTGGGCCGCCCAGGTCGTCTTCGTCAACGGTCATGGCGGCAACCTCGACGCCCTCAACAGGGCGGCCACACTGCTGCGGGCGGAGGGTCGGCGTGTGTCGTGGGTGCCGTGCGCCACCCGGGACGGGGACCTTCACGCCGGCCGCAGCGAGACCTCGCTCATGCTCCACCTCGACCCCCACCGGGTGCGCTTGGGCCAGGCCGAGGCCGGCAACACGGGTTCGCTCGCGGAGCTCCTGCCGAGGCTGCGTGCGGGCGGCGTCGCAGCGGTGTCGGCCAACGGCGTCCTCGGTGACCCGAGCGGTGCCACCGCGGCCGAGGGGAACGAGCTTCTGCGCCACATGGTCAGCGCCGCCTACGACCGCATCCGCACCCAGGTCGTCGTCGCATGATCAGGCCGGCGACAGCTCCAGGGAGAGTGGCGCTGGTGACCGGCGCCGCGCGAGGCATCGGGGCTGCCACTGTGCGCAGGCTCGTCGAGGACGGCCTGCACGTCGTCGCGCTCGACTGGTGCCGAGGGGAGGACGGCCCGGCCGGCTATCCGCAGGCGACGAGCGCCGACCTCGACGCGCTCGTCGCCAGCCTGCCGGCCGACCGGGTGCTCCCGATCGTCGGCGACGTGCGCGACGAGTCGGTGCTCGCCGACGCCGTGCAGCAGGCGGTCGAGCGGTGGGGGCGCCTCGATGTCGTCGTCGCCGCCGCGGCCGTCGTCGCGGGCGGGCGTCCGCTGTGGGAGGACTCCTCGCTGGAGCTGCTCTGGGACGTCGACGTTCGAGGCGTCTGGAACACCGCCGCGGCGGCCGTCCCGGCCATGCTCGCGGGCCCGGACCCGGCCGGATGTCGCTTCGTCGCGGTCGCGTCGGCCGCGGGCTCCTCGGGGCTGTTCCGGCTGGCGGCGTACACGACGGCGAAGCATGCCGTCGTCGGCCTCGTGAAGGGGCTCGCGGCCGACCTGGTCGGGACCGGCGTCACCGCCTGCGCGGTCTCCCCGGGCTCGACGGACACGCGGATGCTGGCCGCGACGGCGGACCTCTACGGCGTGACCGTCGACGAGCTCGCCAGCCATCAGCTGCTGCGCCGTGCCCTCGAGCCTGACGAGGTGGCCGCCACCATCGCCTTCGCCGCGTCACCCGCGGGAGCCGCACTCAACGGGTCGGTCGTCGCCGCCGACGGCGGCTTCGGCGGATGAGCACGACGGCCATGGCAGCTCCGCGTCCCGCACTTCCGGACGGGTTCACGGTGCGGGTGCGCGACGACGTACGCCGCCTCCCGGACGGCACCGGTGGCGAGGTGCTCGTCGGCGGCTCGCCGTTGCGGGCGCTCCGGCTCGCGGCGGCTGCACGCCCACTGTTCACCGGACGCACCCTCACCGTCCATGGGTCGACCGGCAGCGGCGTCGCCCGGCGGCTCCTCGACGGCAACCTGGCCGACCCGGTGGACCTGGACCCCGCACGGCATCAGGACGTGACCGTGGTGGTGCCGGTCCGCGACCGCTCCCAGGAGCTCGACCGGTGTCTGGGGATGCTGGCCGGGCTGCGCACGATCGTCGTGGACGACGCCTCGCAGGACCCCGCCGCCGTCCGAGCGGTGGCGGAGGCGCACGGAGCCGAGGTGGTGGCGCTCGACCGCAATGTCGGACCCGCCGGCGCCCGCAATGCGGGACTGGCCCACGTGCGCACGCCGTACGTCGCCTTCGTCGACTCCGACGTCCACGCCGACCCGGCGATGCTGTGTGCCCTGGCCGGGCACTTCGCGGACCCGAGTGTCGCGCTCGTCGCGCCGTTGGTGCGCGGCCGGGCCTTCAGTGCGCGACCGCGGTGGTTCGAGCGGTACGACGAGCACGCCTCGTCGCTCGCCCTCGGGACACGCGCGTGCTCCGTGCGACCCGGCGCCGCGGTCGGCTGGCTGCCGAGCGCGTGCCTGGTCGGACGGACCGACGCACTCCGAGCCGACGGCGTCGACGGCTTCGACGCTCGGCTCCGCGTGGGCGAGGACGTCGACCTCGTCTGGCGCCTGCTCGCCCTCGGCGAGACGGTCCGCTACGACCCGACCCTGGTGGCCGACCATGCCGTCCGCACGAGCATGCGCGCCTGGCTCGGGCGGAAGCTCTTCTACGGCAGCGGCGGTGCGGAGCTGGGCCGTCGGCACGGCGAGGCCATCGCCCCGGCCGTGCTCTCCCCGGCGATGGCGCTCACGGGTGCGGCGCTCCTGACGCGCCGATGGTGGTCGATCCCGCTCGCGGTAGCGGGCCTGGTCTGGGCTCGCCGGTCGGTCGCGTCGGCGCTGCCCCCGGTCGAGGGAAGTGCCGCGGTCGCCACGTCGCTGGCGCTGCGCGGGCTCGGCTGGTCGGTCCGGCAGGAGGCGGCGCTGGTGGTGCGGCACTGGTGGCCGGCCGCGCTCGCCGCAGGCCTCGTGAGCCGGAACGCCCGCCGCGTGATCGCCACGTCCCTGCTGGTCGACGGAGCGGTCGGGCTCGTCGAGTACGACGGTCAGGGGCTCCTCGTGCCTGTTGCGGGGCGGCGGCTCGACGACCTCGCCTACGGGGCGGGCCTGTGGTGGGGCGCGTGGCGCACGCGGAGCGTCGCCTGCCTGCGGCCCAGGCTGGTCGGCAAGGGACCGGGCCGTTGGTCGAGTAGCGAGCGCCAGCGAGCGTATCGAGACCGCCCGACGTCGTCATCCTTCTAGCCGGACCCCGCATGGCGCGCGCTCCCGCGGGGAAATGACGTGCTGAGCAGTGAGATCGGGGAGGTGACGGGATGGGCGCAGCCGACGACCAGTCGGCCGAGGAGCAGCTGACCATCGACATCGACCGGTCAGACGGCGTGCCGGTCGTGCGCGTCCTCGGCGAGCTCGACCTCGTGTCCGTGGGTCGCCTGCGCGCCGTCCTCGACGAGCTCCTCCTCGGCTCGGGGCCGGTCATCGTCGACCTTCGTGAGCTCGCGTTCATCGACTCCGCGGGGCTCGGTGCCCTCGTGCGCGCGCACAAGAAGGCACGCGTGCTCCGGGGCTCTGTGACCTGCCTGTGCCTGCCGAACAGCCAGGTGGCCGGACTGTTCCGCATCACGGGCCTGCACCGGGTGCTGCGTGTCGCTGCCACGGTCGAGGAGGCGAGAGCGCTGCCGGTGCCGGAGGCGCCGGGCGGCGACCGTCGTTGAGCCCTTTCGCCCGCCGATGTGAAAGACTTCTCGCGACCTGAAGCAGACGGGCGTGAATGTCTCCACGTGAAGATCAGAGCGGCATGGAACTGACCAGTGAGCGTCTCGTCGTCGACCGGTTGCGCACGAGGGTGTCCGCGTGACGCGTGACGCCGCCCTGCGTGTCGGGACACCCCTCACGATCGCCAACACCTCGCCGCCGCCGGACAGCGCCGGGGCCGATCCGGGGCTGAGCCGCCTCTTGGACGCCGTGCGGTCGACGATGCACGCCGACACGGCGACCGCGCTGGTGCTCGACCGCACCAGGACGCTCCTGGAGCCGCTTGCCACCGTGGGGCTCGACCGCACGCTGCGGCGGGCGCGCCGGGTGCCGTTGGGGCACGGGTTCGCCGGTCGTGTGGCGCAGACCCGTCAGCCCGTGTCGCTGACCCAGGTCGACAGCTCGACGGTGGTCAACCCGGTCCTGCTCGACCACGGTGTCCAGTCGCTGCTCGGCGTCCCCGTGATGTTCGGCAGCGAGCTGCTGGGCGTGCTGCACGTCGGCTTCTCACGTCGCCACGAGGCCGACGACAACGAGAAGCGGGTGCTCACCGAACTGGCGTCCGAGGTCGGGGAGGTGTTGCACGAGCGCTTCGTCAACAGCCAGCACACGGCGGCGCTCGCTCTTCAGCGGAGCCTGCTCCCGACCGTCGTCGAGACGCCGGTCGGCATCTCCATCGCGGCCCGCTACGTCCCCGCGGACGGCGACCTGGGTGGCGACTGGTACGACGTCTTCGAGCTGCCGGACGGTCGCCTGGGCCTCGTGATGGGCGACGTCGCCGGTCACGGCCTCGAGGCCGCGATCGTCATGGGCCGCATGCGCAGCGCGCTGCGTGCCTACGCGCTCGACCACGACGACCCGGCCGAGGTGCTCTCGCGCCTGGACCGCAAGATCTGTCACTTCGAGCCGGATGCGCTCGCCACCGTCACCTTCGGTGTGGCGTCTGCGCCCTTCACCGAGTGGCGCTTCAGCTCTGCCGGACACTACCCGCCGCTGGTCGGAGTCCCCGGTCAGCCCGCCGTGGCCGCCGAGCTGCGCCCCGACCGGCTCCTCGGTGTCTCGCCCGACGCCGATCGGCAGAGCGCGCTGGTGTCGGTGCCGGCCGGAGGCTTCCTCTGCCTCTACACCGACGGACTCGTGGAGCGGCGTCCGGTGGGCGGGCGCACGCTGACCGAGACCGTGGACGACAACACCGCGCGGCTCACGGCCGCCCTGGCGGACGCCACGGACCCCGAGATGGGATGCATCCGTGCGCTCGCCGAGGTCGTGGGGGACCACATCGCCGAGGACGACATCGCCGTCCTCGTCGCGCACGTCGACCCTGCTCCGGCCGATCCTGGGTCTGGGGATTTGGCGTCTGCAGAGCGGGCGTCTGCAGAGCGGGCGTCTGCCGAGCCGCCGTCCGCTGTCCGCTGACCGCGGCGGCCGGTGCTCCGAGACATGCCGGGACAGCGCCGACCCTCCACGGCGTTCCTCCGACTCTCCACGGCGTGCCGCCGACCCTCCACGGCGTTCCGCGGACGTGCGCCCGCTGCACAGCCACTGATCCTCAGCCGACCGGGTCGAGGCGGTGGCGGGGACGCATCGTCGGGAGGCGGTGGACGACGTTCTGACAGCCGCACCGCACGACCTCGCCGTCCTGGCCGGCGACGAACGCACGGCAGGACTGCTGCGTCTTGCGCACGGGCACCATCAACGGCCGGTAGACCAGGTGCCCACAGTCAGGGCACGCGGGCGGCTGCTGAGGGCTCTCCGGCATGCGTCGATCTTCGCGGGCGGCCCCCGTCGACCAGCCGATGTCTCACGCCAGGGCACCGAACTGGGGTGGTGAATCCCTCAGTCGGGGGATGCTCGGCTAGTCACCCGAGGACGCCGAGGGCCTGGGAGCGACGTGCTCCCAGGCCCTCGTGCACCGGCTCGCCCGGCTGGCCGGGCGCGGCCGGCTGGCCGGGCTGGCCGGGCGCGGCCGGCTCACGCGGTCGGTTCAGCTGACCAGGTCAGCCACAGCATCCGCGTTCTCGTCATCGCGACGAACGAGACCCACGATGACGCCGACGACCAGGCCGATGATCGGGAGCAGGACGAGGAACCAGCCCAGCGCCGACAAGCCGAAGGTCTGCGTCGTCGGGTCGACGCCGGCGGCGACGGTGCCGGCGAGCAGGCCGAACCGCGACATCACCAGGTAGTAGGCGAGCACCAGGCCGAGGATCGACAGGACCGGCGCGGTGACGGTCTTCCACCAGTGGGGCTCACGGCGGAAGTAGACGATCACCGCGAGGGAGACCAGCGCCTCGACGAGCAGGATGGCCAGCACGGCGAGCGCACTGAACCAGCTGAACATCGTGGTCACCGGATCCTTGTGGGCCGCCGCGAAGACGACGATCACGATGCCGGAGATCACGGTGGTGGCGAGAGCCCCGTAGATGGGCGCGCCGTGCTTGTTGACGCGGTCCAGGGCCCGGGGCAGCACGCGGGCCCGGCCGAGCGAGAAGAAGTAGCGCGCGGCGCTGTTCTGGAAGGCCAGGAGGCCGGCGAAGAGCGAGCTGAGGACCAGCCAGCTCATGAGCGTGGCCAGCCAGCCGCCCACGAACTGCGTCGCCACCGAGTAGATGACCTCCTCAGGGCTGCTCAGGTTGTTGGAGATCTTCATGACGTTGTCGACGACGTGGTCGCTGCCGACGCCGCTGACGATGGCCCACGAGGTGATCGCGAAGAGCGCGGCGATCAGGGTGACGGCGGTGTAGGTGGCGATCGGGACCGCTCGCTTGGGGTTCTTGGTCTCCTCGGCGTAGATGGCCGTGGCCTCGAAGCCGATGTAGGAGGCGAAGGCGAAGGCCAGCGCGATGCCTGCGCCGCCGTTGAGGCCGCCGGCGAAGATGTTCCTCGGTGCGAACGACGCCGCGAAGTCGAGCCCGTCCGGGCCGCCGCCCTGCGCGATGACCGCCACCGCGGTGATGACGAGCGTGAGGATCTCGACGCCCATCAGCACGCCGAGCACCTTGGCGCCGATGTCGACCTGGAGGATCGAGAGGATGGCGACGACCGCCCAGGCGATCAGGCACCAGGCCCACCAGGAGAGGTTCGTTCCGAGCTTGTCGTTGAGCTGTCCGGCGGCGACCGCGCCGAAGAACCCGTAGACCGCGAGTTGGACGGCCAGGTAGGCGAGCAGCGACACGAAGGCGGAGGCGACGCCGGCGATGCTCCCGAGGCCGCGGCCGACGAAGGCGAAGAAGGCGCCGGTGTTGCTCACGTGGTGGCTCATCGTGGAGTAGCCGACGCTGAAGAACAGCAGCACGATGCCCGCGACGAGGTAGGCCCCGGGTGCGCCTGCGCCGTTGCCGAGGCCGATGGCGATCGGCACGGCACCGGTCATGCCGACGAGGGGCGCCGCGGCGGCGACGACGAAGAAGACGATGCCGGCGATGCCCAGGCGGTTGGCGGCCAGGCTCTCGTTGGCGGAATCGGGGCTGGCAGCCGGCTCGGTCTGTGCGGTCATCGGGAACCTCCTGGCGGCGACGCACGAGAATGTGATGTGGCGCACGCAGACTAGTTCGGGTCCAAACGATCTGTCGAGAGGGTGCGAGGAAAATGTTCGCGCGCGCATGACGCCTTGACCGTCTCTGTGCCAGGCAATACGTTTGGAGCCAAACGATCTCGGCTCCGGCGCGCTCGCGCCGTTCGATGGAGGATCCATGACCCAGCAGAAGGCGCCCCAGGCCACCCCCCAGGCGGCCCCGCACGTGGCTGTCGTCGAAGGCGTGGCCGTCGACACCCGGCACTGGATCGGAGGCGAGCGCGTCGCGTCGGCGCGGACCTTCGCCGACATCTCGCCGGTCGACGAGTCCGAGATCGCCCAGATGTCGGCGGGTGGCGCGGCCGAGGTGGACGCCGCCGTGGCGGCCGCTCGGGAGGCGTTCGGGGCGTGGGCGGCGTTGCCGGTGGCCGAGCGCTCGTCGATCCTGCGTCGGGTCGCGGACGGGATCGAGGCCCGCATCGAGGATCTCGCCAAGGTCGAGACGCGGGACAACGGCTCCCTGATCCGCAGCCACCGGCGCGGGGTGATGCCGCGGGTGGCGATGAACTTCCGTGCGTTCGCCGACTTCGCCGAGCACAAGCTCGGCCATCCCGACATGGAGGTGCCCGGCCGGGGTCACCGGCAGCGGATCACCTATGAGCCGGCCGGCGTGGTCGCGATCATCACGCCGTGGAACGCGCCGCTCATGCTGGCCACCTGGCGGATCGGTCCGGCGCTGGCGGCGGGGAACACCGTCGTGGTCAAGCCCCCGGAGTGGGCGCCGCTGACCGCTAGCCTGCTGGCCGACATCATGGCCGAGGCGGGTGTGCCGGCCGGTGTCTTCAACGTGGTGCAGGGCACCGGCGCGGAGGCCGGGGCGCCGTTGACGGCGCACCCGGGCATCAACCGGCTGGCGTTCACGGGCTCGGTGCCGACCGCGGGGGTGATCTCGAAGGCGGCGGCGGAGAACATCGTGCCGCTCTCCTACGAGCTGGGCGGCAAGTCGCCGCTGGTGGTCTTCGAGGACGCCGACCTCGACCTCGCCGTCGAGATCGGGGTGGAGCAGTTCGACAACGCCGGCCAGGTCTGCCTGAAGGCCGCACGCATGCTGGTGCACTCCTCGCTGGTCGAGGAGTTCACGCGGCGGGTGGTGGCTGGGGCGGAGGCGCTGCGCCAGGGCGACCCGCGTGAGGAGGACACCGACGTCTCGGCGCTGATCTCGCGGCGCCACTTCGACCAGATCTCCGGCTTCGTCGAGCGGGCCATCGCCGACGGTGCCCGGCCCCTCCTCGGCGGCGGGCCCAATGACGACCTCGGCGGCCTCTACTTCCGCCCGACCATCCTGGTGGATGCCAAGCCGGACGCCGAGATCATGACCGAGGAGGTCTTCGGGCCCGTGGTCACCATCGAGTCCTTCGACACCGAGGACGAGGCCGTCCGCCGCGCCAACGACACCCGCTTCGGCCTGGCGGCGACGCTGGTCACGGGCGACCCCGACCGCGCCGAGCGGGTCTCGGCCCAGCTGGATGCGGGCACCGTGTGGGTGAACTGCTTCTTCGTGCGCGACCTCGAGGCGCCGTTCGGCGGCAACGGTCGCTCGGGCATCGGTCGCGAGGGTGGCGTGTGGTCGTTCGACTTCTACACCAACATCAAGAACAGCGTCTTCAGCCCCGAAGGCTGGCGCACGGCGAAGGAGGCCTGACATGGGCGAGGTGGTGGGCGCCGGCCTGCTGGCGCACGTGCCGACGATCATGCTCCCCGAGGACATCAGGCGGGAGCTCAACAACGGCGAGGACAGCACGCTGGTCTCGGGGCTGCAGCAGCTGCGGCGCGAGGTCTTCGAGACGCTCGACTACGACACCGTGGTCGTGCTCGACTCGCACTGGGCGACGACGGTCGAGTTCGTGGTGACGGCGCAGGACCGCCGCAGTGGGCTGTTCACGTCCGAGGAGCTGCCGCGCGGCATGCAGCGCCGGCCCTACGACTTCCCGGGCGACCCGGAGCTCGCCCACGCGATCGCGGCCAAGGCGGGCGAGAACTCGACCTGGATCACCGCGATCGACGACCACTCGCTGCCGATCTTCTACGCGACCACGAACCTGTGGGAGTACCTCGGCCAGGGTCTGCCCGAGAAGCGATGGATCTCCATCGGCGTGTGCCAGACCGCCGACGCCGACGACTGCTTCCGTCTGGGCCGCGCGCTGGGTCAGGCGATCGCGGAGTCGGACCGCAAGGTCCTGCTCATCGCCTCGGGCGCGCTCTCGCACACGTTCTGGCCGCTGCGTCAGCTGCGCGACCACGAGGCCGCCGGTCACGAGCACATCTTCTCGCCCGAGGCGCTCGCCGCCGACCTCGAGCGGATCGCATGGTTCAAGGCTGGCGACCACAAGCGGGTGCTGGACACGATGGACGAGTTCTACCGGCACAGGCCCGAGGCCAAGTTCATGCACTACCTGATGATGATCGGCGCGGTGGGCGAGGAGTTGTGCACCGCACCCGGGCGTCAGTACGGCGAGTACGAGAACTCCGTGGGCACCGGCCAGGTCCACCTCTGGTTCGACCGGCCCGCCGACAGCTTCCCACCGCCGCACTCCACCCCCACCGACCCCGACTACGTCCGCCAGATGGGCGGCACCGGTGCGGACGTCCCCGCCGCCGGCTGAAAGGACACACGAACGATGACCCAGCGTGAGACCCTGCGCGAGACCCGTCGGATCCTGCTCGACGGCAACCCCGTCGACGTCGTACGCCGCGACGAGACCCTCGTCGCCGGCGACGGCCGCGAGGTGGCGATCGCCGACGCGATCCACCTGCCGCCCGTCACGCCGTCGAAGATCGTCTGCGTCCACCTCAACTACATCAGCCGGGTCACCGAGATGATGACGACGCTGCCGCCGGCGCCGACGTACTTCCACAAGCCCGTCTCCGCGCTCAACTCCCACGACGCCGCCGTGGTGCGGCCTGAGGGCTGCAAGTGGCTGAACTACGAGGGCGAGATCGCGATCGTCATCGGCCGCACGGCGCGCAACATCTCGCCCGCCGAGGCCGGGGACTACATCCGCGGCTACACCGTCGCCAACGACTACGGCCTGCACGACTTCCGCGACACCGACTCCGGCTCGATGCTGCGGGTCAAGGGCGCTGACACGCTGTGCCCGGTCGGGCCCGGCGTCATCGAGGGCTGGGACTTCCGCGGCAAGCAGATCCAGACCCGCGTCAACGGCGAGGTGCGCCAGGACGGCAACACCGACGAGATGGAGTGGGACATGCACTACCTCGTCGCCGACATCGCGCGGACCATCACGCTGCAGCCGGGCGACCTGCTGCTCTCGGGCACGCCCGCCATCTCGCGGACCGTCTACCCCGGCGACATCGTCGAGGTCGAGGTCGAGGGCCTCGGCACCCTGCGCAACCACATCGTCACCGGCCCCACCCCCATCCGCACCGACGTCGGCGCCCAGCCCACCGAGTCCGAGGAGGTCCTCTCCACGGCGCAGGGCGGCGACTGGGAGTTCCGCGGCATCCGCAAGCCGGCCCCGGCCGCGCACTGACCTGAGGTCGACCATGGTCGAGTCCGAGCGCCCCGGCCGCAGGCCGCGCATCGTGATCCCGGCGCGCTTCTCCACGAGCGCGTCGGCACTGCGGTACGCCGCAGAGGTCACCTCGCGCAACCTCGTGGCGGCCGTGTACGCCGCCGGCGGAGAGCCCCTCGTCCTGCACCCCCATGCCCCGGGCGGTCGCGTCTTTGATGCCGAGGTCGCCGAGCGGCTGGCCGTCGCAGGCGGCGTCCTGCTGCCCGGCGGTGGCGACCTCGGCGCGCACTGGAGCGGTCAGGAGCCGCACCCGACGCTCTACGACGTCGACGACGAGCAGGACGCCTTCGACCTCGCCGTCGCCCGCGTCTGCCTCGAGAAGGGCATCCCCCTGCTGGCCGTGTGCCGCGGCCTCCAGGTCGTCAACGCCGTCCGCGGCGGCACGGTCGTGCAGGACATGGACGAGACCTACGGCGAGATGCGCCACCACCGGCATCGCGTCCACACGATCGCGATCGAGGACGGCTCGCTGCTGGCGGCCACTGTGGGCGACAAGATCGAGTCCTCCTGCTACCACCACCAGTGTCTCGACCGCCTCGGAGAGGGCATGCAGGTCGTTGCCCGCGCCGAGGAGGGCGTGGTGGAGGCGGTCGAGATCCCGTCCGCGCCCGGATGGTTCCTCGGTGTGCAGTGGCACCCCGAGGACACCTGGCACACCGACGCCCAGCAGCTCGCCGTCTTCGAGGCCCTGGTCGCCGCTGCCCGCTGAGTCTTCCTCACAACGTCATACGCCCCGGTCGCTACGGCGACCGGGGCGTATGACGTTGCGGCGGCTCAGAGCCGCTCCGACGTCTGGACCAGCATCCGCAGCGCCTCCGTCATCGCCTCGAGCTGACCCGCGTCGACGTCGCCGACCACGGCCGACTCGGCCTTGTTGAACTCGGGGTAGATCTCGTCCATCAGCGCGAGACCGGCCGGGCTGAGCTCGAGGTTGACGAGCCGCCGGTCGACCGTGCTCGGGATCCGCACGATGAGCCCGCGTGCGGCCAGCGTCTTCGCGACGCCGGTCAGCGTCCCCTTGCTGATGCCGACGGACTCGGCGATGTCCCGGGTCTCCATCGAGTCCCAGATCCACAGCGTCCACAGCACCAGGAACCCGGTCCAGGTCAGGTCGTGGGGGCGCAGGACAGAGTTCGTGAGGTGGGCGCGCACCGCGTTCGCCGCGCGGTAGACGCTGAGCAGCGCATGCGAGGCGGCGAAGTCGAGCGGAAGGTGCTGGACACGCTCACGCGTCGCCCGCTCGGTCTCGGCAAGAGTGTGGCGGTCGGGCATGGCCGAAACTCTAGAGGCAGGGCCGAGGGCCTCAGCCCACGGACACGGGCGAGGACTCGGGTGAGGACCCGCGCGAGGACTCGGGGGAGAGCCGCGCGAGCGACGTGCCGCCGTTCCACTCGACGCCGACCTGGCGGAAGTAGCCGCCGATGATCTCCTCCACCTCGAGGCTGGCCAGCTCCTCGGTCGGCGCGTCGAAGAGCCGCAGCTCCGCGTCGCCCTTCCATGCCTGGCCGCCGGAGAAGGAGCTCGCGCCCGAGGAGATCAGCTCGGCGTAGGCGTCGCCCTGTCCTGCGATGTCGGGGTAGATGCGGTGGTGGGCCATCGGGTGGGCGTTGACGAAGCCGTTGGTGTCCGACTCCTCTCGCAGCGTCACGACGGCCTCGGCGATCCGGCGGTCGGCGGCGGCCAGGGTGGCGCCGAAGACGCCGCCGGGGCCGATCTGCGGGGCGGCCTGGGCGAAGGGGTGCGGCCGGGTCTGCCACATCGAGCCCAGCTTCTTCGGGTAGCCCTGGTGCAGGCCACGGGCGATCGCGAAGTCCTTGTCGACCCAGATGAAGACGCAGCGCGAGTAGGTCACGCCCTCGTAGGAGCAGCGGACGACGACGAACGCCTCCTTGTACTGCGAGAGCACCGGGTCGAGCAGCTCGTGCCGGTCCGAGGAGCACGACTGCCAGTCCGCCCAGATCAGCGCGACCGCGCCCGGGTCCTCCGGGGCGAGCGAGAGCGGAGCGGGGAGCAGCGCCTCCACGTTGGCGGGATCGGTGCGGTACTCGACCGTGAGCAGGTCGCCGGAGTAGAACCACGGCGGGGACGGGATCAAGGACGACGTGCCCGTCCGGGTGCGCGGGTAGAGGAAGCCGTTCATCTGCGTCATTCGAAGCTCCTGAATCTCGTTTGGATCCGTACGATACAAGTGATCCAGGTCGCAGGGAAGTCTTGTCAGGCGCCGTGATGCGGATTACTGTTCGGATCCAAACGATTCGGAAGGACTCATCGTGGCCCACTTCGACACCTCCGGTCTCGAGCCGGCGCAGCAGCGCCTCGAGGCGGACGACATCGACGTCGTCCGGTTGGGATATGCCGACCTGATCGGCGTGGACCGGGGCCGCGACGTCCTGGTCAACCGACTCGCGCGGACGGTCGGCGGCGGTGTGGCGTTCTGCCGCTCCGTCTTCGGCACCACGCCCCGCGGCGGCGTCGTCGACTTCGACGGCGGTCTCTCCGCGGGTCTTCCCGATGTGGTCGCCTTCCCGGACCTCAGCACCCTGCTGCCGGTGCCGTGGGAGCCGGGCGTCGCGCACTGCATCGCCGACGTGTTCAACCCCGACGGCACGCCGTCGCAGGAGAGCCCGCGCTATGTGCTGCGTCAGCTGTGCGAGCAGTTCGCCGAGCTGGGGCTGACCCCGATCGTCGGACCTGAGCTGGAGTTCTACATCCTCGAGGAGTCGTCTGAGTCGCCGTCCGGCTGGCGCCGCTACGGGGAGGGCACGGGCAACGTCTACACCTCGGGGCGCAAGGGCGACCCGGAGAACGTGCTGCTCGAGTCGCTGCGTCTGCTGGGCGACTACGGCATCGAGGTCATCGCCGCCAACCACGAGTTCTCCTCGGCCCAGTTCGAGATCAACCTCTGGCACAGCAACGCCCTGGACGCGGCCGACCGCGCGCATCGGTTCAAGGACGCGATCAAGGAGCTCGCCCGCCGGCGGGGCCACCTCGCCACGTTCATGCCCAAGCCCTTCAACGACGAGGGCGGCTCGGGCTACCACCTGCACTTCTCCCTCGTCGACGCCGACGGACGCAACGTCTTCGACGACCCCACGGCCGCCGACGGCCTCTCCAAGATCGCCCACCAGGCGATCGGCGGCATCCTGACCCACGCGCCCGCGCTGGCGGCGGTGGCGAACCCGACGATCAACTCCTACAAGCGCTTCGGCCCGGACACCCTCGCCCCCTGGCTGATCGACTGGGGTCTGGACAACCGCAGCGCCATGGTCCGCATCCCGCCCGAGCGCGGCGCCGCCAGCCGGCTCGAGCTGCGGCTGGGCGACGCGAGTGCCAACTCCTACCTCGCCATCGCCGGCATGCTGGCCGGCGCGCTGCTCGGCATCCGCAACCAGATCGAGGCCCCCGAGCCGCTGGTTGGCTACGGGTACGACGAGTCCAAGTCCGACAAGCTGCCCCAGGACCTCACCCATGCTCTCGACGCCCTCGAGCGCGACAAGGAGATGAGCGACCTTCTCGGCGACCCGTTCGTCAAGGCGTTCCTGGCCTACAAGCGCGACGAGGTCGAGCGCTTCCGCACGTGGATCACCGACTGGGAGTTCCACGAGTACACCTACCACATTTGAGCCCCATCTGAGCCACACCTCAGCCCCACCTGAGCCACATCCGAGGAGCCCGCCATGCCCCGCCACGCACCAGTCCCGCTCTCCGAGGTCGACCTGTCGGACATCGACGGCTTCGACGACGGCCGCGGCTACGCCCAGTTCGACACCCTTCGTGCCGAGGACCCGGTCCACTGGACCGACGAGAAGGACGGGGCCGGCTTCTGGGCGGTCACGAAGTACGACGACATCTGGGCCGTCGACCGTGACTCCGAGACCTACACCAGCGAGAAGTTCGTCAACCTCGAGGACGTCGACGACGACCTGCGCGACTTCCGCCGCTCCCTGCTCGAGACCGACGGCGTCCGCCACCAGGCCCTTCGCCGGCTCATCCAGCGCGAGTTCACCCCGCGCAACCTCATGAAGAACTACGAGTCCTTCCTGCGTCAGCTGACCAAGGACACCGTCGACCGCGCACTGGCTGCGGCCGCCGAGAACCGCGGTGAGATCGACTTCGTCAAGATGATCTCCGCGGACTTCCCGATCCAGGTGCTCGCGCGGCTGCTCGACGTCCCGGTCGAGCACACCGGTCAGCTGATCGCCTGGGGCAACGAGATGGTCGCCAACACCGACCCCGACTACGCGAAGGTCAAGCTGGATGACCCGGAGTCGGAGAAGTACCGCCACCTCCCGTTCCGGTCCCCGACCGTCCAGGAGGTCTGGGACTACGGCAACGACCTCAAGGCCAAGCGCATCGGCGGCGACGGCAACGACCTCGTCTCGATCCTGGCCAACCGGATGCCCGAGGACCAAGTGCCCCTGAGCCAGCAGGACTTCAACAACTACTTCTCCCTGCTCGTCATCGCGGGCAACGAGACGACCCGCCACGCGATCAGCCAGTCGATGCTCGGCCTCATCGAGCAGCCCGAGCAGCTGCGCCTGCTCCAGGACAAGCCCGAGCTGATGGCCGGCGCCGTCGAGGAGCTCCTGCGCTGGGCCTCCCCGGTCTACCACTTCCGCCGCACCGCCACGCGCGACGTCGAGCTGGGCGGCAAGCAGATCAAGGAGGGCGACAAGGTCGTCATGTGGTTCGCCTCCGGCAACCGTGACGAGTCGGTCTTCTCCGACCCCTACTCCATCGACGTCACCCGCACCAACGTCGACCACATGACCTTCGGCAAGGGCAGCCCGCACCTGTGCCTCGGCAACGCCCTCGCACGCCTGGAGATCCGGCTCATGTTCGAGGAGCTGCTGCCGCGGATCGCCGACATCGAGCTGGCCGGCGACGTCAAGCGGATCCGCAGCAACTTCGTCAACGGCATCAAGAGGTTCCCCGTCACGATCACCCCGGCCGCCTGACGTGGGCGCCGTACCGCGGATGTTGCTGATCCTGAGCGAGAACTGGACGCTCGCGTCGGGGCGCGACCTGCCCGAGCTGGTGCGCTGGGCTCGCGAGGCCGAGGACGCCGGGTTCGACTCGGTGATGCTGAGCGAGCACGTCGTCCTCGGACCCGACGCAGGGGCCAAGGGGGTCATGGCGAACCCGCGGGCCTACGCCGCCCCCGGCAACCAGGACCCCGCGACTCCCTGGCCCAACTCGCTGATGCTGCTCAGCGCGATCGCGTCGGCCACCTCCGACATCCGCCTGGTGGCCAGCGCGGTCCTCGCGCCGCTGCGGCATCCGCTGCTGCTCGCTCGGGAGCTCGGCACGCTGGACCTGCTCTCGCAGGGGCGCCTCGTGGTGCAGCCGGGCGTCAGCTGGAGCAAGGACGAGTATGCCGCGCTCGGCGTGCCGTTCGAGCAGCGCGGCGCGATCCTCGACGAGCAGCTCGCCGTGCTCGACACGGTGTGGAAGCAGACACCGGCCAGCTTCCACGGCCAGTTCTTCGACTTCGCCGACGTCTACCTGGAGCCGAAGGCGTTCCGCCCCGAGGGACCGCGGATGTGGTTCGGCGGTCAGCGGCTGCGCGGCCCGGTGCTGCGCCGACTGGTGCAGTCCGGCCACGGCTTCCACCCGTTCGGGGTGCCGACGGCCGACGAGATCGCGCTCCTGCGTCGCTCGCTCGCCGAGGCCGGCCGCGACCCGGCCGAGGTGGAGATGGTCGGCGGCACCCGCGCATCGTTCCCTGATGACGACTCCTGCGCGGACCTCGGCGCCGCGATGGCGCCGATCGCGGAGCAGATCGAGCAGGGCTTCACGACGTTCTGCGTGAAGCCGTCGCAGTTCATCGACGACGCCCAGGAGCTGCCCGCGTTCCTGCGCGAGGTGATGCGTCGCGCCGAGGCGCTCGCCGGCTGAGGCGGTCCGCTCAGGCGCCCAGCACGAGGGCGGTGCCCAGGAGGCCTGCCAGGACGGCGCAGCCGGCCACGACGGCCGCAGCTGTGCCGTCCGCGCGCATCCGGTGCCGGGCGATGGCGGTCACGTCGAGCCCCAGTCGTCGGTGCGCCGCTGCGGCGATGAGCGCGACCAGCGTGAACCCGGCAAGCAGGAGTGCGACCACCGCCACGGGGTGGTCGGCGCGGAGGCAGAGGCGGACCTCCGCGACCGCGACAGCGGCCACCGAGAGACAGGTCCGCGTCCACGAGAGACGGGTCCGGTCGTGCTGCGTCTCTCTCACCGCAGCGCCACCAGGGCGAGGACCGCGACGGCCGCCAGGACGACGCCGCCGCACACCAGCGCCCCGACGGCGAAGCCCGGCAGCGGCTCGCCTCGCCGCAGCGCCCGCTCGTTGGCCATCCAGCGCACGTAGGCCCAGCACGCGCAGGCGACCCCGACGGCGAGGAGGAGGACCGCGACGACCTTGCGCGCCCCGGCCGGCAACCCGGAGGAGAGGGCGTCGAGTGCCACCCCGGCCGCCATCAGCGCGAGCGACGTGCGCACCCAGGCGAGGAAGGTGCGCTCGTTGGCGAAGGTGAAGCGCGGATCGGGCTCGTCTCCCTCGCCGTAGACCCGGTGCGGCCGGCGCTCGGTCGTCGTCACGGAAGCTCTCCCTCCAGGCCGAACGGGGCCATCTCGATGGCCAGGTCCACGAACGCCTTCGCTGCCGGCGAGAGCGGTCCGTTGCGCCGGACGATCCCGATCTCGTGGGCGACCTGCGGCGAGGTCTCCAGCACGTGCGCTCCGAGCCGAGCGGCGTCGAGGGCCATGTGCCGGGGCAGGAACGACGCGCCGACACCCGCCGCGACGAGGTTGACGATCGTGGCGCGGTAGATGGTCTCGACGACGATGTTCGGCTCGGTGACGTTGGCGATCGCCAGAGCATCCTGGAGACGCTCCCGCGACGAGGTCCCGGGCGGGGTGGCGATCAGCGGCAGCTGACCGAGGAGGGAGAGCTCGGCGGGCCCGGGGGGAGGGACCGGCGCCTCCGGAGGCAGCACGAGGTAGTAGACCTGCTGGCCGAGGCTCGTCGAGACGAGGCCGCCGTTCTCCTTGGGCAGCCGCACGACGCCGATCTCGCACTGGCCCCCACCGACGATGGCGGTCGCTCCGCCGGGCACGTCGCAGTCGGTGATCCTCACGCTGACGCCGGGATAGCGCTTGCGGAAGGCGCCCAGGACAGCGCTCAGCGGGTGCGCGGCCACGGTGGGCGTCGAGGCGATGTCCAGCGTGCCGCTGTAGCCGCCGCGGACGTTCGCGACGGCGGCCCGCGCGACGGCATGGTCGCGCAGGACCTGGCGGGCGGGAGCGAGCAGCGCCTCACCGGCGGAGGTGAGCTTCACCTGCCGGCCGAGCCGATGGAACAAGGTGACGTCGAGGTCCTTCTCCAGGGCGTTGATCGCCTGCGAGAGGGAGGGCTGGGTGACGTGCTGCGCTTCGGCGGCCCGACTGAAGCCGCCGTTGTCCACGACCGCGATGAAGTACTCGAGCTGGCGCCTCTCCATGACGGGCAGGATAGGGACAACCCATAGGGAAAAGCCATAGCGTTCCGTCCGCTCCGCCGGGCGTCTGAACGTAGGACTACGGGAGTCGAACCAAGATGCGGAGCAACAGATAGGCATCTCCTATCGTTCGGACACGAAGAAACGTTTGGACCCGAGGGGCGGCTACGGTCACTCTGGTGTGACCCAACCCACGTCTGGAGGCACGATGCGTACACCCCGGTCCGGCCTGGTCGCCCTTCTCGCTGCGGCGGCTCTCGCTCTGGTGGGCTGCGGCGGGAGCAGCGGCGCGACGAAGAGCAGCGACGGGCTGACGACGCTCAAGGTGGCGTACACGCCGATCTACACGATCGGCGCGCTGCAGCTCGGGATCGACCACGGCTTCTTCAAGGACGAGGGCCTCGAGCTGCAGCTGCAGCAGGTCGCCAACCCGCCGGCGGGCATCGCCGCTGTCGCGGGCGGTCAGGTCGACCTCAACTACGCCCCGAGCATTCCGATCATCGGGGCCTCGTCGAGCGGCGTCGGGCTCAAGATCGTCGCGCCGGCCGACGGCACCGACCCCGTCGGGGTCACGAAGATCGAGAGCGACCCGGCAGCCGGGCCGCAGTACGACGACTCCGCAGTCGTGGTCGCGAAGGACGCCAGCATCTCGAGTGCCAAGGACCTCGAGGGCAAGAAGGTCTCCGTCCCGGCGCGCGGCGCGCAGCTCGAGGTGACGATCGCGGCTGCGGTCAAGAAGGCCGGTGGCGACCCGTCGAAGATCAACTGGATCACCCTCGACTTCCCGACGGCGGTCAGCTCGCTGAAGGCGGGTCGGATCGACGCGGCCGGTCTCGTCTCGCCCTTCGTCAACCAGGCGGCTACGGGCGGCGGCAGGATCCTTCTCTCGCCCGGGATCAGCTTCTTCGGCCAGGGGGCGGTCGGGATGTGGGTCACCTCCGCGAAGGAGGCGAGCCAGAAGGCGGACGCCATGGCGGCCTTCTCCCGCGCGATGGCGAAGACCAACGCGTATGCCGAGTCGCACATCGCCGAGGAGCAGGCCGCAGCCGCGAAGATCCTCCACGTCGACCTGAAGACGGTGCAGGGCGGCGCGAAGCCGAACTTCCCGACCACCGTGGACCAGTCGTCGATCCAGCGCACCGTCGACCAGATGCGCGAGCTCGGCTATCTCAAGAGCTCGGTCGACGTCGCCGGCCTGGTTCTCGCGGCCAAGTGACACCATCGGCAGGGGAAGGAGGCACGCCATGAGCGCTCGTGCTCGCCGCTACGGGTGGGGCGCGCTCGGCATCCTGGTCGCCGTGGCGGTGTGGCAGCTGCTCGTCACCGGGCCGTTGGCCGACAAGCCGTTCGCCGGAGTGCCGCAGATCGTGGCGGCCTTGAAGGACTTCGCCGGCAGTGCCGCGTTCTGGACCTCACTGCGCGAGACCCTGACCGTGGCGCTGGTCGGGCTGGCCCTGTCGGTGGTCGCCGGAGTCGCACTGGGGGTCCTCGTGGGCCTCTCGGACGCGGCGTACCGCAGCCTGCGGCTGGTGACGGAGTTCCTCAAGCCGATCCCGCCGATCGTGATCCTTCCCCTGCTGGTGCTGGTCCTCGGACCCACCGACAGGATGGGCATCTTCCTCGTGTTCTTCGGAGGCGTCTTCATCCTCATGACGCAGACGGCCAACGGCGTCGCGGACATCGACCCGGTGGCGATGGAGATCGCACGCTCCTTCCGGCTGACGGCACGCCAGCGGATCACCCAGGTGGTGATCCCGACGGCCCTGCCCTTCGTCGCCACCGGCGTGCGGATCTGTGCAGCCGCGGCCCTCGTGATCGCCCTGGTCTCCGAGATCATCGGCGGCGCCCCCGGGCTCGGCAAGGACATGGTCCTCGCGCAGCTCACCGGGAGCTACGACCAGATCTACGCCCTCGTCGTCGTCTTCGGCGTCCTGGGCATGCTCATCAACGGCCTCCTGGGCTACGTCGAGCGCCGGCTTCTCTTCTGGCACGCCTCGGTGCGATCGGAGGTGCCGGCATGAGAGGCACATGGACACGCCGGCTGGCGGTGGTCGGACTGGAGATCTGGCTCCCGATCCTGGTGGTCGCCGCCTGGTGGGTCTGGTCGGCCGGGGCGAACAGCCCGTTCTTCCCGCCGCTCGCCGACATCCTCCACCGGTTCCGCGAGCTCTGGCTCTTCGCACAGTTCACCTCCGACGTGCTGCCGAGCCTGCGCAACCTGGCGATCGGCTTCGCGATCTCCTCGGCAGCCGGCATCGCGGTCGGGCTGCTGATCGGTCGGATCGGCTGGCTGCGATCGCTGACCGAGCCGGTCGTCACGTTCCTGCGCAGCACACCGGCCGTCGCGATCGTGCCGATCTTCGTCCTGGTGCTCGGCTTCGGCTCCTCGATGAAGATCTCGATCATCGCGGTGGCAGCCTTCTTCCCCACGCTGATCGCGACGGTCGACGGCGTCCGCAGCGTCGACCCGGTGCTCATGGAGAGCGCTCGCGTCTACCAGCTGAGCATCCGCCAGCGGATCTTCCAGGTGCTGCTGCCGAGCGCGGGCCCTCAGGTCTTCGCGGGGCTCCAGGTCAGCCTGCAGACCGCGTTCGTCGTCATGATCGCCAGCGAGATGCTCGGTTCCAGCGAAGGCATCGGTGCCCTGACCCTCAAGGCGCAGCAGTCCTTCCAGGTCCAGGACATGTGGGCGGGCATCGTCCTGCTCGGCGTCCTCGGCTACCTCATCAACCTTCTCTTCCTCCTCGTCCGCCGGCACCTGCTGGGTTGGTACGACGGCGTCCGAAAGGCGGCCAAGCAGTGAGCTCCCTCCACCCCATCGCCCCCGAGGCCACGGCCGACGTCCGCCCGTTCCCCGTCGCCAGGCCGGTTCGCCTCTCCGTCCAGGGCGTCAGCAAGGGCTACGGCTCCGGAGCGACCCGCAAGGAGGTCCTCGCGGACCTCAGCTTCGATGTGCACTCCGGCGAGTTCGTCTGCATCGTCGGGCCCTCGGGTGCGGGCAAGACGACCCTGCTCAAGTGCCTGACCGGTCTGCATCCCGTCGGCGCCGGCCGGGTGTTGCTCGACGGCGAGGAGATCACCGGGCCGCCGGCGCGGATGGCGATGGTGGTCCAGGAGTACACCCGCTCGCTCATGCCCTGGCTGACGGTGGCGAAGAACGTCGCCCTGCCACTGAAGAACCTCCCGATCGACAAGGCCGAGCGCAAGCGCCGGATCGCGGACGCGCTGGCTGAGGTCGGGCTCTCCGACGTGCCAGACAGCTATCCCTGGCAGCTCTCCGGCGGCATGCAGCAGCGCGTGGCGATCGCCCGTGCGCTGGCCTACCGGCCCGAGGTCCTGGTGATGGATGAGCCGTTCGCCTCGGTGGACGCGCAGACCCGCGCCGACCTCGAGGACCTCATGCTGCGCGTGCGCGACGACTTCGGCATCACCATCGTGCTCGTCACCCACGACATCGACGAGGCGGTCTACCTCTCCGACCGTGTCGTGGTCCTCACGAAGGGACCCTGCACCGTCGACGAGATCGTGCCGGTCGACCTGCCGGGCAAGCGGGACCAGATCGCCACGAAGGGTGACAGTCGGTTCGCGGAGCTGCGCGCCCACGTGTTCTCGCTCATCAAGGCGAACGCATGAGGAGGGTCCGCAACGTCGTCGTCATCGTCGCCGACCAGCTGCGTGCGGACCACCTCGGGTTCGGCGGGGGACCGCTCGCGACACCACACCTGGATGCCCTGGCGGCATCGGCCACGGTCTTCGACCAGGCGTACGTCGCGAACCCCACCTGCATGCCCAACCGGTCCACCATCGCCACCGGCCGCTGGCCCACCGCGCACGGGACCAGAGCGAACGGGATCACGCTCGACGGGGATGCGGAGACCTTCATGCGCTCGATGCAGCGGTCGGGCTGGCGGACCGGCGCCGTCGGCAAGCTGCACTTCCAGACGATGGGCTGGCCCTATGAGCCGCACCAGGTCGAGGAGATCCGGCGACGGTGCCCTGAGGTGATCGATCCGGCCATGTCGGACGCGGCGCCGCGCCGTCGTACTCCCGGGTGGGACCAGTGGGAGGACTCCGCCCGTCATCGGAAGTCCTACCTCCCGATGCCCGCGGACTACTACGGCTTCGACGACGTCGACCTGGTGGTCGGTCACGGCGACCAGCCCAGCGGGCACTACCCGCACTGGGCCCGCGAGCGCGGCCTCGACCCCGAGAGCGTGCGCCTCATGGCGGACGCGCTCGTCGCCTTCCCGGGGTGGGACCAGGTCTACCAGTCGGAGGTGCCGGTGGAGCTCCATCCGACGACCTACGTCACGGAGAAGGCGGTCGAGCGCCTGGAGCGGTACGCCGCGGCGCCCGACCCGTTCCTCCTCTTCGTCTCCTACCCCGACCCGCACCACCCCTTCGCGCCGCCCGGCGACTACTGGCACCTGGTCGACCCTGCCGGCGTGAGGCTCCCGGACACCTTCTTCGACACCCACGACCGGTCGCCGGCCCACGTGCGCCACATGGTCGCCGAGCGCGGCCGCCCGGCGGCCGACCCCACGATGACCTGGTCGCCGACCGAGGAGCAGTTCCGCGAGGCGCTCTCGGCCGAGCTCGGCCTCATCGCCCTGCTCGACGCCAGCATCGGACGGATCCTCGCGCGGCTCGATGAGCTCGGTCTCAGCGACGACACCGCGGTCGTCTTCACCAGCGACCACGGCGACCTCTTCGGCGACCACGGGCTGATGCTCAAGCACTTCGTGCACTACAGCGGCGTGACGCGGGTGCCCTTGCTGGTCCGGCTGCCCGGGGCCGCGCCACAGCGGTCCGACGCGCTGGTCAGCAGCGCGGACATCGCGCCGACGCTGCTCGGGCTCGGAGACCTGCCGCGCTACCGCGGGATCCAGGGCGTCGACCTCACTGCCGTGGTGGAGGGTCGCGCCCGGGGAGTGCGGGACGTGCTGCTGGTCGAGGAGGACCAGCCCTTCGGCGTCGAGGGACTCGCCGGCCCGGTGCGCATGCGCACGGTCATCACGCACGAGGCCCGGCTGACGACGTACGGCGGCATGCGGACGCGCGAGCTCTACGACCTGAGCGCCGACCCGCAGGAGACCGAGAACCTCGCCGGCACACTGGACGGTGGTGCGCTCGAGGCGACCATGGTCGGGCTCCTGGCCGAGGAGCTGATCGCCGTGGCCGACACGGGCGTCCGACCCGTCGCCTCCGCATGAGGGGGAGCATGGGCGTCGGCCTGGGCGTGGACCTGGTGCTCCACTCGGGGACCGTGATGACGCTGGACCGGCGCTCCCGCGTCGCCGAGGCGGTCGCCGTGCGCGACGGCCGGATCGTCGCGACCGGCTCGAGCCGAGACATGCTGGAGCTCGCCGGGCCGGACACCCGTCGCGTGGACCTCGCGGGTGGGTCCGTCCTGCCGGGCATCAACGACTCGCACCTCCACCTCGCCTGGTGGGCGGAGAGCCGCGACCGGATCGACCTCAGCGGTGTCACGACGCTCGCCGAGGTGCAGGACGCCGTACGCCGCCACGTGGCCGGCCTGCCTCCGGATGCCTGGGTGCTCGGGCAGGGCTGGCACGAGGGCCGCCTGCAGGGAGTCGGGCCCGCAGGACCCACCGCGGACGACCTCAACGGACTCGCAGGCGGACGGCCGGTCTTCCTGCAGCACTTCAGCGCGCACGGCGGATGGCTGGACCGCGAGGGGTTGCGTCGCGCCGGGATCACGGCAGGTCGGCCTGACCCCGAGGGCGGGACGTTCGTCCGCGACGAGGCCGGCGAACCGACCGGGATCGTCCAGGAGTCGGCGCTGGCCGTCGTCCGGCGTGCTGTCGGTGAGCCGTCCGCAGCCCAGCGCCACGCCCTCATCGAGGAGGCCCTGCGCGAGCTCGTCCGACGGGGCGTCACCAGCGTGACCGACCCGCTGGTCTCGGCCGAGCTCATGCGCGACTACGTGGCTCTGCGCAACGCGGACCGGCTGGCTGCGCGGGTCACCACGCTGCTGAACTGGGGGTCCTACGTGACGACCTCCGTCCCGGTGCTCGAGGACGCGCTGCGGTACGTCGGGTCGGTGACCGGTCTGGGCGACGACCTTCTCCGCGTCGGTGGCTGCAAGCTCATGGCGGACGGTGTCGCCGCGCTCGGCACCTCCTGGATGGAACGAGCGACCGCCGACGGCCACCGCTGCGGCAGCCTCGTCACCGAGGGTGACGACGACGCCGAGCGGCTGGCCAACCTGCGGCGGCTCATCGCGCTCCTGCACGAGCACCGCTTCCAGGTGCAGGTGCACGCCACCGGCGACCTGGCGTGTGACGCGGTGGTCGAGGCCTTCGGCGAGCTGATGACCCGCGACCCCTGGGACGCCCGGCACGTGCTCATCCACGCCAACCACCCGAGCGCGGAGTCGATGCGCACGATGGCCCGGCACGGGCTGGTCGCGAACGTCAACGCGCTGGTGAAGCGGCAGGCCGCAGCGGGGCTGGTGTCGATCCTCGAGCCGGCCGCCTGGCACTCGATGATGCCGGCCCGTTCACTGCTCGAGGCGGGCGTCGTGCTCGCCGACGCCTCCGACGCGCCGGTCACGGAGCCACGTTGGCAGGACGCCCTGCAGATGCTGGTGACCCGCGTACCGCTCGGGTTCGACTCGCCGAGTGGTCCCGACGAGCGCCTGACACGCGAGGAGGCGCTGCGTGCCTGGACCGTCGCGCCCGCCTACCAGGACCATGCGGAGGACCGGAAGGGCACGATCGAGCCGGGCAAGCTCGCGGACCTGACGGTCATCGCCGAGGACTTCCTCACCGTCCCCGACGAGGAGTTGCACGGGCTGACGAACGTCATGACCGTCCTCGGCGGGGAGGTCGTGTTCGAGGCGTAGGCGTCGTCTGAACGCGCGGCGCTGGATCCATCGCCGCCTGCCACCGGGCTGCCGGCCTCAGGCGTGTGCGGGAGTCAACGCGTTCCCGAGCTCCTCGGCGACCATCCGCTGCAGGATGCGTCGGACATGGCTGACGGCCGCGTCGGCGGCGACTGCGATCTCGGGCCGTGGACCCTCGTCGTCGAGGATCTGCTGCATCTGCTCGAGCACCAGGCCGACCCGGGCGTAGTAGGTCTTGAAAAGCGGCCTCAGGATCCCATCCGCCGCGGCGCCGGGTGCGAAGTTCCGGCTGACCCGCCACAGGTGCCGCGTCCGCGTCGCGGAGACGGGTGCCAGCGCGTGGCTGAAGACGAAGGTCGGCCGACCGTCGAGGGCGCCGTGTCCGTCGACCGCGACGGTCCAGCGGTCGACCCAGTAGCCCGGGCTGACGAACTCGCCGGTCTCCACCTGCTCGTGCGTGGCGTCCTCGGGGAGCTGGAGCAGCTGGGCGTGGTAGGCCGACAGCGGCGCCGCCGGGAAGCGCCGCGAGAAACGGACGCTGGTCTCGGAGACCTCGACCTGCATCGGCGGCGTGGGGCCGGCCGTGAGCACCGGGGGTGCGATGTCGGAGTCGATGTGAGGCACGTGGGTGATGTCGCAGAAGTTGTCGAGCAGGAGCCCGAGACGGGCGTCGGTGTCGAGGGCTCCTCCGAAGGAGGTCCAGCCGTCGGCGACGAGCACCCCGGTGTCCGGAGGCGTGCGCAGTGCGGCCAGTCCTGGCTCGCCGGGCCACACCCAGACGAACGCGCCGTCGTCGAGCACGGGGAAGGCGCGCACCGCGGCGCCATACGGCACCTTGTCCTGCGTCGGCACGGAGACGCACTGTCCGCTGCGGTCGTAGGCGAAGCCGGTGTAGGTCGACCGGATCGTGTCGCCCTCGACGCGACCGTCGCTCAGCCGCACCGGGCGGTGGGCGCAGCGGTCCTCGAGCGCGACGGGCTGCCCGTCACAGGTGCGGTAGAGGACGATCGCCGTGCCGAGGAGCCGGCAGGCCAGCGGCATGCGGCCGAGCTCCTCGGAGGCGGCGACCGGATACCAGGTGTGGTGGGGGAGGGCGACGCGTCGCTCGGTGCTCATCGCCGGCCCCTCAGGCGTCCAGCACCAGCTGGGCGCTGCGGGCACGGGAGACGCAGACCATCATGCAGTCGTTCGCGTCGCGCTCCTCGTCGTCGAGGACGGAGTCGCGGTGGTCCACCTCGCCCTCGAGCACGGACTGCTCGCACGTGCCGCAGATGCCCTCCAGGCATGAGCCGAGGACGCTGACCCCGGCCGCGCGCATGGTGTCGAAGACGCTCACGCCGGGCTCGACGGTGAGGGTCAAGCCGGAGCGCTGGAGCACGACCTCGAAGGCGGCGTCCTCCTCGCCATCGGGGCGCTCCTTGGCGGCGAAGCGCTCGACGTGGAGGCTGTTGGCCGGCCAGGCCCGGCAGCTGTCCTCGACCGCCTGGAGCAGGGGCTCGGGGCCGCAGCAGTAGACCAGCGTGCCGGGGTCCGGCGACCCCAGCAGCGTGGCGAGGTCGAGGAGGCCGTCCTCGTCCTGAGGCACGAGGTGCACGCGATCGCCGTACTTGGCGAGGAGCTCGCGGAACGCCATCGAGGCACTGGTCCGGCCGCCGTAGTGCAGCTCCCAGTCCGCGCCCGCGGCGTCGGCCTCCTCGAGCATCGGGAGGATCGGCGTGATGCCGATGCCGCCCGCCAGGAAGACGTAGCGACGGCTCGAGACGAGGGGGAAGTGGTTGCGGGGACCACGGATGCGCAGGCGGTCGCCGGCATTCAGGCCGTGCACCGCGACCGACCCGCCCCGGCTGTCAGGGGTCTTCAGCACCGCCACCTGATACTGCCCGAGGTCCGCAGGGTTGCCGCAGAGGGAGTACTGACGGACGAGGTCGTCGCCGAGGATCAGATCGACGTGCGCGCCGGGCGTCCAGGCCGGGAGGGCGGAGCCGTCCGCGGCGACGAGCGTCAGCAGGACGACGTCGTCGGCGACGCTCTCGGCACCGGCCACCGAGACCTCGGTCTCGAACTCGGTCATCTGGGGCGGAGCTGGCTGAGTCATGGGCTTCTACTCACCTCGGGTTGTCGTTTGTGTCCAAACGATATCGCGAGAGGTGGGTCCCGTCCAGAGGTCGTCGAGTCGGCGTCTCAGGGCTGCGACGTAGCGCCGACTCGGCCCTCGGGGGCGGTCGCGACGTGGGCGAGGAAGCCGTCCACGAGGGCATGCGCCCGCGTGCGGCTGCGGTCGTCGGCGGCGCGGGTCGCCTCGAGGAGTGCGTCGGGGTCGAGCCCGGCCTTGCGGGCCTCCTCGGCGCCGCCCAGCTCGAGCCAGCCCTGCAGGGCAGAGCCGGTGAGCTCGGGGTGGAACTGCACCGCGAGGTTGCGCCTGAGCACGAAGGCTTGAGAGGCGGCCTCGTTCCGCGCGATCTCCCACGCGTCGGCCGGCAGCGTCCACCGGTCGTAGTGCCATTGGAACCACGGCCCGCCCAGGACGATGTCCTCGATGTCGCTCTCGACCGTCGCCCAGCCGATCTCGGGCATGGGCGAGCGGGACACCGACCCGCCATGGGCCGTGGCGAGCATCTGGCCGCCGAAGCAGATGCCGAGGACCGGCACGCCGGCCTCGTCGGCGCTCCGGAGCTGCTCGATCTCGGCGGGCACCCAGCTGCCGATGGTCGGCTCGTCGTACGTCGACCACGGCGCCCCCATCGTCACGACGACGTCATGCTCGGCGAACGCGGGGAACGCCGGGTCGACCCAGGGTGCGTGGTGATGCTCCTCGGACACGACGTTGTGGATCTCGAGGCGGAAGCCGTGTTGTTCCAGGCGCTCGCCGATCGGGCCGATGGGGGAGACGTGGTCGTGGGCGATCACCAGGGCCTTCATGTCGCGCACCGTAGCAAGTTGTTCGGATCCGAACAATCGTTATCGCGCGCCGAGCTCCAGCACGACGGGCACGACCAGGTCGACGTCCTCGGCGCTCGTGCGGAAGTTGACGAAGCACACGCGCAGGCAGACGCGACCGTCGACCACGGCCGGCGCGAGGAAGATCCGGCCGTCGCGCTGCATCTGGAGAGCGAGCCGCTCGTTGTGCTCGTCGAGCTCCTCCTCGCTCAGGCCTGGGGGACGGTGCCGGAAGCACACCGTCGAGAGCATCGGCTCGTGCAGCAGCTCGAGGTCGGGATGGTCGCGGATCTGGTCGGCGAGGCGGCTCGCGTGCTGCAGGGTGGTCTCGATCCAGGTCCGGAACTGCGTGGCGCCATAGACCCGCATCGAGAGCCACAGCCGAAGGGAGCGGAAGGGCCGGGAGTACTCGAAGGTCGAGTCCACGGGGTTGGCGATGTCCTCGCCATGGAGCATGTAGTGCTCCTCGTGGCCGAACGCAGCGCGCAGGGCCCCGGCTCGTCGCAACAGCACCACGCTGCAGCTCTTCTGCATGCCGAGCCACTTGTGTGCGTCGATCGTCACCGAGTCGGCTCGGTCCAGCCCGGCGAACCAGTGCCCCGCGGTCGTCGTCGCGGCGGCCGGCAGGCCGTAGGCGCCGTCCACGTGGAGCCACACGCTCTCCCGCTCACAGACGTCGGCGATCGCGTCCAGAGGGTCGACCGCTCCGGTCAGCGTGGTCCCGGCGGTGGCGACGACGGCCATGGGGGTGATGCCCTCCGCGCGGTCCCGGGTGAGGGCGGCCGTCAAGGCGTCGACGCGCATGCGACGGTGGTCATCGGTCGGGATGCGGCGGACGGCCTGCCGTCCGAGGCCGGAGGCCTCCACGGCGCGTACGACGGAGTGGTGTGCCTCTTCGGAGCAGTAGACGCTTACGTGCCGACCGGACAGTCCGTGCTCGCGCGTGCCCGGAAGGGCGTGCTCCCGGGCCGCGAGCAGAGCGGTGAGGTTCGAGGTCTGGCCCCCACTGGTGAAGTGGCCCTCGGCCAGCGGGAAGCCGACGAACTCCGCGATCCAGCGGACCGCCTGCTGGTCGAGCAGGTCGGCGGCGCCGGCAGCGGTGGCGAGGTTGGCGTCGTACGCCGCCGCCAGCGCCGAGCCCAGCACGCTGGTCTCCAGGCCGCTCGAGCCGACGTAGGCGAGGAAGAGCGGCCGCGACGGAGAGACGCTCGACTCGAGGATGTCGACGGCGTCCCCGAGCGCGGCCTGGGCGTCGCTCGGGCCCTCGGGCAGACCTGCACCGAGCCGCTCGAGGAGCGCGTGGTCGGGCTGCGGCTCCGACGGCCGCGGATGGTCGAACGACGCCCACGCCCTCGACAGGTGGCGGGACAGCTCGCGGAGCACGCCCTCGCGGTCGGCCAGCGCCGACGCCCCGGGGGTCGGCACGTGGAGGGCGGTGTCACTGCTGGTCGGCACGGTCATGTGTCTGAGACTGCTCATGACCGTGCGCTTGCGCAACAGCAATGCGTGGTGCTGATCAGAATGTCACGTCCGTGGTGATCGACGTGTCACGATGATCAACATGGACGCTCTCGATGCCCGCATCCTGCTCGCCGTGGACGACGACCCCGACGCGACCAGCCTCGCGATCGCCCAGCGGCTCGGGATCGCACGCAACACCCTGCAGGCTCGGTTGCGCAGGATGGAGGCGGCGGGCGCCATCAAGCCGTTCAGCCGCCGCCTGGACCCCGCGGCCCTCGGCCGCGGCCTCCTGGCCTTCGTGTCGATCGCGCTGAGCCAGGCCGCCGGCGACCGGGCGACCGAGGCACTCGCAGCCGTGCCGGAGGTGATCGAGATGCACGCCATCACCGGCGAGGCCGACCTCCTGGTCCGGGTGGTCGCCCGTGACACCGCGGACCTGCACCGGGTCACCCGCGCGCTGCTCGCCATCCCGGAGGTCGAGCGGACCAGCACCGTGGTGTCGCTGCAAGAGGAGATGCCGTTGCGGATGCGCGCACTGCTGGAGCAGCTGGCGCGCGAGTGACCTGGTCCTACAGGAGTCCGGCGACGCTTGCGCCGTCGACCCCCAGGGCGACCCCGCTGACGAAGGCCGCCGGCTCGGAGCAGAGAAAGGGCGACGACCTTGCCGAAGTCCGCCGGATCACCGACCGGACCGTCCACCTGACGCTCGCGGAGTCGGTCTGTCGCATGCAGGCCGGGGCATGCCAGATTGACGGTGATGCCGTCGGCGGCCAGGTCCTGCGCCGCTGTCTTGGCCCAGGCCCACAGGCCAGTGCGTGCGACGTTCGAGAGCGCCAGGTCGCGGATCGGCTGACGCACCGACGACGAGGCGATGAAGCAGATCCGCCCCCATCCGACCACACGCATGTGCGGGATGGCGGCACGGGCCAGCCGGACCGAGCTGAGCAGGTTGGACTCGACCGCCGCGTGGACCTGCTCGTCAGCGATGTCGAGAGCCCGCGCGGCGGCCGGCCCACCGTTGTTGCCGACGACGATGTCGACCCGTCCCCAGCGCTCGATCGCCGCGTCGACGAGGCGCTGCGGCAGGTCGGGGGCGCTGGCATCACCGGCGACGGCGAGCGCTGTCGGATGCGCATCGGCGAACTGCGCGAGCTGCTCCTCGCTGCGTCCGTTGACGACCACGCGAGCCCCTTCGGCCACGAGGGCCTCGGCGGTCGCACGTCCGAGCCCGCGCGTGCTGGCCGTGACGATCGCGACGCGATCCCTCAGCCCCAGGTCCATCCCTCAGCCTCCTGCCTCTCGCCGTCGCCGTCTCGCCTCGCGACCCCATCGTGTCGCGCACCGTCTCATCGCGCTCGCTCCGGTCCCCGCGTCGGCCCCTCGAGCGGGTCAGTGCAGCGCGGCGGTCGAGATCGTGAGCCTGCGGGTGCGGGTGGTCCTGGCATCGGTGACGCGCACGTGCCCGGTGACCTGCTCGCCGACGACGGCGACGGCGGAGGAGATCTCGAGCGCCCGAGGCTGCGACGACCTCGACGACGAGCGACAGGTCAGCCGGAGCGACGTGCCGACGTGCTCGGGCGGCCGACACGACCACGCTGTCGAACCGTCGCCGATCGAGTAGCCCGTGACGTTCGCGAGGTCCATGACCAGTCGCAGGGATCCCTCACCCGCCGTCGTGACCGCGACGAACGCCACCGCCGCCTCTCGAGACGTCGCCGCACCGGCCAGGGGAGGTGGCAGGACGAGCGGCGTTGGTGAGCGGGGGACGCCTGGAGCCGGGCCGGGCGGAGCCTCCGGCGGTATGGACGTCAGAGGCGTCGAGTCGGGGCTGGGCGTCGACGGATGGGTCGTGGCCGCCGGCGGAAGGGCCCTGGCCGCCGACGGTGCGTGCGACGGCGTGCTCGGGTGACGTGCGGATTGCTCGTCGTCCCCGCGGGTGAGGCTCCAGACCCCGACCACCGAACCTGCGACGACTGCCGTGGCAGCCAGGCCCGTGACCACGCCCTTGATCGCGCCGAGGTAGCCGGCCTGGGTCGCATGGCTGCCCCCGGCGGCAGACGTGAGACTCGACACGAGACCTGACCCGAGCCCGGCCCCGAGACCTGTCCCGACGGACGCGAGGAGGAGCGCGGGCACGACGAGTGCGCCCAGGTGGGAGTTGACCTGGGCGAGCTCCTCCACGGCGGCTCGGCAGTGGGCGCATCCGTCGAGGTGCTCCTCGAGGCGCTCCTTCTTCCGCGCCGAGAGCTGCCCGCGGATGTAGGCCGGGATGCTCGCCGAGTGTCGTTCGCACTCGCGGGTGGGGGAGCGGGCGACGTACTTCGCCAGGTAGGCCTGGCGAAGCCCTTCGCGGGCGCGGTAGCAGAGCACCGCAGCCGCGTTCGGCTTGATGCCGAAGTGGGCCGCGAGCTCCTCCTGTGACTCCTTCAGCACCTCGGAGCGCCACAGCGCCTCGCGCCAGCGCGCGGGGAGGGTCTTCAAGGCCTGCATGACGACTGAGGTCTCGACGAAGGTCTCCGACTCCGACTCGACCGGAAACAGGTCGGCCTCAGCCTGCAGGTCGCCGACCGCACGCTCGCGGCCGTCGCGTCGCACGCTGTCGAGCATCGAGTTGCGGATCGTGGTGAAGAGGTAGGCCCGGAAGTTGCTCGTCGGTCCGGCGCCGGCGTCGAGGCGGACCATGACCTTCGTGAAGGCGTCGGCGACGAGGTCGTCGGCTCGGATGTCGTCGCCGACGAGGCCGACGGCGTAGCGGCGAGCCGCCTCGACGTGGCGGTCGAAGAGCTCGGCGTACGCCTCGCGGTCCCTGCGCCTGGCGACCTCCAGGAGGGCCGCCTCGGAGAGGTGATCGTCGGCGGGTTCGTTCATGCTCCCTGCTCATTGGCTCGCGACGTGACTGATCGTTGACGCTCGCGGCGCCGCGCTGATGACGCGGGATCAGGCGGATCCTTCATCCACGGGATCGGAGGACTACTTCTCGGCGGATCGCGTCACGAAGCGCGCACCCCGGCCGTCGATTGTCCGTGCCGATGCCTACCCGCCCCGCTCGACCGCTGTGGCGTCGGACCGTCGCGATCGGCGCCGCCGCCGTGACGGCCGCGTGGTTGCCGGCGACCCTCCACGTCCCTGCGGCGGTGGCCGACTCGCCGGTGCTGGCCGCGTCCGTGACGCCTGTGCCCAGTGCGGGTGAGACGTCCGTGCGGGTTCGTGACTCCTCCACCCGTGTGATGACGCTCTCCGGCGGGCTCGGCGACGACCTCCGCCTGGACTCGGTCGGAGTCCCCGCGGGCAGGCTTCGGCCGCTGGCGGGACGGCTCGAGGCGCGGTTGCGACGCGTTCCGGACGGATGCACCGCCGTGGACCGGCAGACCGTGTGGGCGGGGCCGTACGGCGTGCGCGAGGACGGCTACGACGTCGCCGGCACGCTGCCGACGACGATGGAGCAGGCGCTCGAGGACCCGTCCGTGGGCAACGGCGTGGACAACGCGCTCACCAACGACCCCTCCGCGACGTGCAACGACGTCGAGCGGATCGACCTGCTCGGTGCGCCTCACCAGGTCGTGGATCCGGCCGCCGACGGCTACCTCCTGCTCGAGCGCGGCGGCAACGACCCGTTCGGGATCGCTGCCGTCACCGCGGTGGATGCGGGCGGCGACCCGCTCGCCGTCGGTCCGCTGCACGCCGCCCGTGCGGGCGGGTGGGGTTCAATCCGATCGCTCAGCCTCACGGCGCTGGTCATGCGCAAGGATCCGAGCGAGGCCGCCTGGACGTTGACGAGCAGGCTGTCGGAGCAGCCGGTCGCCGGTCGGCTCGTCACCGCTGCCGATCTGGGACTGTCGGCGGGGCAGAGGATGTTCGGCGTCGTGATCGTGGCCGCCGACGTCGCACCCCACGCCGATCTTCTCCGTCCTGACTCGTTCCCGCGGGACACGACCGAGGCCTCGGGTGGGCTGGACCTGATCGGTGCCACCCCGATGACGACCCGGCCGGAGGCCGATCCGGAGCCCGCCGCGCCCACGGGCCTCGCGCTGGCAGCCGACGTCCGGAGCCCGCGGGACCTCGACCACGACGGCGTCGACGCAGGCGACGAGGTCACCGCCCGGTTCGTGGTCCGCAACAGCGGTGCTCTCGCCCTTCGCGACGTCTCCGTCGTCGGCGACCGGCTCGGTCGACTGACCTGTCCCGACTCAGGTCTGCGGCCCGGAGCGTCGATGACGTGCACGGCTGCGCCGCTCCGGCTCGTGCAGCACGATCTCGACGCTGGTCACCTGGTGGTCTCCGCCGTCGCTCGCGCCACGCTCCCCGACGGCCCCCCGCCGGGCACCCAGGTGACCGCGCACGTCGCCACCGATCTCCGTCTTCCGAGGAGGCCGAGCATGAGTGTCGAACGGCGGGCCGGCTCGCGCCCGGCCGGCGCCGCCAGGGCGGTCTTCCGGTTCGTCATGTGGAACACCGGCAACGTGACGCTCACCGATGTCGGTGTGAACATGCCCTTCGCGCGGGAGGTGACGTGCCCCGCCACCACGCTCGCGCCCGGGCGGTCCACGACCTGCTCGGTGGCCGCATCGTGAGGGATTGCGCCGCGGTGAGCGCCGTGTGGCACGACGGAGTCGAGGAGATGCGTAACACCGACCGGCCAAGGGCTGTCCATGGAGTGGATGGCGGTGCGTGCGTCGGATGGCCGGGCCCGCGGATCGCGGGACGCCGACGGCATGGTCGCGATCCGACGACGAGGACGAGCAGGTGTGGTGAGGATGGACGAGAACGAGTGCCCCGGGCCGGGCGAGGTGTGGCCGGCGCGAGAGCTGGAGTTGGTGCGGGAGTCGATCGTGCGAGACGCGATGGAGGATCTGGACCGGCCCCACATCGTGCTCATCCGGGACGGAAGGCTCGACCTGACCCTGGTGATGGGGCCGTTCCCCGACGCGCTGACGGCGACGGTGGCGGCCCACGGCCAGCGCCTCGAGGACGACCGCGAGCTCGGCGAGTCGCAGAGCCGCACCTACGCCGTCTTCGTCCTGCTGCCACCGGTCTCGGTGGCGGTCTGATCGGCCGCGCCCTTGGGTGTCCTCCCGACCGTCATCGAACGCCGAGCTCGTCCGTCATAGAGGGATGACCACCCACACCCTCCGGCGGCCGAGACCGGGAGCGCCGACGCGTGGGCACCGTCGGGGTCGCTCGCGGACGGCCACTGCGCTGGGCACGTGGGGCGCACGGCGAGTCTGTGTCGTCCTCATCGCGCTGACGGGCATCTCGGTGCTGCTGTTCCCGTCCGCTGCGACGTGGCTCTCCGACCGCACGCAGCACGCCGCCATCGGGGGGTATGTCGACACGGTCCGCGGCATGACGCCGGAGGCCACCCGCACGGCGCTCGCGGCGGCGCACGACTACAACCGGCACCTGGTCGCCGGGCCTCTGCTCGATCCCTACACCGCGACGAGCGACGCCAGGGTTCCCTCAGCCGACCCGGTCTACCAGACCTATCTGCACACGCTCGACGTCGGCGGCGACGAGATCATGGGCTATGTCGCCGCCCCCGAGATCGGCCTGAGCCTGCCGATCTACCACGGCACGGCCCCAGCGACCCTCGACCGCGGCATCGGCCATCTCTACGGCACCGCGCTGCCCGTCGGTGGCCCGGGCACGCACAGCGTCCTCACCGGGCACTCCGGGCTGGTCCGCTCGACGATGTTCACCAACATCCGCAAGCTTCGCCGCGGTGACGAGTTCACGGTCACGGTCCTGGACCACACCCTGACCTACCGCGTCGACCAGATCCGCACCGTCCTGCCGGAGGACACCGACGCGCTCCGCGCGGTCGCGGGCAAGGACTACGTCACCCTCGTGACCTGCACTCCGATTGGCGTGAACTCCCATCGGCTGCTCGTCCGCGGCGTGCGGGTCGCCGGTGACGCCGGCTCGTCCCAGCAGGTGTCGGTCGGCGGCCGTGCGGCGGGCGCCGGTTTCCCATGGTGGTTGCTCCTGGCGGTCTTCGCTCTGCTGGTCGTGCTTTTCGCGACCCGCCCCTTGGGCCCGCGTCGCGGGCCGGCCGCGGACGCATGACGGCGCCTGTCGCGCGCCGGCGACGGCTGCTCTGGCTCGGCCTGGGGCTCGTGGCGGTCGGGCTCTCGCTGCTCGGCTATGTCGCGTGGGAGTTCTGGGGCACCGGGTGGGTCACGCACCGGCACCGCGCGGCGGCGATGGGCGAGATCCATCGTGCCTGGGCCAAGCCGCAGGCACGCTCCGCGCAGGTGCGGACCCAGTTCGGCATGGCCAGCGCGATCGTCGAGATCCCGGCCTTCGGGCCGCATTACGCGGTGCCGGTCTTCGAAGGGACCGGAAGCGATGTCCTCGCCGTGGGCTACGGCCACTTCGTCGGCACGGCCGGCCCCGGGCAGGTCGGCAACTACGTGATCGCGGCGCACCGCGTCACTCACGGCGAGCCGCTGCGCCACATGCCGGACCTCGAGGCGGGGGATGTGGTCAGGATCGTCACACGGCAACTCACCTACACCTACCGACTGCTCTCCAGCGGGGCCGACCTCATCGTGCCGATGACGGCGTCATGGGTGACGACCCCGCTCCCACACAACCCCGCCGGGGGCGTCGAACCGCCTCAGCGCCCCGGGCAGCGGCTCATCACGCTCACGACCTGCGCCGAGCTGTTCCACACCGACAACCGGATGGTCGCCTTCGGGGTCCTCGAGCGCACCGACCGCACCGCGTAACGAAGCTTGGTCGCCTAGCGTCAACCTCCTGACGCCGCGCGGTGGGAGGGACCGTGCCTACCGCTGCGCGGCGTCCACGCTGCGGCCCGAAATAGGTGGTGCCGATGGTGGCCTCTATGCTGGAGGTCGAAAGGGAGTAGTCCCCAACAGCCGTGTCGACATGCTGACCTCCGGGTCCGGCGCGGCGGGCCACCTGCGGGTGGCGGACGAGACTTTCGACCAGACACCCGTATGCAGTCGTGCCTGGTCGAAGGGGCGTCCGCGCGAGATCCCTCCGGCCCGGCGCTGGAGAGGAAGAACCGTTGCTGTACGCGTTCCTGTTGAGCACCGCCGTCATCTTCGTGGCCGAGCTGGGCGACAAGAGCCAGCTGATGGCGATGACGTTCGCGGCTCGCTACCGCGCCCGCGACGTGCTCATCGGCATCACCGCCGCCACCGCGCTCGTCCACCTCGCCTCGGTCGCCATCGGCTACTTCATCGGCGACGTCTTCGCGGGCGCCCAGGGCACCATCGAGATCATCGCCGGCGTCGCGTTCCTCGCGTTCGCCGCGTGGACCCTGCGCGGCGACGAGCTGACCGAGGAGGAGGCCGACAAGGCCCGGCACAGCCGCGGCCTGTCCATCGTGGCCGTCGGCACCGCCTTCTTCCTCGCCGAGCTGGGCGACAAGACGATGCTCGCGACCATCACGCTCGCCACCCAGCAGGGCTGGTTCGGCACCTGGATCGGCTCGACCGTCGGGATGGTGGCCGCCGACGCCCTCGCCATCGGCGTGGGCGCGATGCTGGGTCGCCGCCTCCCCGAGAAGGCGATCAAGTACGGCGCCGCCGCGCTGTTCGTGATCTTCGGCGTGCTCCTGATCGCCGGCGGCCTGGGCTGGCTGTAGGCCGCGTCTGCGTTCCGGCCTCCGCCCGTCAATGCCGGTGGTGCCCCAAGCGGATCCGACGTCCCATCGCGACGTCCTCCTTCGCCTTCTTGGCGGCCTTGTCGGTCTGACGGGTGTCGCGAGGCGGCAGCTGGATGCTCTCCTCCGCCGCGATGCCGGCCTGCAGCTCCCGTCCGCGCTCGAGCTCGGCGTCCAGCTCGGCACCGAAGAGCAACGCCAGGTTGGTGATCCAGAGCCACAGCAGGAAGGCGATGACACCGGCGAGCGAGCCGTAGGTCTTGTCGTAGTGGGAGAAGTTCGCGACGTAGAACCCGAACGCGACCGAGGCGATGATCCAGGTCAGGATCGCGACGATCGCGCCGACGCTGATCCAGCGGAACTTGGGCTGGGAGATGTTCGGAGTGACGTAGTAGAGCAGCGCCACGATGAAGACCACCACGAGCAGCATGACCGGCCACTTGGCGATGTTCCAGACCATGACGGCGGTGTGGCCCAGGCCGATGACGTTGCCCACCGACTGCGCGGCGGGACCGGTCAGGACCAGCGCCAGGCCGACCGCTGCCACGAGGACGACCAGGATGAGGGTGAGGAGGAGCATGATCGGCCGTAGCTTCCAGATCGGCCGGCCCTCGCCGACCTCGTAGATCCGGTTCATGCCGCGGCTGAACGCCCCGACGTAGCCCGATGCCGACCACAGGGCCGTGAGCAGGCCGATGACGAAGGCGAGTCCGCCCGACTGGTTGGCGGCCAGCCTGGTGATGGTCGGCTCGAGGGTGTGAGCGGCCGAGCTGGCACCGAGGTCGGAGAGGATCTGCATCAGGTTCGCGACGGTCTTCTTCGGGTCGCCGACGAGGCTCACCAGTGAGAGCACCGCGATGAGGCCGGGGAAGAGCGCGAGGATCGAGTAGTAGGTGAGCGCGGCCGCCAGGTCGGTGCACTGGTCCTTGCTGAACTCGCGCATCGTCTTGCGGCCGACGTACTTCCAGGAGGGCTTCGCCAGGTCGGTCGGCGACTGCGGCTTCTCGCTCGCGTCGGGGTCGGGATAGGCCTGCTTCTCGGTGGTCTTCACGATGCTCTCCCTCAGGTGGGCCACGTCTACGACGGCTCGGTGCCCGCGCACCTTGGCCGTCATGCCCCGCCTGTCACACCGCGGATCACGGAGCGACAGGCTGCCCGGAGAGCTTCTTGTAGGTGTACGCCGCGCCGATGAGCACGATGGGGGCCGAGACGAGGAGACCGATGCAGAGGATGCAGAAGCCGATCACGTAGACGATGAAGCCGACGATCGCCCAGACGAGCACGTTCCCGACGTTGTCCTTGACGAGAGTGAAGCTCGCCTTGACGGCCTCGAGCGCCGGCATGTCCTTGTCGACGACGAAGAACGGCGTGAACAACAGCAGGAACGCCGCGATGAGTCCGGGCACGTAGCACAGGAAGGTGCCGACGGCGGTGATCACCGCGACAAGAAGGCCGGCCAGCAGCACGTTCCCGATGTTGAGCCGCCCGAAGAGGTCGCCGACCCGGAACGGCCGCCCTTCGGTGATGTCCAACGCGCCCCGGATCAGGGCGGCCTGCACGATCCACACCACGAGCGTGTAGATGAGGGTTCCCAGCGCGCTCGAGAGCGTCGAGCCGAAGATGCCCGACGTGCTGCTGTCGATGCCGAGACGGACCGGGAAGTCGATGGCGAGGGCGACGGCGGTGGCCAGCAGGAGCAGCAGCGCCGCGAGCAGGATCTGCCCGAGGTTGGCCGTGAACTTCTCGATGCCGTATCCGAGCGCGTTGCCCACGCTCCACGGCTTGCCGTCGTCGCCGTAGGGCGGGGCGCCGTAGCCGCCTCCAGGGGGCGGGGCACCGTAGTCGCCCGGCGCGCCGTACCCGCCCGGCGCTCCGTACCCGCCCGGGGGCGGCGGAGGTGTCCCGTAGCCGGCCCCGGGAGGTGGGGGCGCGCCGTAGTCGGGGCCGGAGGGTGGCGTCGAGCCGGGGGTGCCGCTTGGCTCGTCCGGAGGAGTCGTGGACATCGTGGGGATCTCCGTTCGTCGTGGCCGGCGCGAGGCCGGCCCCCGGTGATGTCTCGCAACGTATCGTCAGCGACCGCCGGCCGAACAGATCCGCGCAGCGAGAGGCACGCGTGTCGCATCCGCGATGCGCGGGGGCCAGAATGACGACGTGACCAACCTGGAGGCCCGGCCGGACGAGATCGTCTGCGAGAGCCGGGCACACGGCGGCCTGGAGATCATCGCCCCGCGGGTGGTGCCGTTGGGAGGCCCGCGGGCGATGAGCGTACGCCGCACGCTGCCCTCCCGCGAGCGGTCGCTGATCGGGGCGTGGTGCTTCCTCGACCACTACGGCCCCGACGACGTCTCGGCGACCGGTGGCATGAAGGTCGCGCCGCATCCCCACACGGGGCTGCAGACGGTGTCGTGGCTGTTCACTGGCGAGATCGAGCACCGCGACTCCGCCGGCAACCACGCCATGGTGGTCCCAGGCGAGGTCAACCTGATGACCGGGGGTCGCGGCATCAGCCACTCCGAGGTCTCGACCGAGGCCACGCCGGTGCTCCACGGCGCCCAGCTCTGGGTCGCCCTGCCGCACGCAGCCCGCGACACCGCGCCCGGCTTCGCGCATCACGTGCCGCAGCCGATCAGCGGTCCCGGGTGGACGGTCCGTGTCTTCCTCGGAAGCCTGCTCGGCGACACCTCGCCGGTGCCGACATACACCCCGCTCCTCGGCGCCGAGATCCTTCTCGAGCCGTCGACGTCGCTGACCGTGCCGGTCGAGGAGTCCTTCGAGCATGGCGTGCTCGTCGACACTGGAGGGGTCGCGCTCGCGACCGACCGGGGCCTGTCGGCGCTCGTCGGCAAGGACCACCTCGCCTACGCGCCTCCGGGCGCGTCGTCGCTGACGGTCGAGGCCGGGGGGTCCTGGACGCGGCTGCTGCTCCTCGGCGGCCCGCCGTTCGGTGAGTCGATCGTGATGTGGTGGAACTTCGTGGGCCGCAGCCACGAGGACGTCGTCGCCTACCGAGAGGCTTGGCAGTCGGCGATCACCGACGAGGCCGGCGAGGTCGTCGCCGACTCCCAGCTCGTCGCCGACTCGCGGTTCGGGAGGGTCGTGGGCGACCACCTCCCGCCGATCCCGGCACCCCCGCTGCCGGCGGTGCGACTGCGGTCGCGGCAGTAGGTTCCTGTCATGGGTGAAGCACTCGAGGAGCTGGTGAGCGCCCTTCCCGAAGGCGTCGTCATCACCTCACCGGTCGCGATCGAGAAGTACCGGGAGGACTTCGCCCGGGACGGCTCGGCCGGCATGCCGATCGCCGTCGTACGCCCGGAGACCGCCGACCAGGTGCAGACCGCCGTCCGCTGGGCGGCGGAGCATCTCGTCCCCGTCGTGCCGCGCGGCGCCGGCACCGGGCTCTCCGGCGGCTCCTCGGCCGTCGACGGCGGGATCACCATCTCGCTGGACCGGATGACGGCCATCGAGATCGACCCGCAGTGCCAGGTGGCGGTCGTCGAGCCGGGCGCGCTCAACGCCGAGGTCAAGCTGGCCGCCGCCGAGCACGGGCTCTGGTATCCGCCGGACCCCTCCTCCTTCGAGATCTGCTCGATCGGCGGCAACCTCGCCACCAACGCCGGCGGGCTGTGCTGCGTGAAGTACGGCGTCACGACCGACTACGTGCTCGGCATGGACGTGGTCCTCGCCGACGGCACCCTCGTGACCCTGGGCGGCAAGCAGATCAAGGACGTCGCCGGGCTGTCGCTGCTGAAGCTCTTCGTCGGCAGCGAGGGCACGCTCGGCGTCATCACGCGGGCGATCCTCCGGCTGATCCCGCTGCAGACCCCGAAGGCGACGCTGGTGGCGACGTTCGCGACGATGACGGGGGCGGCAGAGGCCGTGGTCGCCATCCGCGGCACGGTCCGCGCGTCCATGCTCGAGCTCATGGACAACGCCAGCATCAACGCCGTCGAGGACTGGCGCCCCCACGGGCTCGACCGCTCGACCGGAGCCCTGCTCGTCGCTCAGTCCGACGCCCCCGGGCAGGCCAGCGCGACCGAGATCGCCTCCATGGCCGCCCGCTGCGAGGACGCGGGCGCCGACGACGTCTTCACCACGACCGACCCGGAGGAGGCGTCGATGTTCGTCTCCGCACGACGCAACGCCTTCCACGCGCTCGAGCAACGCGGCAGCGTCCTCTTCGAGGACGTCGGCGTGCCGGTGCCGTGCCTGCCCGACCTCATCGCCCAGATCGCCGGCATCGCCGAGCGCAACGCGGTCGAGATCGCCGTCGTCGCGCACGCAGGGGACGGCAACACCCATCCGATCGTGGTCTACGACGCCGCCGACGCCGGCTCGGTCGCCCGAGCCCGTCAGGCCTTCGCGGACGTCATGTCCGCGGCCATAGCGATGGGCGGCACGATCACCGGCGAGCACGGGGTGGGCAGGGCCAAGCGGTCCGCCCTGCCGGCGCAGCTCGGCGAGGACGTCCTGGCCCTGAGCTGGCGCGTCAAGGACGCACTCGACCCGCATGGCATCCTCAACCCCGGAGCCGTGCTTCCACCACGCAGCAGAGGAGACCGATGACCCCGATCGTGCGACGCCACCTCTTCGGCCCGGGTCCGACGAACCCGTATCCCGAGGCGACCGAAGGGCTGGCCCGACCGCTCCTCGGCCATCTGGACCCGGTGTTCATCGACATCATGGACGAGACGTGCGACCAGCTCCGCGAGGTCTGGGGCACCGCGCAGAACCGCACGCTGCCGCTGTCGGCGACCGGGTCGGCCGGCATGGAGGCGGCGTTCGTCAACACGGTGACCCCCGGGGACGTGGTGGTCGTCGCGGTCAACGGGCTCTTCGGACAGCGCATGTGCGAGGTCGCGGCTCGTTGTGGTGCCGAGGTGGTCCCGGTCGAGCACCGATGGGGCTCGCCGGTCGACGTCGAGCGTGTCGTGGCGGCGCACCCGTCGCCGGCGATCGTGGCCGCCGTGCACGCGGAGACCTCGACGGGCGTTCGCTCCGACATCGCCTCGTTGGGTGCCGCCGTGCGCGAGGCCGGCGACGCGCTGCTGCTGGTCGACGCGGTGACCTCGATCGGCGGCATCGAGCTGTGCGCCGACGACTGGGGGATCGACATCGGGTATGCCGGCACCCAGAAGTGCCTCGGCGTCGCCCCGGGTCTCGCCCCGTTCACCATCAGCGACCGCGCCTTCGCCCGGCGGGTGGACAGGCCACGCTCCTGGTATCTGGATCTCGGCCTCCTCGGGGGGTACGTCGGCGATGCCGGTGACGCCGCCGACCGGCCACGTGCCCGGACCTACCACCACACCGCGCCCGTCGCGATGGTCGCCTCGCTGCACGCCGCTCTCGGCCGGATCCTCGCGGAGGGGCTCGAGGCGGTGTGGGCCCGTCACGCCGCGGCGGGCCAGGCACTGCAGGACGGCCTGGAGGCGATGGGCCTCGAGCTCTTCGCCGACGCCGGACACCGGCTGCCGGAGCTCACCACCGTCAAGGTGCCCGACGGGGTCGACTCGGCCGCCGTACGCCGGACCCTCCTCGAGCGCTACGACATCGAGATCGGCGCGGGGGTCGGGGAGTTCGCGTCGTCGGTCTGGCGCATCGGCCTCATGGGACCGAACGCCAGCCCCGACGCCGTCGCCCTCGTCCTCGGCGCCCTGGGCGAGGTGCTCTGAACGCTCGGCGAAGGATCAGCCCAGCGCGACCGCCTCGCGAGCGAGCCGCGTGACGGCCTCCCAGTCGCCGGCGTCGAGGGCGGACTTCGGCGTGATCCAGGTGCCGCCGACACAGCCCACGTTGCTCAGGGCCAGGTAGGTCGGCGCCGTGGCGGGGCGGATGCCGCCCGTCGGGCAGAACCGCGCCGCGGGGACGACGGTCGGCAGGGAGGAGAGGTACGCCGTGCCGCCGGACGCCTCGGCGGGGAAGAACTTCATCTGGGTGACGCCGTACTCGAGCACCGCGAGCACCTCGGACACGGTGGCCGTGCCCGGCAGGAACGGCAGCCCGGTGTCGAGCATGGCGTCCATGAGTCGGGGCGTCGCGCCGGGGGAGACGAGGAACGACGCCCCGGCGTCGTGGGCGGCCTTGGCGAGGTCGGGCGTGGTGACGGTGCCGGCGCCGATGGTGATCTCGGGGACCGCGTCCGCGATCGCCCGGATCGCGTCGAGCGCGACGGGGGTGCGCAGGGTCAGCTCGATGACCGGCAGGCCACCGGCGACCAGCGCCTCGGCGACCGGCACGGCGTGGTCGACGGACTCGACGACGACGACGGGGATGACCGGCGCGATGCCGAGGAGGTCGGTGTGGGAGAGATCAGGCGTGGACAACGGAGAGCTCCTGGTGGCTGGTGGTGACGGGGGCGAAGACGGAGGCACCGGTGTCGGCCGAGCCGACCGCGGCCCGGAAGGAGGCGAAGAGCTCGCGGCCGGTGCCGGCCCATTCCTCACCCATCGGCGCCCGGCCGGTGGCCTCCCGGGCGTTGAAGTCGCCAGGGTCGACCTCGATCGTCAGGGTGCCGGTCACGGCGTCGACGGTGATGAGGTCGCCGTCGCCCACACGCGCCAGCGGGCCGCCGAGTGCGGCCTCGGGCGTCAGGTGGATCGCGGCGGGCACCTTCCCGGAGGCGCCGGACATGCGGCCGTCGGTGACGATCGCGACGCGGTGTCCGCGGTCCTGGAGGACGCCGAGCGCGGGCGTCAGCTTGTGGAGCTCGGGCATGCCGTTGGCGGCAGGGCCCTGGTAGCGGATCACCGCGACGAGGTCGTGGTCGAAGCGCCCCTCGGCGAACGCGGCGAGGAAGTCGGCCTGGTCGTCGAAGACCACCGCCGGCGCGGTGACGACGCGGTTCTCGGGCTTGACCGCCGAGGTCTTGATGACGGCGGTGCCGAGGGGGCCGTGCAGCACCCGCAGGCCGCCGTCGGATGAGAATGGCGCCTCGGCCGGCCGCAACACGTCGAGATCACCGGACTCAGGTGCACCGTCGACCCATTCGATGCCGGCGGCGTCAGGCGTCGAGCCGAGCCCGTCGGCTGCCAGGCGGGGCTCCTGGGTGTAGCGCGAGAGCCCGGTCCCGACGATCGTCCGGACGTCCGCGTGCAGCAGGCCGGCGGCCAGCAGCGTCCGGATCAGGTAGCCGATGCCACCGGCCGCATGGAAGTGGTTCACGTCGGCCTGGCCGTTGGGATAGATCCGAGCGACCAGCGGCACGACGGCCGAGAGGTCGGAGAAGTCGTCCCACGTCAGCGCGATGCCGGCGGCGCGGGCGATCGCGACCAGGTGCATCGTGTGGTTCGTCGACCCGCCGCTGGCGAGCAGCGCGACGCAGGCGTTGACGATCGCGCGCTCGTCGACGATCTCGCCGATCCCGTTCGCCGTCCCGGTCAACGCGGTGACCCGGGCCGCCGCCGCGCGGGTCAGCGCCTCGCGAAGCTCGCCGACCGGGGGTGTGAACGAGGCGCCGGGCAGGTGCAGCCCGAGCACCTCCATGAGGAGCTGGTTGGAGTTCGCGGTGCCGTAGAAGGTGCAGGTGCCCACGGAGTGGTAGGACGCCGACTCGGCGGCGAGCAGCTCCTCGCGGCCGACCTTCCCCTCGGCGTACAGCTGGCGCACGCGTGCCTTCTCGCCGTTCGGGATGCCTGACGCCATGGGGCCGGCGGGCACGAAGACGGTGGGCAGGTGGCCGAAGGAGAGTGCCCCGATGAGCAGGCCCGGCACGATCTTGTCGCAGACGCCGAGCATCAGCGCGCCGTCGAACATGTCGTGCGAGAGCGCGATCGCCGCCGACATCGCGATGACGTCGCGGGAGAAGAGCGAGAGCTGCATGCCGTCGCGGCCCTGGGTGACGCCGTCGCACATGGCCGGCACCCCGCCCGCGACCTGCGCGATCCCGCCCGCGCGGAGCACGGCCTTCTTGAGCGCGGGCGGATAGTCGGCGTACGGCGCGTGCGCCGACAGCATGTCGTTGTAGCTCGTCACGATCGCGACGTTGGGCTTCGCGGCCGGGCCGACGATCTGGAGCTCACGCTTGGCGTCCGGCTCGGCGCCGGCGAAGCCGTGAGCCAGGTTGCCGCAGCCCAGACGACCGCGGGCCGGGCCCTGTGCGGCGGCTGCGCGGATGCGGGCGAGGTAGGCCGACCGGGTCGACGCACTGCGGGCGGCGATGCGGTCGGTCACCTCGGCGACGGTCGCGTTGATCGGCGGACCGTGGGTGGGTCCGATGCTGTCGGGTGTCATAGCGAGTCCTCCTGCCAGGAGCGGCCGTCCCGCTCGATGAGGGTGATGGCGTTCGTGGGGCCGGCCGAGCCCGCGGCGTACCGCTTCGGCGGCAGTCCGCTCTCGGTCCAGTGGGCGATGATCGGGTCGCACCACGTCCAGGCCGCTTCGACCTCGTCGCGGCGCATGAACAGGGTGGGGTTGCCCTTGACGACGTCCATGAGCAGCCGCTCGTAGGCGTCGGGGGAGCGTTGCTCGAAGGCGGAGGCGAAGTTGAGGTCGAGCGAGACCGGCTTGAGCCGGTAGCCGCCGGGGCCGGGCTCCTTCGCGGTCAGGTGCAGCCGCATGCCGTCGTCGGGCTGGACCTGGATGTGCAGCCGGTTGGGCGCCGTGACGCCGGTGCGGTGCGGGAAGACGTCGTGCGGCGGCTCCTTGAAGACGACGACGATCTCCGAGGAGCGCCGGTCCATCCGCTTGCCGGTGCGCAGGTAGAACGGCACGCCGGCCCAGCGCCAGTTCTGCACCTCCACCTTGAGGGCGACGAAGGTCTCGGTGAGGCTGACCCTGCCGGACGAGTAGACGTCGTGAGTAACGACCGAGGGCGAACAGAGACCCGCCTCCTCGTCATAGGACGGCACGGCGCGGCCGTTGACCAGCCCCGTGCCGTAGCGACCGCGGACCGTGTCGCGGTCGATCTCCGCCGGCGAGAGGGGCTTGAGCGCTTGGAGGACCTTCAGCTTCTCGTCTCGGACGTCCTCGCGGCCGACCTCGATCGGGGGCTCCATCGCGACGAGGCAGAGCAGCTGGAGCAGGTGGTTCTGCACCATGTCGCGCAGAGCCCCGGCCTGCTCGTAGTAGTCGACCCGCTCGCCGACGCCCAGCGTCTCGGCGACGGTGATCTGCACGTGGTCGACCCAGTGACTGTTCCACAGCGGCTCGAGCAGCGTGTTGGCGAACCGCGTGACCAGGAGGTTCTGCACGCTCTCCTTGCCGAGGTAGTGGTCGATGCGGAAGATCCTCGACTCGTCGAAGACCTCGCCGACGACCGCGTTGATGGCGCGGGCGGAGGCGAGGTCGTGGCCGATCGGCTTCTCCAGCACGACCCGTGCAGGTGCCTCGGTCATGCCGCCCTCCTCGAGGCGGCGGCAGATCGGGCCGAACAGTGCAGGGGCGACGGCGAGGTAGTAGACGCGCACGGTGTCCTCGACCCCCGGGCGGTCCTTCAGCAGGCCGTAGAGCGCGTGCCAGTCGGCCGGCTCGAAGACGTCGACGCCAGCATGGTGCACGCGCGCGAGCAGCCGGTCGGCGGTCTCGTCGTCGAGGTCGCCGACGTGCTCGCTCAGTGCGTCGTGGACCAGTGCGCGATAGGCGTCGTCGTCGAGGTCGGACCGGGAGACGCCGATGATGCGGGTGTCGTCCGGCAGGTGACCCTCGAGGTCGGACTGGTAGAGGGCGGGCAGGAGCTTGCGGAGGGCGAGGTCGCCGGTGCCGCCGAAGACCGTGAAGTCGCAGCGCTGCGGCATCACGGGAATGCCGTTCGCGGTTGCGTCGGGGGCGGAAGCGGGGTGCATGCCTCCACGGTGTCAGGAATTTTGGATCGATACAAGCACGACTTAGGTTTTCCTGAGACAAAAGTGGCGGCTTAAGATCCGTTCCATGTCCGAGATGACCGCTGTCCCGTGGGGCTCCTCCCTGCCGAGCGCAGGGGATCTGCTCGACCTCGTCCGCGCCGGCCGAGCGTCGACGCGTGGCGATCTCCAACGGCTGACGGGCCTGTCCCGCACCGCCGTGGGAGCTCGCGTCTCGGCGCTCGTGGACACCGGGCTGCTGGCGTATGGCGACGAGTCGCCCTCCACGGGTGGGCGGCCGCCCGGCACGCTGCTCTTCAACGCCGACGCCGGGGTCGTCCTGGCGGTCGCGATCGGCCGCTCGCGCAGCCAGCTCGCGGTCTTCGACCTCGAAGGGCGCGAGCTGGCCGGGGACACGCGTGACCACGAGGTCGGGGCGGGGGCGCCGATCCTGATGCCGCAGATGGTCGACCGGCTGCGCACCATGCTCGAGGGCCTCCCGTCGAAGCCTGTGCTGGGCGTCGGCGTGAGCCTCCCCGGGGTCGTCGACCCGGTGCGTCTGGTCAGCGTCGACTCACCGGTCATGGGCGGCTGGGACGGGGTCGAGCTGGCGCCGTTCTTCCGCGAGCTCACCGATGCACCGGTCTACCTGGCCAACGACGCCGACGTGCTGGCCCGTGCCGAGCTGTTCGGGGGCAGTCCCTATCGCGACCTGCTGGTGGTGAAGGCGTCGACCGGCCTCGGGCTCGGCGTGGTGGCGGACGGACGCATCCTCGCCGGCCACCTCGGCGCCGCCGGCGAGATCGGCCACACGCGCACGGAGGCCGGCGAGCTGCCGTGCCGGTGCGGCAGCTCCGGCTGCCTCGAGACCATCGCCGGTGGCTGGGCGCTGGTCAACACGTTCAACGACTCGGGGCGCCAGGCGGGCCACATCCGCGACCTCGTCGCCTTCGCCCTCGGCGGCGACGCGGTGGCGCGCAAGCTGCTGCGCGACTCCGGCCGTCGGCTGGGGGAGGTGCTCGCCGTCGCCATCAACCTCCTCAACCCCGAGGCGGTCGTCATCGGCGGCGACATGGGCCAGGCCTTCGAGGTGTACGCCGCCGGCGTGCGCGAGTCCGTCTACGCCCGGTCCACCGCGTTGGCCACCCGCGACCTGCAGTTCCTGCCCTCCGCGCAGGGCGACTCGGCCGGTCTTGTCGGGTGTGCGGCTCTCGCCATCGACCACGTCCTCGCGCCCACGGCCGTCGACGCGCGGATCGCCGACGCGGTCACTGTCTGACGCCGAACCCCGGGTTGTGGTCCCTCGAACCCCGGGTTCTGGCGACCAGAACCCGGGGTTCGAGGGACCACAACCCGAGGTTCGACGGGACTCCAGGGTCAGCCTCCCAGGAGCGTCTTCTTGATCTCCGTCTTGAGCACCTTCCCGACCTTGGAGCGCGGCAGGTCGGGCCAGACCTCGATCTGCTTGGGCGTCTTCACGCTGCCGATCCGCGCCTTGACGAACTCCTTCAGCTCTCCGGAGTCGACCTCGAGTCCCGGCCGCAGCTGCAGCACGGCGGTCACCCGCTCGCCCCACTTCTCGTCGGGGAGCCCGACGACGGCGCAGTCGGCGACGGCCGGGTGCTGCATCAGTGCCTGCTCGACCTCGGTGGAGTAGACGTTGAACCCGCCCGTGATCACCATGTCCTTGGCGCGGTCCACGATGTGAAGGAGGCCGTCGTCGTCGAGGTAGCCGATGTCGCCGGTGTGGTGCCAGCCGTGCGCGGACGCCTCCTCTGTCGCGGTCGGGTTGCGGTAGTAGCCGCGCATGACGAGCGAGCCGCGGACGACGATCTCGCCGCGCTCGCCCGGCGGCAGCAGGTCGCCCTCCTCCGACATGATGCTGACCGTCGTCAGCGGGGACGGTCTCCCCGCTGACGACAGCCGTTCGCGGGCGACGCTCCCGTCGGGACGGAAGTGGTCGCGCGGCGCCATGGTCGAGACCATCATCGGCGCCTCGGTCTGCCCGAAGAGCTGTGCCATGACGGGTCCGATCCGGTGCAGTGCCTCCTCCAGGCGTGTCGCCGACATGGGCGCGGCGCCGTACCAGAAGCACTGCGATGCGGAGAGGTCCGTCTCCGGCAGGGCGGGATGGTCGAGCACCATGTAGATCAGCGTCGGCGGCAGGAAGGTGTGCGTGACGCGCGCGGAGGCGATGTGGCCCAGGAACGCGCCGACGTCCGGCGTGCGCATCACCACGATCGCCCCGCCCAGGCAGAGCACGGGGAAGCACAGCACGCCGGCGGCGTGGGTGAGGGGCGCCAGGGCGAGGTACGTCGGCCGGGCCGGCGCGTCCGGCCACGGGTAGCTCATCAGCGTGATCGCCGTCATCGTCTCGAGGTTGGTGCCGGTCAGCATCACGCCCTTCGGGCGCCCCGTCGTGCCGCCAGTGCCGACGATCATCGCCAGGTCGTCCTCGGCGGCTCGGTCGATGCTCGAGTAGCCGGAGCCGCTAGGCGGAGGCGTATCGAGACCCAAGAACTCCTCCCACGTCAGCGCCCAGGGGACCTCGCCGTCGAGGCAGACCAGGGTCGACAGCGCCGGCAGATCCCCGCGGATCTGGTCGACGAGCGGCGCGAAGGACGAGGCGAAGACGAGCACCGAGCACTCGAAGAGGTCCAGCAGTTCGCGGTTCTCGGCCGCCTCGTTGCGGGGGTTGATCGGGCACCAGACCGCGCCGGCCCGGCTGATGCCGAAGACGCAGGCGAAGGCGACGGGGTCGTTGGCCGAGAGGATCGCCACCTTGTCGCCCGGCGCGACGCCTCGGGTGGCCAGCGCGGCCGCGACACGTCGACTGATCGACACCACGTCGGCGTAGGTCCAGGTCTCGCCGTCGCAGACCAGGCAGGGGGCGTCGCCGCCGAGCGACGCCCCCTTGTCCAGGTAGTCGACGAGCCGCATCAGCTGCCCTGGTAGGTGACGACCGGCTCCGCCACCAGGCCGAAGGCACGCAGCTGCCCGAGCAGCTCGCGGTGGCCGAACGCCTGGCATCCCGACGCGAAGCCGACCCGCCTCGGCGGCTGCTGCAGCAGCGAGTAGGCGGCGTACGCCTGCATCATCCCAGTCTGCTTGTAGTTCTGGTTGCCGTGGATGACGCAGTGCGCGCGGCCAAGCGGCCCCGAGGCGTGGACCGAGTCGAGCGACTTGTTGAGACGGGGGTTCTCGCGCGGTGGCATCTGGTTCATCACCTGCGCCGCCGTTGCGGTGAGTGCCGCGTCGCGGTCCTCGGGCGTCATGTCCTTGGTCGCCTCGATCGCCGCGGCCACGATCTGCGGCACACCGTTCATGAGTGCGGCGTTGAACACGCCGCCCTGCGACTTGCAACTGGCCACGCGTGGGTCGCGGCGATACCAGACGGGGTGCGACATGCCGCCCCACGGCAACGACATCGCGAGCTCGTGCTGACCCGGGACGACGAGCGGGACGAGCCCCTGCGTCGGGTCGAACTCGACGAAGGCGTTCTGCTGCAGGTAGTGCGCCTTGGACGTCGCGGCGTTGACCAGGATCGTTCGGGTGGAGGCGATCGTGGGCGAGCCGCCCCAGAAGACGGCGATGTCCAGGGTGTCGAGCCCGGGCTTCTCCAGGCAGATCTCGGCGGCGATCTCGCTGGTGGTGTACATCTGCGCGATGCCCGGCGCGAGCAGGAGGCCGGCGCGAGCGAAGGCGGCGCCGTACCTCTCCTCGCACGAGAGCAGCCAGTCCTGCTCACCCGTGGTGTCGGTGTAGTGGCTGCCGGACTCCAGGCAGGCCTGGACGACCTCATGACCGAGGCTGCTGAACGGGCCGACCGTGTTGAGCACGACCGAGGCTCCCGCGAAGAGCGACGCTAGGGCGTCGACGTCGTGGGTGACCTCCGCGACCTCGTAGTCGGCGGTCTCGATGCCGGCCACGTGGGCCTCCATCGAGGCCTTCACCTTGCCGCCGTCGCGGCCGGCTGCGACGAAGGCGACGTTGAACTCGCGGAGGTACTCGCACACGAGGCGGCCGGTGTAGCCGGAGGCGCCGTAGACGACGACGGGCTTGCTGGACATCGTCACATCCCCATTCCGCCGTCGACCGGCAGTCCTGCGCCGGTGATGAAGCGCGAGGCGTCCGAGGCGAGGAAGACCACCGCGTCGGCCATGTCCTCGACCGTGCCGAGACGACCGACCGGCGTCAGCTCGACGACTGCCCCTACCGCCTCCTCCGGCGAGCCGAAGAGCCCGAGGCGGGCCACGTCGTTCGCGAGGCCCGCGCCCATCTCGGTCGGGACCAGACCGGGGTAGAGGCAGTTGACGCGGACGCCGTAGCCCAGCTTGCCGCTCTCCATCGCGGCCACGCGGGTGAGCCGGTCGACGGCCGACTTCGTCGCGGAGTAGACCGAGATGCCCGGGAACGCGATCGTCGCTGCGACGGAGGCCACGTTGATGACGCTGCCGCCCGCGCCGGCCGCGCCGCCCGGTCGCATCGCGCGGAAGGCGTGCTTGATGCCGAGCGCGGTGCCGAGGACGTTGACCTCCAGCATCCGACGGACCTGGTCGGGGTCGAGGTCGACGATGAGGCTGGTGATCTCGACGCCGGCGTTGTTCACGACGATGTCGAGCCCGCCGAGCTGATCGATGGCGGAGGCGACACCCCGCTCCCAGGAGGCGTCCTCGGTGATGTCGAGGTGGACGAAGCCGCCGCCGAGCCGCTCGCCGACCTTCGGTCCGAGGTCGTCCTTGACGTCGGCGATGACGACCCGTGCGCCGGCTTCGGTGAGGGCGGTGGCCATGCCCTCGCCGAGCCCCTGGGCGCCTCCTGTCACGAGGGCCTTGCGGCCGGTCAGATCGAGCTGCTTCATCGACGTGTGCCTCCTAGATCGTAGTGACGTAGATCACACGCTTCCTGCATCCTGGACGAGTGTCAAGAAAAATCTTGACGATCGTCAAGGGCGCACTTCGGCTTGCCATCGGGGGTCGGCGGGCTACCGTGCGAGCCATGGTGGATGCCTTCGCCGATGACGCTCTGGGGCACGACGACGCGGTCGGGCTCGCCGGCCGGCTCGCGGCCGGCGAGGTGAGTCCCGAGGAGCTGGTGGAGGCCGCCATCGGCCGCATCGAGAAGGTCGACGGCGAGCTGAACGCGGTCGCCGTGCGCGACTTCGAGCGCGCCCGGCGGACGACCGGAGCGCAAGGCTTCCTGCACGGCATCCCCACGCTGATGAAGGACAACGTCGACGTGGCGGGCCTGCCCACCCAGCAGGGGAGCGATGCGTACGTCGGTCGCCCGGCGGAGCACGACGGGGAGCTCTCCCGCCTCCTCAAGTCCCTCGGCGTGGTCTGTCTCGGCAAGACGCAGATGTCGGAGTTCGGGTTCTCGGCGACCGCTGAGCATCCTCGGCTCGGGGCCGTGCGCAACCCGTGGGACACCACGCGCACGGCCGGGGCCTCGTCGGCCGGCGCGGCGGCGCTCGTCTGCGCCGGCGCCGTGCCGCTCGCCCACGGCAACGACGGCGGCGGGTCGATCCGCATCCCCGCCTCGGTCAACGGCCTCGTCGGGCTCAAGCCCTCGCGCGGCCGTCTCCCGCTCGAGCCCTTCCACCGTCAGATGCCGCTGCGGATCGTCGTGGACGGCGTGATCACCCGCTCGGTGCGCGACACCGCGGCGTTCCTCCGGGAGGCCGAGCGTCAGCACCCCGCGCCCCCCACGCTGATGCCGATCGGCGACGTGACCCGGCCGGGTCAGGACCGTCTGCGAGTGGCCTTCTTCACCTCCTCGGCCGGGCGCGCGGCCACGTCGGAGGTGGATGGGCTGACGCGATGGACCGCCGAGCTGCTGGAGTCGCTCGGGCATCGGGTCGAGGAGGTGGAGGCGCCGGTGACGCCGGCGTTCGCGGACGACTTCGTCCTCTACTGGGGCTTCCTCGCCCTGATGGTCATCCGCAGCGGTCGCCTGTTCGCCGGCCGCACCTGGGACACCGCGAAGCTCGACAACCTCACCCGTGGCCTGGCGGCGCACACCAGGCGCCGGCTCCACCGGCTGCCGGGCGCGCTCCGGAGGCTGCGGCGCTCGAGCGCCCTGTCGGCCGGCCTCCATGCGACGTACGACGTCGTCCTGACGCCGACCCTCGCCCAGGAGACCCCGCTGGTCGGCCACCTCGACCCGATGCAGGACTACGAGACGGTCATGGATCGGCTGCGGGACTGGGTGGCCTTCACGCCGTGGCAGAACGTCAGCGGCGACCCGGCGATCTCGCTGCCGCTCGCGACGACCTCGAACGGACTGCCCCAGGGCATGATGCTGGGTGCCGGGATCGGGCGGGAGGCACTGCTGCTCGGGCTGGCCTACGAGCTCGAGGAGGCCGTCGGATTCGCGTCGGTCACGGGCTTCGCGCGCGCCTGAGCGGCGGCGATTTCGCGAACCGAGGGGTGGCTCTGTAGTGTTCTCGCTCGTTGCCCCCTTAGCTCAGTCGGCAGAGCGACTCCATGGTAAGGAGTAGGTCTACGGTTCGATTCCGTAAGGGGGCTCTGAGGCAAGGTCGCCCCATGGCCATCTTGCTGACGTGGCGGGGTAGCTCAGGCGGTTAGAGCGCACGACTCATAATCGTGAGGTCGCGGGTTCGATCCCCGCCCCCGCTACCAAGCACCGCATCAGGCACCATCCGACGAAGGACTTCTCATGGCCTCCAAGAGCAGCGACGTTCGCCCCAAGATCACTCTGGCGTGCACCGAGTGCAAGGAGCGCAACTACATCACGAAGAAGAACCGCCGCAACGACCCCGACCGGATCGAGCTGGCCAAGTTCTGCCCGCGTTGCCGCAAGCACCAGCCGCACCGCGAGACCCGCTGACACACCGAGCCCCGGGGTCTCGTCCCTCGAGCCCCGGGTTCTCGCTCAAGGCCGCAGGTTGTCCTGCGGCCTTGTGGCATTTCTCGGGCACGAATCCGGTGCTCGAGGGACCAGAACCCCGGACTCGAGGGGCAACAACCCGGGGCTCGGCGGCTCCCCGTTAGGGTGAGGCCCGTGGACAGCTCGATCGTCGGCCGGCAGTTCCCGCCCGTCGGCCCCTACCTTGTCTCGGCGGAGAAGGTGCGGGAGTTCGCCTCCGCCATCGGCTGGGAGCACGACGGCGTGCCGCCGACCTTCCCGATCGTGCTCGCCGGCGCCTCGATGAACGCCTTCCTCGACGAGGTCGGCCTGGAGCTGTCGCGGATCGTGCACGGGGAGCAGCGGTTCTCCTATGAGCGCGAGCTCGCGCCCGGCGACCAGCTCACCTCCACGTTGACGGTCGCGAGCCTGCGGCAGATCGGAGGCAACGACATCATCGGCACCTCGACGACGTTCACCGACGGCTCGGGCACGCTCCTGTGCACGGCGACCGCCACGCTCGTCCACCGAGGGGCCGCGGCATGAGCGGCGTGAAGCTCGAGGCCGGCGACGCGCTGGAGCCGCAGACCTATACGGTGACGCGCGCCGACCTGGTGCGCTACGCCGGCGCCTCCGGCGACTTCAACCCGATCCACTGGTCCGACCGCACCGCGACCGCCGTCGGCCTGCCGGGCGTCATCGCGCACGGCATGCTCACGATGGCGCTGACCAGCCGGGCCGTCGCGACCTGGACCGACGGCGCGCCGGTCGTCGAGCTCGGCAACAAGTTCACCAACATGGTCGTCGTCCCTGACACCGACGAGGGCACCACGGTCACGGTCGGCGGGACGGTGAAGTCGGTCGCCGACGGGCTCGTCACCCTCGCCCTCGAGGTCACCTGCGACGGACAGAAGGTCCTGGGCGCCCCGAAGGCCGTCGTCCGTGCCTGAGCAGGCGATGCCTGAGCTCCTCGCCGATCACACCACCCTCCGGTTGGGCGGGCCGGCGTCGGCGTACGTCGTCGCTCGCACCGCCCACGAGCTGACCCAGGCCGTCACGACCGCCGACGCGGCGGGGGAGCAGGTGCTCGTCCTCGGCGGCGGCAGCAACCTCGTCGTCGCCGACGAGGGCTTCACCGGGACCGTCGTCGAGGTGGCCACGACCGGCGTGACGTCGGACGTCGAGGACGCGGGTCCTGCATGCGGTGGCGCGATGGTCACCGTCGCAGCCGGCGAGAGCTGGGACGAGCTCGTCGCCACCGCGGTCGAGCACGGCTGGGTCGGCATCGAGGCGCTCGCCGGGATCCCCGGTCGCGTCGGCGCGACGCCGATCCAGAACGTCGGCGCCTACGGCCAGGACGTGTCCCAGACCATCGCTGCGGTGCGTGTCTGGGACCGCGTGCTGAAGGGCTACCGGACCTTCGCGAACGCCGACTGCCGGTTCGGCTATCGCACCTCGCGGTTCAAGGCCGACCCCGGCCGTCACGTCGTGGTCGATGTGACCTTCCAGCTGCGAGTCGGGACGCTGTCCGCGCCCATCGCGTACGCCGAGCTGGCGCGCTCGCTCGGCGTCGAGGTCGGCCAGCGAGCGCCGCTGGGCGATGTTCGCGACGCGGTGCTGCGGCTGCGCCGGGGCAAGGGCATGGTGCTCGACGCCGACGACCACGACACCTGGAGCGCCGGCTCGTTCTTCACCAACCCGGTCGTCGATCCGGACCGGCTGCCGAAGGGTGCACCGGCCTACCCCCAGCCCGACGGTGGCGTGAAGACCTCCGCCGCCTGGCTCATCGAGCATGCCGGCTTCACGCGGGGCTACCCGGGGAGCGGCGCCGCGACGCTGTCGACCAAGCACACGCTCGCCCTGACCAACCGCGGCTCGGCGACGACGAAGGACCTGCTCGGTCTCGCCCGCGAGGTCCGGGACGGCGTCGAGGAGCGGTTCGGCATCCGGCTGGAGAACGAGCCGGTGCTGCTGGGCGTCGAGATCTGAGCCCTGTCAGGACGGCGCCACCAGGTCCTGACATCGGAGGAGTGCTCGACGTGCATCACCGGGAGAGCAGCACCAGCACCTCGTGATGGTCGGTGTGGGGGAACATGTCGAGCAGCCGCCCCGAGACCGGCTCCAGGGACGGCATGGCGGCCAGGTCGCGGGCGAGGGTGTCGACGTTGCACGAGGAGTAGACGACGTGCCGCGCGGCAGACGCCTCGAGCCATCCGGCCAGCTTCACCCCGATGCCGCGCCGAGGCGGGTTGACGATGACCAGCTCCGGCGCCCGGCCTGCGGCGAGGGCGTAGGCCGTCGCGTCGCCGGCCACGAAGGTGGCCCCCACGCCGAGCTCCGTCGCGGTCAGCCGAGCCGACTCGATCGCCTGCTCGCTCGACTCCACGCCGACGAGGACCCGACCCGGGGCCGCCACGTGCAGCCCGAAGCCACCGACGCCGCAGTAGAGGTCCCAGACCGACGCCGGGTCGACCGACGAGACGAGCTCCTGCGCTTCGCGGTAGAGCCGAGCCGCCACCACCGTGTTGGTCTGGAAGAAGGACTGCGGACGCAGGTGCAGGTCCAGGTCGTTGACCCGCATCGTCAGCGTGTCGCCGTGCAGCACCTGCTCCTCCGGGCCCTCGAGCACGGCCTGGTGCGTCGGCTGGAGGTTGACCGAGACGACAGCGGCGGGCAGGGCGTCGAGCAGCGCCGACAGGTGCTTGCGCAGTCTCGGCACCGCCTCGGTCGACCGGAGGACGAACCGCACCATGAGCTCGCCGCTCGGTGCCACGGTGACCAGCAGGTGCTTCAGCTCGCCGCGTCGGTCGGGGACGGAGTAGGGCGCCAGTCGGGCCGTCCGGACCAGCTCGGCGAGCACCGGCAGCGCCTCGCGCAGGCGGGGGTCGTGCAGCCCGCACTCGCGGAGGTCGACGCCACGTCCTCGCGGGTCGAGGATGCCGAGCGTCGGCGCCTCGAGGGTGCCGCTGACGACCATCTTCGCCTTGTTGCGGAAGCCCTCCTCCGGGCTGGCGGCCGGCTCGAGCCAGGTGAGCGGAGGCAGGGCAGCAGCGACCCGAGCCTGCTTCGCGGTCAGCTGCTCGGCGTACGGCAGCTCGATCCACCGGCAGGACCGGCACACATGCGCGTCGTAGTAGGAGCAGTGCACGAGGAGTCAGGCGTTGGTGCCGGTGCTGCCGCCGTCGTAGTTGTCCCAGGAGTCGGCGGTGACACCGATGACCACGAAGAGGGCGATGACCGCGAGGATGACGAGGACCAGCAGCACGGTGCCGATGATGCCCAGCACCACGCCGGCCTGAGCGTTGCCCCGGCCGCCGAGCTGGCCGTTGGACGCGTCGATCCGCTTCTTCGCCTGATGCCCGAGGAACCAGGCCACCGGTGAGCCCAGGAAGCCCAGGCCGACGCAGGCGAGTCCCAGGGCGAGGGCGACGATGCCGACGATCATCGCGGCCTGGGCGCCACCGTCCTCGGGTCGTCGCGGCACGTAGCCCGGATAGCCCTGGCCGTAGCCCTGCGGGTAAGGCTGCCCGTACGTCTGGCCATAGCCCTGGCCATAGCCCTGGCCATAGCCCTGGCTGTAGCCCTGGTACGGCGCCGGCTGAGCATACGGCTGCGGAGCGTACGGATTCTGGCCGCCCGGGTGGTCATCAGCCTGCTGTCCGGCGGACGGCTGCGCCGAGGACGGCGTCCCGAAGGACTGCTGCGTCTCGTGGGGCTGCTGTCCGTAGGGCTGGTCGTACGGCTGCCCGTAGGGCTGCGAGTAGGGCGGCGGGGTGCTGCCGTAGGAGGGACCGTAGGGCTGCGTCGGGGGAGGGACAGCCGGATCCTCAGCGGCGTTCGGCTGCTCGCCGGAGGGGTCTTGCTCGTTGCTGCCGTCGGTCATGGCGTCATTCTTCCCCAGGCGTCTCACTCGGGCTTGGCGAGCCAGGCGTCGATGTCGTCCAGCAGGGCCTGCTGGGTCGACTCCGGCGCTGCCGAGGCCCGCACCGACATCCGGGCGAGCTCGGCCAGCTGGCCATCGTGCAGGTCGTGGGCGGCACGCACCGCGGCGTACTGGCCGAGGAGGCGTGAGCCGAAGAGAAGGGGGTCGTCCGCACCGAGCGCGACCGTCGCGCCGGCTGCGACGAGGGAGGGCACCGGCACCTCGGTGAGGGACGAGTAGACCCCGAGAGAGACATTGGACGTCGGGCAGACCTCCAACGCGATGCCGGCCTCGACGATCCGGTCGAGCAGCGCGGGGTCCTCGGCGGACCGCACGCCGTGACCCAGCCGCCGCGGGTGCAGCGTGTCGATCACCTGCGCGATGTGCTCGGGGCCGCGCAGCTCGCCGCCGTGCGGCACCAGCATGAGTCCGGCCCGCTCCGCGATCGAGAACGCCGGGCCGAACTCGGCCGTCCGCCCACGGCGCTCGTCGTTGGAGAGGCCGAAGCCGACGACGCCGCGGCCGGCGTACTGCGCCGCCAGGCGTGCCAAGGTCCGCGCGTCCAACGGATGGCGGGTCCTGTTCGCCGCGATGATGACCGCGATCGGAAGCCCGGTCTCGCGCGAGGTGGCGGCCGCGGCGTCGATCACCAGGTCGGTGAAGGCCGTGATGCCGTCGAAGCGGGCGGCGTAGCCCGAAGGGTCGACCTGGATCTCGAGCCAGCGCCCGCCGTCGGCGACGTCGTCCTCAGCGGCCTCCCGGACCAGGCGGCGTACGTCGGCCTCGGTCCGCAGCACCGAGCGCGCGACGTCGTAGAGCCGCTGGAAGCGGAACCAGCCCTTCTCGTCGGCCGCACTGAGCTGCGGCGGCCACTCGCTGACGAGCTGGTCCGGCAGGTGGATGCCGTCGCGCTCCGCCAGCTCGAGCAGCGTCGAGTGCCGCATCGACCCGGTGAAGTGCAGATGCAGATGCGCCTTCGGGAGCGCCCGGAGGTCGCGGGTCTCGATACGGGTCTCGATACGCTCGCTGGCGCTCGCTACTCGACCTCCGAAATCGCTGGCGCTCGCTACTCGACCACCGGTCACGCAAAGAGCTTCTGGAGGCGGGTGACACCCTCCACCAGGTCGTCGTCACCCAGGGCGTAGGACAGCCGGAGGTAGCCGGGCGCGCCGAACGCCTCACCGGGCACGACGGCGACCTCGACCTTGTCGAGGATGTACTCCGCCAGCTCGGCCGAGGTGTCGATCCGCCGCCCGTCGTGCTCGCGACCGAGCAGCCCCTTGACCGACGGAAACGCGTAGAACGCACCCTCCGGCGTCGGGCAGACGACCCCGTCGATCTCGTTGAGCATCGAGGTGATCGTCTTGCGCCGCCGGTCGAACGCGGTGCGCATCTCGTCGACCGCCGACAGGTCGCCCTCGAGGGCGGCGATCGCGGCGCGCTGGGAGACGTTGGCGACGTTGGAGGTCGCGTGCGACTGCAGGTTGGTCGCGGCCTTCACGATGTCGGCCGGGCCGATCATCCAGCCGACCCGCCAGCCGGTCATCGCGTAGGTCTTCGCGACGCCGTTGAGGATGACCGTGTAGTCGGCGATCTCAGGGCACAGCGTGGCGATCGAGCCGGTCTCGACACCGTCGTAGAGCAGGTGCTCGTAGATCTCGTCGGTCACGACCCACAGTCCGTGCTCGGCGACCCAGGCGCCGATCGCACGGATCTCGTCGGCGGTGTAGACGGCGCCGGTCGGGTTCGACGGCGAGACGAAGAGCAGGATCTTGGTGCGCGAGGTGCGGGCGGCCTCGAGCTGGTCGACGGTGACCTTGTAGCCCTGGATCTCGTCGGCGAAGACCTCGACCGGCACGCCGCCGGCGAGCTGGATGCACTCGGGGTAGGTCGTCCAGTACGGCGCCGGCAGGAGCACCTCGTCGCCTGGGTCGAGCATGGCGGCGAACGACTCGTAGACCGCCTGCTTGCCGCCGTTGGTCACCAGCACCTGAGCGGGGGTGACCTCGAGGCCGGAGTCCCGCTTTGTCTTGGTCACGATGGCGGCCTTGAGCTCGGGCAGGCCGCCGGCGGGGGTGTAGCGGTGGTTCTTCGGGTCGCGAGCGGCCTCGATGGCGGCCTCCACGATGTAGCCGGGGGTCGGGAAGTCGGGCTCGCCAGCGCCGAAGCCGATCACCGGGCGCCCCTCCGCCTTGAGGGCCTTCGCCTTCGCATCCACCTTGAGGGTGGCCGACTCGGCGATGGCGCCGACCCGCTGGGACACACGACGGTCACGAGGGGAGGAGGTCATGGCGCCACTCTATCGGCCGGGTGCCGCCCCGACGGTGGCCGATCTCGCGGTGCCTCGAGGCAACCCGATTGGTGCTCGGCCCAGCCGACCCGTAGACTCCTCGACTGGTGGATTTCCCACATGCTGTTGCGCGCCTCCAACCGGCTGCGGCGGCGGGACGGCCATCGGAGGGCACTAGCTCAACTGGCAGAGCATCGGTCTCCAAAACCGAAGGTTGGGGGTTCAAGTCCCTCGTGCCCTGCAGGACGCAACACTGAGGAGAGGCATGTCCGAGAGCACCACGGCTCCGGCCCCGAAGAAACGGGACCGGTCCGAGAAGCGCACAAGCCCTTTCCTGTTCTACCGACAGGTGGTCGCGGAGCTCCGCAAGGTCGTCTGGCCGACGCAGCAGCAGCTGACCACGTACTTCATCGTCGTTCTCGTGTTCGTGCTGGTCATGATGGCCACCGTGTCGGCCCTCGACCTGGCCCTCGGCAAGCTGTTCTTCGAGATCTTCGGCGGCCGGAACTAGACGGTTCCGCATCACAGTGAGTTTGGAGCGAAGCGTGTCTGAGCAGGAGTTCGAGGCGGACGCCATCGACACCGAGGTCGAGGCGACCACGGACGACGAGGCGACCCCGGAGACCGCCGAGGAGACGCCTGAGGAGGACGTCGCCGGCGAGGCCGTCCTCGGCGAGGACGTGGCCGAGGAGGCTGACGAGGACGTCGCCGACGTCGCCGATGTCGCCGAGGAGAACGACCCGTTGGAGGCGTTCCGCCGCGAGCTGTGGGCCAAGCCCGGCGACTGGTACGTCGTCCACACCTACTCCGGCATGGAGAACCGGGTGAAGTCCAACCTGGAGCAGCGCAAGCTCGCGCTGAACATGGAGGACTACATCCATGAGATCGTCGTGCCGACCGAGGAGGTCGCCGAGATCAAGAACGGCCAGCGCAAGCTCGTGAAGCGCACCGTGCTCCCGGGCTACGTGCTCGTCCGCATGGACCTCACCGACGAGTCCTGGTCGGCCGTGCGCCACACCCCGAGCGTCACCGGCTTCGTCGGCCACCAGCACCAGCCGGTGCCGCTGTCGATGAGCGAGGTCGAGAACATGCTGGCGCCGGCCGTCGTCGCCGCTGCCGAGGCGGAGGCCGCCGCAGCGGGCACGGCGGCGGCAGGCTCGCCCACCACGCCGGCCAAGAAGCCGGTCGAGGTCGCGGACTTCAGCGTGGGCGACTCCGTCATGGTCGTCGACGGCCCGTTCGCGACCCTGCACGCGACGATCACCGAGCTCAACGCCGAGTCGCAGCGCGTCAAGGCGCTCGTCGAGATCTTCGGCCGCGAGACGCCGGTCGAGCTGAGCTTCAGCCAGATCCAGCGCGTCTGAGCTCGCTCGGCGCGGCTCGGAGCGGTCGCGCGGTTTAGACAGTTCTTGGGTGACCGCGGACAATGGACAGGTTGCCCAGCAACACCGCAGCACGCAGGTGGCAGAGGACGTCGTACGCCCTCGTCATGACCACGAGAAGAGAGAGATAGAGCAATGCCTCCCAAGAAGAAGATCGCCGCGCTGGTCAAGGTCCAGCTCCAGGCCGGCTCCGCGACCCCGGCCCCGCCGGTCGGCACCGCGCTCGGTCCGCACGGCGTGAACATCATGGACTTCTGCAAGGCCTACAACGCCCAGACCGAGTCCATGCGCGGCAACGTCATCCCCGTCGAGATCACCATCTACGAGGACCGGTCGTTCACCTTCGTCACGAAGACCCCGCCGGCCGCCGAGCTGATCAAGAAGGCCGCTGGCCTCGCCAAGGGCTCCTCGGTCCCGCACAAGGACAAGGTCGGCAAGCTGACCAAGGACCAGGTGCGTGAGATCGCGACCACCAAGCTTCCCGACCTCAATGCCAACGACATCGAGGCCGCGATGAAGATCGTCGAGGGCACCGCCCGCTCGATGGGCGTCACCACCGACTGACACCGTGGGAGAGCCGCGCTGGCTCGCTAACCACATCTCCTGACAGACAAAGAGGAACATCATGCAGCGCAGCAAGACCTACCGCGCGGCGGCCGAGTCGTTCGACAAGACCGAGCTCTACGCCCCGCTCGAGGCGATCAAGATCGCCAAGGACTCCAGCAAGAAGAAGTTCGACGAGACCGTGGACGTCGTCATGCGTCTCGGCGTCGACCCCCGCAAGGCCGACCAGATGGTCCGCGGCACCGTCAACCTGCCGCACGGCACCGGCAAGACCGCCCGCGTCCTCGTGTTCGCGAACGGGGACAAGGCCGAGGCCGCTCGTGAGGCCGGCGCGGACTTCGTCGGCAGCGACGACCTCATCGAGAAGGTCGCCGGCGGCTGGCTCGACTTCGACGCCGTGGTCGCGACCCCGGACATGATGGGCAAGGTCGGCCGCCTCGGCCGCGTGCTCGGTCCGCGCTCGCTCATGCCGAACCCGAAGGTCGGCACCGTGACGCCGGACGTGGCCAAGGCCGTGTCCGACATCAAGGGCGGCAAGATCGAGTTCCGCGTGGACCGTCACGCGAACCTCCACTTCATCATCGGCAAGGCCTCGTTCTCCGAGGTCCAGCTCGCGGAGAACTACGCCGCGGCGCTCGAGGAGGTCCTCCGTCTGAAGCCGGCCAGCTCGAAGGGCCGCTACGTCAAGAAGGTCACCGTCTCCACGACCATGGGCCCCGGCGTCCAGGTCGACCCCAACCGCACCCGCAACGTCGCGGTGGAGGACGAGGCCTGAGCCTCACCTGACCTGCGTGACCGGCCGTCGCCCCTCGGGGTGGCGGCCGGTCGCGCATTTCAGCCGTCGGCCTCACGCCACGTCGGGACCCTGCCGGCGTACCTCGCGGACCCGGTCGAGTGACTCATGCAGGTCGCGCAGCCACTCCTCGCTGTTGCGCTGGACCAGCCGGACGCACCAGGCGAGTGCCTCGCTGCGGCTGCGCGCGACCCCGCCGTCGATGAGCAGGTCGAGCACCTGCCGCTCGGGCTGTCGCAGACGGGTCATCACCGGCGCGGAGACGTTGGTGAAGAGGAACCGTCGTCCCTCGCACTCCACGCCCCACGACACCTTCCGCTCGAACCGGTGCTCGGCCTCGCGGGCGACGGCGATCCGGTCGCCACGCGTGCGCTCGCGGAACTCGCTCACCTTGCCGTCGACGGCGGCCGCACGCTCGGCCTCCGACGCCTCCGAAGCGAGGGTCGGGCCAGCGATGCGCCCGATGACGGTGATCTCCTCGCGGTCGACGGCGACCTCGATCAGCTCCTCGAAGAGGCCTTCGGGGAGGCGCCCGGAGAACCAGCCCCGGACGGCTTCGACCTCAGATGTAATCATGTAATCAAACGTACGCCGCCGCGTCGCCCGACGCTAGATGCGCACGCGACTTCCCGGCCGGGCGCGGGCGCTCGGGGGCGCGCGGCGATGGTGTCGGCCCGCCAGTGCGCGTCCAGAGGGCGACTCGCCGCGGCGTACGGCGTGTCGCGGTGATCTCGCGCAGCGGCGGGCCGGGGAGTCTCGATACGCTCGCTGGCGCTCGCTACTCGACCGGCGGACCGGCCGGGTCGTTCGCCGGCCCGCCAGTGCGCGTCCAGAGGGCGACTCGCCGCGGCGTACGGCGTGTCGCGTTGATTCCGTGCAGCGGCGGGCCGGGGGTCTTGCTGGAGCTCGCCGGCGCTCGCTACTCGACCGGCGGACCGGCCGGGTCGTTCGCCGGCCCGCCCATGCGCGCCCAGAGGGCGACTCGCCGCGGCGTACGGCGTGTCGCGCTGATTCCGTGCAGCGGCGGGCCGGGGGTCTCGCTGGAGCTCGCCGGCGCTCGGTCCGCGACCGGCGACGCGACCCTTACTCCAGGATCAGCCGCTCGTCGACGAGCTGCTCGCGGACGAGGGCACCGTCGGGGTCGAAGCGGTTCTGCTCGAAGTGCTTGCGGAACTCCATCTCGATGCCGGCGCGGCCGTTGCGGTTCTTCTCGACGCTCAGGACGACCCACTGGCGGAAGCTCTCGGCGTTCGCGGCGTAGGCGAGGTGTTGGCGCGAGACGATGTCGTACTTGTTGTTGAGGATCAGCAGCACGTCGCACTCGTAGGCGAGCGCGGTGGACCCGCGCAGGTGGTGGGCGCGCATGCGCTTGCCCGAGAGCAGCCCGGCCTTGTCCGAGGCGCTGATGGCCAGCACGGGCACCTGGTGCATGATCGCGAGGTCTTTGAGGTCCTCGACGATCTCGGTCGCGCGCTCGGACTCGAAGGCGGAGTCGGCCTTGACCTTCTGGAGGTAGTCGACGATGACGAGGGGCGTCTGGCCGGTGGCACGGCGCACCTGGTCGACCGCCTCGGCGATCACCTTGATGTTGGTCGTGCTGCCGGTCGAGCGGTGGATGTGGAACAGGTCCTGGTAGTCCAGCACCGCGCCGAGCGCCTCCGCGGCGGTCGGCAGCGTCTGCAGCCGCCCGACGAGCCCGTCGGGTGTGGCGCTCTCGTCCTCGAAGAGGCGACGGAAGCGGTCCTGGTTCGGCGCCTGGGAGCCGTAGCGCAGCCCGGACTCCAGCGAGACCAGTCGGCCGAGCAGGACCTCGGGGTCGTGCTCGTAGCAGAAGTACAGGACCGCCTGGCCGGCCGCGGCGATGTTGCGGGCGATCTGCAGCGACATCGTCGTCTTGCCCTCGCCCTGTGGGCCGGCTAGCAGGATCAGGTTGCCGCTTCGCAGACCGCCATCGAGGATGTCATCGAGCAGCGAGAAGCCGGTCGGCCACACGACCGGTGTGTCGCTGCCGATGCGGGCGCGCTCGTCGACGCGCTCGAGCACGGAGGCGAGGGAGTGCAGCTCTGGGTCCACGTCCATCATGAGAGCAAGGTTTCCCAGGCTCCGCCGACGATTCCCTTAACTTTTTCGCGACACGGCGAAAATTGGGTAGCCGGCGAGGGGTCCCAGGACCGTCCCGGTCGCGGAAATCGGGGCCTTCAGGTCCGCGATTTGGCGAACCTCGCGCCGGTCCGCATACTTGACGACTGAAACCAGAGACCGCCGGTGGTGGCTCCGCCAGGAGTGACCGAAGGTGCCGTGACAGTGCTCAGCGCTGGAGCGGACGGCCAGCGTAGGTGACAGAGCACGAGGACGACGTACGTCGTGATCACGCCCTGAGCCTGCGCTCGGGGCGTTCGTTCATTTCACGGCTCGAAGGCTCAGCACAGCGGTGGTCTCGATTCCACGGAAAAGAGGAGACCCATGGCGCGGGCAGACAAGCAGGCCGCCGTCGCCGAGATCGCTGACGAGTTCAGCGCCTCGGTCGGTGCCGTGCTGACCGAGTACCGCGGTCTCACCGTCAAGGAGCTGAAGGACCTCCGACGCTCCCTCGGTGCGAACGCCGACTACGCCGTGGTCAAGAACACGCTGGCCAAGATCGCCGCCAAGCAGAGCGGCATCGACGGCTTCGACGACCTGCTGACCGGACCGACCGCCATCGCCTTCATCAAGGGCGACGTGGTCGAGACGGCCAAGGGTCTGCGTGACTTTGCCAAGGCGAACCCGCACCTTGTCATCAAGGGCGGGGTCTACGAGGGCAAGGCTCTCGACGCTGCCGAGGTGGCCAAGCTGGCCGACCTCGAGTCGCGCGAGGTCCTGCTGGCCAAGCTGGCCGGCGCGATGACCGCCACGCTCTCGCAGGCGCTCTACGTCTTCAACGCCCTCCCGCAGAAGGCCGCGCAGCTCGCTGCCGCGCTGGCGGAGAAGGCCGAGAACGACCCCACGATCCTCGCAGGTGGTGCTGGTTCGCCGGCTGCCGCCGAGGAGGCTACGACTGAGGCTCCGGCCGACGTCGAGGCTCCCGCTGCCGAGGCCGAGGTCACCGAGGAGGCTGCCCCTGAGGCCGCCGCCGAGGAGACCACCGAGGCCTGAGGCCCGGGACACCACCACCTGAAACCCGGCCGCGCTCGTCGCACGACGCGGCCACACTGAAAGGACAAGCCATCATGGCGAAGCTCACCACCGACGAGCTGCTCGACGCGTTCAAGGAGCTCACCCTCATCGAGCTCTCCGAGTTCGTGAAGGCCTTCGAGGACACCTTCGGCGTCACCGCCGCCGCTCCGGTCGCCGTTGCCGCTGCTCCCGCCGCCGGCGGCGCCGCGGGCGGTGCCGAGGAGGCTGCTGCTCAGGACGAGTTCGACGTCGTCCTCGAGGCTGCCGGTGACAAGAAGATCAACGTCATCAAGGAGGTGCGCGCCCTCACGAGCCTCGGCCTGAAGGAGGCCAAGGACCTCGTCGAGGCCGCCCCGAAGACCCTCCTCGAGAAGGTCAACAAGGAGGCCGCGGACAAGGCCAAGGAGGCCCTCGAGGCCGCTGGCGCCACCGTCACCCTCAAGTGAGTTAGAGGCTGGCCGACCCGGCCTCGCCTACTCCGCCCCACCAGGGCACGCACCCGGCTTCGTTGTCCTCGGTCGCCGTGGCTCCGCCACGGCTCCCTCCTCCGCCTTGCCGGGCACGCACCCTGACGGCGCGGACCACGGCGACTCCGGGTCGGCCAGCCTCACCGCGGGAGGGAATCCCGCAGCCTGATCATCGCCCCAGGGGCGGCCACGCATGTGGCCGCCCCTGGTGGCATTTCGGGACCGTCCCGCCACGCTTCGTCGGCCCACACACGGGGTACGTCGCCCCCGGGGAGCGTGACGAGCGCCTCAATCGACCCGTAACCCCGCCGGTGGACCGCCGTTGTTACTCGTGAGTGGGACGCCGGTCACACCGGGGGGACTGGCCGGCGGCGACGGAGGGAGTGCGGGCGCATGGGCGTGGACATCAGGATCGACCACCTGACGAAGAGCTTCGGCAAGCAACTGATCTGGGGCGACGTCACGCTCACGGTCCCGGCCGGAGAGATCTGCGTGATGCTGGGCCCGTCGGGCACGGGCAAGTCGGTGCTGCTCAAGACGCTCATCGGGCTCCTCAAGCCGGACGCCGGCGCGGTGGTCATCGAGGGCACCGACATCTGCTCGTGCTCGGAGAGGGAGCTCTACGAGATCCGGAAGCTCTTCGGCGTGCTGTTCCAGGACGGCGCGATGTTCGGGTCGATGAACCTCTACGACAACGTCGCCTTCCCGCTGCGCGAGCACACCCGGAAGTCGGAGTCGGAGATCCGGGCCATCGTCATGGAGAAGATGGACCTGGTCGGTCTCATCGGCGCCGAGGACAAGCTGCCCGGCGAGATCTCCGGAGGCATGCGCAAGCGGGCCGGTCTGGCTCGCGCGCTGGTCCTCGACCCCGAGATCATCCTCTTCGACGAGCCGGACTCGGGCCTCGACCCGGTGCGCACCGCGTTCCTCAACCAGCTGATCGTCGACCTCAACGCGCAGATCGACGCGACGTTCCTCATCGTCACCCACGACATCAACACCGCCCGCACGGTGCCGGACAACATCGGCCTGCTCTACCACAAGCACCTGGCGATGTTCGGCCCGCGCGAGATGCTCCTCTCCAGCGAGGAGCCGGTCGTGCGCCAGTTCCTCAACGCCCAGCGGGTCGGCCCGATCGGCATGTCGGAGGAGAAGGACGCCGACCAGCTGGCAGCCGAGAGGGACATGGACCTGCCGCCGCTGCCGCCCATCCCGCTCCAGCTCGAGCCGTCCAACGGCATCCCGCGCCGCAGTCAGCGGCCGCCGGGGGAGTGGTGCCTGCACAACGGAGTGACGCCGCCGCCGGGGTCGTTCATGCCGGACTCGGTGTTGGCCGGCGGAGCGCGGGCCTGACCGTGTCCACGCCGACCGTTCTCAAGCCGGTCGGGACCGCAGGCAGGTTCTTCGCCTTCGCTCTCGACGTCGCCCGGAGCCTCTTCCGGCCCCCCTTCCAGTTCCGCGAGCTGATCCAGCAGGCCTGGTTCATCGCCTCGGTCACGATCATCCCGACGGCGTTGGTCGCCATCCCCTTCGGCGCGGTGATCGCCCTCCAGGTCGGCGGCCTCATCAAGCAGTTCGGGGCGCAGTCGTTCGTCGGCTCGGCGAGCGTGCTGGCCGTCGTCCGCGAGGCGGGCCCCATCGCCACCGCCCTCCTCATCGCCGGCGCCGGCGGATCGGCCATCGCGGCCGACCTGGGCGCCCGCAAGATCCGCGAGGAGCTGGACGCCATGATGGTGCTCGGCATCGACCCGATCCAGCGTCTGGTCGTCCCGCGCGTGCTTGCGTGCATGCTGGTCTCGGTCTTCCTCAACGGCCTGGTGAGCGTGGTCGGCGTCGCCGGCGGCTACGTCTTCAACGTGCTGCTCCAGGGCGGCACGCCTGGTTCCTACATCGCCAGCTTCACCGCGCTGGCGCAGCTGCCCGACGTCTGGCAGGGGCTCGCGAAGGCGCTCGTGTTCGGGATGATCGCGGCCGTCGTCGCCTCCTACATGGGCATGAACGCCGCCGGAGGCCCCAAGGGCGTCGGCGACGCCGTCAACCAGTCGGTCGTCGTCACCTTCATGTTGCTGTTCGTCGTCAACTTCGTCATGAGCGCGATCTACTTCCAGCTCGTGCCGTCCAAGACGGGATGAGCGCCATGTCCCAGCTGAAGTCCGCCTACGAGCGGCCGCTCGCGACGCTCGACAAGCTCGGTGGAGAGCTGTCGTTCTACCTGCGCGCGCTCGCGTGGACGCCACGCACCGTCCGCCGCTACAAGAAAGAGGTCCTGCGCCTGCTCGCCGAGGTGACCCTCGGCACCGGCGCGCTGGCCGTCATCGGCGGCACGGTCGGCGTCATCGCGGCGATGACGTTCTTCACCGGCACCGAGGTGGGCCTCCAGGGGTACGCCGCCCTCAACCAGCTGGGCACGGCCGCCTTCTCGGGCTTCGTGTCGGCCTACTTCAACACGCGTGAGATCGCTCCGCTCGTCTCGGCGATCGCGCTGGCGGCGACGGTCGGCTGCGGCTTCACCGCGCAGCTGGGCGCGATGCGGATCTCCGAGGAGGTCGACGCCCTCGAGGTGATGGCGGTCCCGTCCCTGCCGTTCCTCGTCACCACCCGGATCATCGCGGGGCTGATCGCGATCGTGCCGCTCTACGTGATCGGGCTGCTGTCGTCGTACTTCGCCACGCGGCTCACGGTGACCGTGGTGTTCGGGCAGAGCTCAGGCACCTACGACCACTACTTCACGACGTTCCTCCCGCCGGGCGACGTGCTGTGGTCGTTCGGGAAGGTGCTCGTCTTCAGCGTCGTGGTGATCCTGATCCACTGCTACCACGGCTACCACGCCTCGGGCGGCCCCGCGGGCGTCGGCGTCGCGGTCGGGCGCGCGGTGCGGACCAGCATCGTCGTGATCAACGTGCTCGACCTGTTCCTCTCCATGGCGATCTGGGGCGCCGCGACGACCGTCCGGCTGGCGGGATAGCCGTGGCTGCTCTGCGTCTGCGCGTCCTCGGCGTCTGCTTCCTCGCCCTCGTGGTGGGCGGGGTGTGGCTGACGTATGCCGTCTTCACGCAGAGGTTCACCCACTTCGACCAGATCACGCTCGAGACCTCGCGCGTCGGACTCCAGCTGCCCGACCGCGCCGACGTCAAGGTGCGCGGGGTCCTCGTCGGGCAGGTGCTCGCGCAGAGGGCCACCGCCGACGGCGCGCAGCTGACCCTCGGGATCCAGCCTGACGAGATCGGCACCATCCCGGCCAACGTCACCGGCTCGATCCTGCCGAAGACGCTGTTCGGCGAGAAGTACGTCTCCCTCGTCGTTCCCGACCAGCCGGCGAGCACCTCGATCCGGCCAGGGACGGTCATTGCGCGCACGGCGGTCTCGACCGAGGTCGACAGCGTGCTCTCCGACCTCTACCCGCTGCTGCGGGCCGTGCAGCCGGCCGACCTCAACATGACGCTCAACGCCCTGGCGACGGCGCTCGAGGGCCGCGGCGAGCAGCTCGGCACGACCATCGAGACGGCCGACGCCTACCTGCGTCGGCTCAACCCCCAGATCCCGGCGCTCGTGGAGGACCTCAGGAAGACGACGAGGGTCGCGGACATCTACGGCAGCGTCGTCCCCGAGATCAGCAGCCTGCTGCGCAACACGATCACCACGACCGGCACGCTCGAGGACGACAGCGCCCAGCTGCACGCCCTGCTCACCAACGTCACCTCGGTGTCCGGGACGGCGCGTGACTTCCTCTCGACCAACCAGGACAACCTGATCCGCGTGGCCGACATCAACAACGGCCTGCTGAAGACGGCCGCGCGCTACTCCACGGAGTTCCCCTGCCTGCTCGGCGGCCTGGACAACCTCGGGAAGCGGGAGGCCGACGCCTTCCGCGACTTCACGCTCCACATCGTGCTCGAGACGCTGCCCCGGCAGCCGCGGCGCTACACGCCCGCCGACAAGCCGCACTTCGGCGAGGACCGGGGACCGGCCTGCGGTCACCTGCCGAACCCCCCGTGGAACCAGCAGAACCCGGACGCCCAGTCGCCGTCGATGAACGACGGCGTCTCCGGGCCGGTCCGTCGCGCGCCGCTCGGAGACGCCTTCCGCAACGGCTTCGGGTATGCGGGAAGCCCCGCCGAGACCCGCCTCCTCGACCAGCTGCTGGCGCCCGGCCTGGGCGTCTCGGCGAGCGATGTGCCGGATCTCGGAGGGCTCCTCGTCGGCCCGATGGCGCGCGGTGCGACGCTCGGCTACGGAGCCCCTGACCAGGGGGGTGCGCGATGAGCCTCCTCCTCGACCGGCGCACCCGTGCCGACCTCGTCAAGCTGCTGGTCTTCATCGTGGTCACCACCCTGGCCACCGGCCTGCTGGTGCTGACCATCGGCAACATCTCCTTCGGCGGCACCCACGACTACCGGGCCGTCTTCGCCGACGCCACAGGAGTGAACAAGGGCGACGACGTCCGCATCGCCGGCGTCAAGGTCGGCACCGTCCGCAAGGTCGAGATCACCGATCGGACCCGCGCCCTCATCACGTTCTCGGTCAAGGACGACCAGTCACTGAGCGAGGCCACCCACGCCGCCATCCGCTACCGCAACCTGGTGGGCCAGCGGTACGTCGCCCTCACCGACGAGCTCGCCGGGGGAGCGCACCTCGAGCCGGGTCAGACGATCCCGATCAGCCGGACCAGCCCCGCACTCGACCTGACCGTGCTGTTCAACGGCTTCAAGCCGCTCTTCCAGGCGCTCTCGCCGAGCGACATCAACAAGCTCTCCTACGAGATCGTGCAGGTCTTCCAGGGCGAGGGCGGCACGCTCGAGGGCCTGCTGGCCCACACCGCGTCGGTGACGCAGACGCTGGCCGACCGCGACGCCGTCATCGACTCCCTCATCGACAACCTCAACCAGGTGCTCGACCATCTCGGCGACCGCGACCAGCAGCTCTCGACGCTGATCACGACGTTCCGCTCCTTCGTGCACGGACTGACCGGTGACCGCCAGGCGATCCTGTCCTCGCTCGACCAGATCTCGGGGCTGTCGGTGCAGACAGCGAGCCTGCTGCAGGGCATCCGGTCACCCTTCGTGGCCGACATCAAGCAGCTGCGGCGCATGACGGGCACGATCGACGCCAACCGTGCCGAGCTCGACCGGCAGATGCAGGTGCTGCCCATCAAGCTCAACAAGGTCGGCAACACCGCGACGTACGGGTCCTTCTTCAACTTCTACCTGTGCAGCTTCACCGGCTCGGTGAAGCTGCCGGCCGGACAGGAGCTGCCGGTGACCTACAAGACGGGCGGCGGGAGGTGCAGTCTCGGATGAACCACCCCACCCGACTCTCCTCCCCCGCTTCGCTCCTCCGGACAATCGATCGGGGACCCCGATGATCCCCTTCCGCGAGCGCAACCCCGTCAAGGTCGGCGCGATCAGCCTGGCCGTCCTCGCCCTGGTGATGCTGATGGCCTTCAAGGCCCAGGACCTGCCCCTCATCGGCGGCGGCGACACCTACTACGCCGACTTCTCCGAGGCCGGCGGGCTGAAGGCGGGCGACGAGGTCCGCATCGCCGGCGTCCGCGTCGGCAAGGTGACGTCGGTCGGTCTCGACCGTGGGCACGTGAAGGTCGCCTTCAAGATCAAGGGCGGTGCGGACTTCGGCACCACCACGCGGGCCAGCATCAAGGTGAAGACGCTGCTCGGGGCGATGTTCCTCGCACTCGAGCCGGCGGGGGCCGGTCAGCTCGCCAAGGGCGCCGAGATCCCGGTGGACCGCACGCAGTCGCCCTACGACGTGGTCGAGGCCTTCACCGGACTGGCCGACACAGCCGGCGACATCGACACCGACCGGCTGGCGAGTGCCCTGACGACGCTGTCAGACCTGACGCGCACGACGCCGGCGTCCTTCCGGGCGGCCCTGACGGGTGTCTCGGCGCTGTCGAAGAACGTCGCGGCCAAGAACGAACGGATCGGCACCCTGCTCACCAACCTCAAGCGCGTCTCGACCGTGCTCGACCAGCGCGACGGCGACATCGTCGGCCTGATGAAGGACTCCAGCGTGCTCTTCACCGCGCTCGTGCAGCGGCGCGAGTCGGTGCACCAGCTGCTGGTCTCGACGACGACCCTCTCGACCGAGCTGAGCGCGCTCATCGAGCAGAGCCGTGCCGACCTCAAGCCGGCGCTGACGCACCTCGAGAGCGTGCTGGCCGTGCTCAACAAGAACGAGGACAACCTCGACAACAGCCTGCGGCTGATGGCGCCGTTCTACCGGGTCTTCGCGAGCACGCTCGGCAACGGGCCGTGGTTCGACACCTACATCCAGAACATGCCTCCGGTGCCGGCGGTGGGCGGATGACCCCCCGCATGCAGGGTCTGCTGAAGTGGCTGGTGGCGGGCCTCATCGTGATCCTCGTGGTGACGGCAGGCGTCAGCATGCTCACCGGCGGCGGGGAGCGGACCCTCGTGGCGCACTTCCCGCGGACCGTGTCGATCTACGAGGGCAGCGACGTCCGCGTCCTCGGGGTGCCCGTCGGGAAGGTCGACGCGGTCACACCGAACGGCACCGACGTGAAGGTGACGATGCACTACACCGACGAGGTGAAGGTGCCGGCGGACGCGAAGGCGGTCATCGTGGCTCCGTCCGTCGTCGGGGACCGCTACGTCCAGTTGACGCCGGCGTACACCCGCGGCCCTGTGCTCGCCGACGGCGCCGTGCTCGACACCAGTCGCACCGCGGTGCCGCTCGAGCTCGACGATGTCTACGGCAGCCTCGACGAGCTGGTCGTCGCGCTCGGACCGACGGGTGCGAACAAGAACGGCGCCCTGTCCGACCTGCTCACCCAGACGGCGCGGAACTTCGGGGGCCAGGGCGCCCAGGTCCGCCAGACGATCGGCGACTTCGGCACGCTCAGCAAGACGCTCGACGACAACAAGGACGCGCTCTTCGGCTCGGCGGCCGAGCTGCAGAGCTTCGTCACCACGTTGGCGAAGAACGACACCACGGTGCGCGACTTCAACTCCTCGCTCTCCCAGGTCTCGACGCTCCTGGCGGGGGAGCGCGGTGACCTCGCCGCCGCCCTGCGGAACCTGGCGACCGCGCTGGGCGACGTGACGACCTTCGTGCGGACCAACAAGCAGGTGCTGCACTCCGACATCGCGGGGCTCAACCGTGTGGCGAAGGTCCTCGTGAAGCGCCGCGACCAGCTGAGCGAGATCCTCGACGACGCGCCGCTCGCGCTCAACAACCTCTACTACGCCTACGACCCGAACTCCGGCACGCTCGACACGAGCGCGAACATGCCGAGCGCGGTCGGCAGCGTCGTGAACAACCCGGCGCTCAGCCTGTGCACCTTCCTCGACCAGGCCGACAAGAGCGGCGGCCTGTGCAAGCTCGTCGACGCGGCCCTGCCGCGCAGCGGCCCCTTCGGATCCGGCGCCGTCGGTGCCGGCAGCGGCGGCACCGGCACCGGCTCTGCTATCGGCAAGCACACCGACCCGACACTCGGCGGTCTCGTGAGAGCAGGCTCGCGATGACGCGCCTGCTCGCCCTCCTGGCCGCCGTCTGCCTCACGCTGACGGCGTGCGACTTCGACGTCTACGACCTCCCGCTGCCCGGCGGAGCGGACACCGGGTCGCACCCGTTGACGCTCCACGTCGAGTTCGCCGACGTCCTCGACCTCGTCCCCGACTCAGGCGTCAAGGTCAACGAGGTCTCGGTCGGCAAGGTGACGTCGGTCAAGCTCGTCGACGGGCATGCCGACGTCACCCTCGAGGTGCGTCGCGACACGAGGATCCCCGCCAACGCGACAGCCCAGATCCGGCAGACGAGCCTGCTGGGGGAGAAGTTCGTCTCGCTCGCCGCGCCGACCAGCGGAGCAAGCCCAGCGTTGCTCGAGAGCGGCGACACCATCCCGCTCGCCCGCACCGGCCGCAACCCGGAGGTCGAGGAGGTCCTGGGCGCGCTCAGCCTCATCCTCAACGGCGGAGGAGTCGCGCAGCTCAAGACGATCTCGACCGAGCTCAACAAGGCGCTCGCCGGCCACGAGGACGCCGCACGGTCCGTGCTCAGCCAGGTCGAGGTCCTCACCCGCAACCTCGACGACCACAAGGACGCGATCGTCGCGGCGCTGGCCTCGATCGACCGGCTCTCACAGTCGGTCCGGGGCCAGGAGAGGACGATCGACGCGACCCTCGGGGAGCTGCCGAGCGCGCTGAAGAGCATCGACGCACAGCGCCAGGACCTGGTCACGATGCTCCAGGCGCTGAGCGGGCTCGGCGACGTCGGCGTACGCGTCATCAACGCTTCGAAGGCCGCGACCATCGGCGCGGTCCGCAACCTGCAGCCGACCCTGACCCAGCTCGCCGACGCCGGCGACAGCCTGGTGACCTCGATGAACACCGCGCTGACCTATCCCTTCGTCGACGAGGTCGTCGGACGCGACCCGCAGGTGGCGCGCAACCTGCACATGGGCGACTACGTCAATCTCTCCGTCGACCTCCAGGTCGACCTCGGTGGTCCGCTGGAGGCCGGCGCGAGCGGATCGGCGGTGCCGTCCAACCTCGACCCCACCACGACCGTGAGCGACGTCGTGAAGTGCCTGCGGAGCGGGAGCCTGACCAGCCAGGCCTGCAAGGCCGTGCTCGGGTCGGCCGCCGGGCTCGCCAACCTCACCAACGAGTGCAAGAAGCCGGCCAACCGCGGCACCGCCGTCTGCCAGGGCCTCAACCAGCTGCTGATCGGGCTGCCCGCGCCCGGCGCGGGCGGCACCTCGCAGCCCGACGGGAGCTCCAACCCGCTCGGCGACCTCGGCGGCGGACTCGGGCTGGGTCGTGCGGCACCTGGCGCGCATGTCGTCACCGGGCCGACCCGGTTCACCTACGAAGGCCTCGCCGGCATCTACGACCCCACGCTGGTCAAGCTGCTCGTGCCGGGCCTCGACGCCGGTGCGGCCATCGAGGGCGAGGAGGCGAAGTGATCAGCCACCGGACCAAGCTCCAGCTCGTCGTGTTCGCCGTCATCACGCTGCTCGGGGTGTCCTTCACCGGCGCCCGCTACGCCCGACTCGACCGGCTCCTCCTCGACGACCACTACACCGTCGTCGCGCACTTCGTCGCCTCGGGCGGCATCTACACCGGCGGCGAGGTCTCCTACCGCGGGGTGAAGGTCGGCCAGGTGGGCAAGATGGCGTTGACCCGCAACGGCGTCGACGTCTACCTCGACATCGACAACACGTTCGACAAGATCCCGGCGGACACCCTCGCAGTGGTGGGGAACAGGTCGGCGGTGGGGGAGCAGTACGTCGAGCTGCAGCCGCAGGCCGACACCGCGCCGTACCTGCGCGAGAGCTCCGAGATCGCGCCCACCGACACGCGCACACCGCTGCCGACCGAGAAGCTGCTGGCCGATGCCGCCGACACGGTGTCGTCGGTCCACACCGGCGACCTGAGCACGACCGTCAGCGAGCTCGGCACGGCGTTCGCCGGGTCCGGCGAGGACCTCCAGCGGATCCTGCAGACCAGCTCGGACTTCATCAGGACGGCCAACGACAACTTCGACGTGACCAGCGCGCTCATCCGCGACGGCAACACGGTGCTCAGTGGGCAGGTCGCGAGCGAGAGTGCGATCCGGACCTTCGCCCGCAACCTCTCGCTCTTCAGTGGCACGCTTGCCGGAAGCGACGCCGACCTGCGCCGACTCCTGGTCAACGGCGCCGCCGGCGCCCAGGAGATGCAGGCGTTCCTCCAGGCCAACAAGGTCGACCTGACCGAGCTGTTGAGCGAGTCGGTCACGACCGGCGACATCGTGCTCGAGCATCTGCCCGGGCTGCGCCAGGTGCTCGTGCTCTACCCCTACGTCGTCGAGGGGGGCTTCACCGTCCTCGCCAAGAACAAGGCCGGTCACTACGACGCCCACTTCGGCCTGGTCATGTCGCCGGCGAAGCTGTGCAAGAGGGGCTACGAGGGGACGCGGAAGCGGCCTCCGCAGGATGGCGCCAACAGGGCGATGAACACCGCAGCGCGCTGCTCGGAGCCCATCACCGAGAGCAACGCGCGAGGCGCGCAGAACCTCGGCCGGGCGGCCCCCGCCGGTGCCGGGGCGACCGACTCGCCCGTGGTGGCGGCCTACGACCCGGCGACCGGCAACCTGCAGTGGGGCGACCCCCGAGCGGGCACAGGGACCGTCGATGCTCCTGCGCCGCAGACGTCTGGAAAGGACACCTGGCAGTGGCTCTATCTCCGATCCTCGACCGGCACGACGAAGTGACCGACGCCGACGCCCCCGCGTCGGCCCCAGCTCCCGCGCTGCTGCGCTGGGGCGTGCTGGCGGTGCTCTGCGCTCTCATCGTCGCCTCCCTCGCGGCGCTCGGGATCCAGGCCGCGCGCCGCGGGGGCAACCCGTTCTCCACGACCGACAAGGTCCAGGCCGCTCGCGACGACGCCATGTCGAGGGCGCGGCGGTTCATGCTGCGGGTCAACACCTACGGGCCGGACCTGCTGCAGGGCACCACCATGCCGACCTACCGTCGCGACGTCGCCGCCCTGGTGTCCGCCAAGTTCGAGGCCGACTTCGAGAAGAACGTGCCCTACGCCGAGGCCACCGTCGCGCAGGGCGGGCTCGCGCGCACAGCCCAGGTGTACGCCGTCGGCATCCGCGACCTGGACCTCGACCGGGGCCGCGCGACCGCCCTCGTGGCCGGCGCCTTCACCAACTCCTACCCCGACCCGAAGGACAAGACCAAGCGCGTGAACGCCGACCCCCAGCCCTATCGCGTCGAGGAGACCCTCGTCCTCCAAGGCGGCGTCTGGAAGGTGGACACGTTCGCGCCGGTGGGGGCTGCCCCCTCGTCCGGCGACTCGTCGTCCGGTGGCCCGTCGTCGCCGTCCTCCGTGCCCTCGGGAGGTGTCCAGTGAGCGCCGCCCCCACCTGGTATGACCTGCTCGACGTCGGGCCCACGGCGACGACGGAGGAGATCCGCGCGGCCTGGAGGAGCGCCGTCGCCGACCTCGACCCCACCGACCGCCGCTTCAGCCGCCTCGCCGACGCGGCGGCAGTCCTCCTGGATCCGGAGAAGAGACAGGACTACGACAACAGTCTGAGAAAGGCTCCGGTAGGAAGCGACCCGCACGCCGCCGACAACACGGAACCCACCTCCAGCCGAGCAGACGCAAACGGACCGCAGCGCAGCGAGGACCGGCTTGCGTCGGCTCGGCGTCCTGCGCGTCCTGCGCGTCTCGCGCACCCGGTCCGCCGCCGCCGCACCCTCCCCGCCGACCTTCCGGCGGGCATGGCGGCCTCCTCGGTCGGTGACCTCCCGGAGACCGAGCCGGGCATCTCCGACATCGAGCCGGCCTCGGTCGCCGTCGAGCATGACCCGGAGATCCCCGCGCCTGCCGCCGAGCGACGGTCCGCACGGTGGGCGGCGCGAACCGTGCCCCTCTGGGGCCTGGGCGTCGCCGCCGGCGCGGCGCTCGTTCTCGTAGTCCTGGCCGCGTTCGCCTGGACGCGGCCGGACCCGACTGCCATCGAGCGAGAGGCGGGCACGGCGCAGTCGACCGCGGAACGAGCGGTGGTGCCGGTGCTGTCCTACGACTACCGCACCCTCGCCGAGGGCCAGCATCGGGCGGAGTCGTGGCTCACGCCGCGCTACCGCGACAAGGACTACCGGCCGCTCTTCGCCACGATCAGGAAGAACGCACCGGGGACCCAGACGGTGGTGAGCACCAAGGTGGTCACCTCGGCCGTCGTGCGTGCCGCGCAGGACCGCGTCGAGGTCCTGCTGCTGGTCGACCGGCCGATGACCAACAAGCGGCAGACGACCCCGATCACCTACGAGGACCACGTCACGGTCACGATGCAGCGCAGCGGCGGCGGCTGGCTGATCGACGACATGCAGACCTGAGCGGCGTACGACGCCCGTTGCCACCCAGCCTGTGGGCGGAGTGCTTGACCTGAGGCCCCGATCGGCGCATCATCGTCGCGCAGGGTGGCAGGGACCGGACCGGATCTCGGCGCCGATCTTGAGGTGTCCCCTTATTTGGTGTATCGTTGCGCTTTGCGCGTGCCCTCAAATGCCCTTCAGCCTGCCCGGTGGCTGATCGAGTGGGGGGCATCGTCGCTCACCAACCAGCGAAACCTGTCGAAGGATTCCTCTTGGCCGCGCGCAGCACCTCCGCTGACTCCAAGTCTCGCCGCATCTCTTTCGCAAAGATCACTGAGCCTCTCGAGGTTCCCCAGCTCCTCTCGCTCCAAACCGACAGCTTCGACTGGCTGGTCGGCAACGAGGCTCACGCTGAGCGCGTCGCCGCTCGCCGGGCCGCCGGCGAGGACGTGTCCGAGAAGTCCGGCCTCCAGGAGATCTTCGAGGAGATCTCCCCGATCGAGGACTTCTCCGAGACGATGTCGCTCTCGTTCGAGAACCCGGTGTTCTACGACCCGAAGTACACCGTCGACGAGTGCAAGGAGAAGGACTTCACCTACTCCGCGCCGCTGTATGTCTCTGCCGAGTTCACCAACAACGACACCGGTGAGATCAAGGGCCAGACCGTCTTCATGGGCGACTTCCCGCTCATGACCGACAAGGGCACCTTCATCATCAACGGCACCGAGCGTGTCGTCGTGTCGCAGCTGGTCCGCTCCCCGGGCGTCTACTTCGAGCGCACCGCCGACAAGACCTCCGACAAGGACATCTTCACGGCCAAGCTGATCCCGAGCCGGGGCGCCTGGCTGGAGTTCGAGATCGACAAGCGCGACATGGTCGGCGTCCGTCTCGACCGCAAGCGCAAGCAGAACGTCACCGTGCTGCTCAAGGCCCTGGGCTGGACCAACGAGCGGATCCGCGAGGAGTTCGGCGAGTTCGAGTCCATGATGCTCACCCTCGAGAAGGACCACACCGCCGGTGAGGACGACGCCCTTCTCGACATCTACCGCAAGCTGCGTCCCGGCGAGCCGCCGACGCGCGAGGCCGCGCAGACGCTGCTGAACAACTACTACTTCAACCCGAAGCGCTACGACCTGGCCAAGGTCGGTCGCTACAAGATCAACAAGAAGCTCGGGCTGACCGAGGCCTTCGACCAGCAGACGCTGACCGTGGACGACATCGTCGCCGCGATCAAGTACATCGTCGCGCTGCACGACGGCCGCACCCAGCTCGAGGCGCCCCAGGGCACCATCGACATCGACGCCGACGACATCGACCACTTCGGCAACCGTCGCATGCGCACGGTCGGCGAGCTGATCCAGAACCAGCTGCGCACCGGCCTCGCCCGCATGGAGCGCGTCGTGCGCGAGCGGATGACGACCCAGGACGTCGAGGCGATCACGCCGCAGTCGCTGATCAACATCCGCCCCGTCGTGGCGGCGCTGAAGGAGTTCTTCGGCACCTCGCAGCTCTCGCAGTTCATGGACCAGACCAACCCGATCGCCGGCCTGACGCACAAGCGTCGCCTCTCGGCGCTCGGCCCGGGCGGTCTCTCCCGAGACCGCGCCGGCATGGAGGTCCGCGACGTCCACCCGTCGCACTACGGCCGCATGTGCCCGATCGAGACGCCGGAAGGCCCCAACATCGGTCTGATCGGCTCGCTGGCGTCGTACGGGCGGATCAACCCGTTCGGCTTCGTCGAGACGCCCTACCGCAAGGTCGAGAACGGCCAGGTCACCGACCAGATCGACTACCTCACCGCCGACGACGAGGACCGCTTCGTCATCGCGCAGGCGAACGCGCAGCTCGACGAGAGCGGCCGCTTCGTCGGCGAGCGCGTGCTGGTCCGCCAGCGCGACGGCGAGGTCGCCGAGATCACGGCCGACGAGGTCGACTACATGGACGTCTCGCCGCGCCAGATGGTGTCGGTCGCGACCGCCCTGATCCCGTTCCTCGAGCACGACGACGCCAACCGTGCCCTCATGGGCGCGAACATGCAGCGCCAGGCCGTCCCGCTGGTGCGCAGCCAGTCGCCGCTCGTCGGCACGGGCATGGAGTATCGGGCGGCCGTCGACGCCGGTGACGTCGTCACCGCGACGAAGGCCGGCGTCGTCAAGGAGGTCTCGGCCGACATCGTCGAGACGCTCAACGACGACGGCACCTACTCGACCTACCGCCTGGCGAAGTTCAAGCGCTCCAACCAGGGCACCTGCATCAACCAGCGTCCGCTGGTCAACGAGGGCGACCGGCTCGAGGTCGGCAGCCCCATCGCCGACGGCCCCTGCACCGACGAGGCGGAGATGGCCCTGGGCCAGAACCTGCTGGTCGCGTTCATGCCGTGGCAGGGCCACAACTACGAGGACGCGATCATCCTCAGCCAGCGTCTGGTGCAGCAGGACTACCTCACCTCGATCCACATCGAGGAGCACGAGGTCGACGCCCGCGACACCAAGCTGGGTCCGGAGGAGATCACCCGGGACATCCCGAACGTCTCCGAGGAGATGCTGGCCGACCTCGACGAGCGCGGCATCATCCGCATCGGCGCCGAGGTCACCACCGGTGACATCCTCGTCGGCAAGGTCACGCCCAAGGGCGAGACCGAGCTGACCCCGGAGGAGCGTCTGCTCCGCGCGATCTTCGGCGAGAAGGCGCGCGAGGTCCGCGACACCTCGATGAAGGTCCCGCACGGAGAGGAGGGCACCGTCATCGGTGTCCGCGTCTTCGACCGCGAGGAGGGCGACGAGCTGCCGCCGGGCGTCAACCAGCTGGTGCGGGTCTACGTCGCTCAGAAGCGCAAGATCTCCGTCGGCGACAAGCTCGCCGGTCGTCACGGCAACAAGGGCGTCATCGCGAAGATCCTGCCGATCGAGGACATGCCGTTCATGGAGGACGGCACCCCGGTCGACGTGATCCTCAACCCGCTCGGCGTGCCGCGTCGTATGAACATCGGGCAGATCCTCGAGCTCCACCTCGGCTGGCTCGCCAAGCAGGGATGGGACCTCAACCTGTCCGGCGATCAGGGCGACGCGGAGTGGAAGCAGCGCCTGATCAAGATCCACGCGGACAAGGCGGAGCCCGACACCAAGGTCGCCACGCCCGTCTTCGACGGTGCCCGTGAGGACGAGATCACCGGCCTGCTCGGAGCGACGATCCCCAACCGCGACGGATTCCGCGTCGTGGGCGAGGACGGCAAGGCGCGCCTCTTCGACGGTCGCTCGGGCGAGCCGTTCCCGGAGCCGGTGTCGGTGGGCTACATGTACATCCTGAAGCTCCACCACCTGGTCGACGACAAGATCCACGCTCGCTCGACGGGCCCCTACTCGATGATCACGCAGCAGCCCCTGGGCGGTAAGGCCCAGTTCGGCGGCCAGCGGTTCGGCGAGATGGAGGTCTGGGCGATGGAGGCGTACGGCGCCGCCTACGCCCTCCAGGAGCTCCTCACGATCAAGTCGGACGACGTGCCCGGCCGCGTGAAGGTGTATGAGGCGATCGTCAAGGGCGAGAACATCCCCGACTCGGGCATCCCGGAGTCGTTCAAGGTTCTCGTCAAGGAGATGCAGTCGCTGTGCCTCAACGTCGAGGTGCTCAGCCAGGACGGCTCGAGCATCGAGCTCCGTGACGCGGAGGAGGACGTCTTCCGCGCCGCCGAGGAGCTCGGCATCGACCTGTCCCGGCGCGAGCCCAGCTCGGTCGAAGAAGTCTGACCGGGGGACGCGCGAGCGCAGCGAGCGCTTGTTCCCCGGAGCAAGCCGGCAGCCGCGCGAAGCGCGCCCATCTCGGTCAGTCCACGAACATTCAGTCAGCCTCAAGAGCCAACAAAGGAAATCCCGTTGCTCGACGTGAACTTCTTCGACCAGCTTCGGATCGGCCTGGCCACCGCGGAGGAAATCCGCGCGTGGAGCCACGGCGAGGTCAAGAAGCCGGAGACCATCAACTACCGCACGCTCAAGCCCGAGCGTGACGGCCTCTTCTGCGAGAAGATCTTCGGTCCCACCCGGGACTGGGAGTGCTACTGCGGCAAGTACAAGCGCGTCCGCTTCAAGGGCATCATCTGCGAGCGCTGCGGCGTCGAGGTGACCCGCTCCAAGGTCCGCCGTGAGCGGATGGGCCACATCGAGCTGGCCGCGCCTGTCACCCACATCTGGTACTTCAAGGGTGTCCCGTCGCGTCTGGGCTACCTGCTCGACCTGGCGCCGAAGGACCTCGAGAAGGTCATCTACTTCGCGGCGTACATGATCACCGCCGTCGACGAGGAGGCGCGACACCGCGACCTGTCCTCGCTCGAGGGCAAGGTCGGCCTGGAGCGCGACCGCCTCAACAACCGCATGGAGACGGCTCTCGCCGACCGCCAGAAGAAGCTCGAGGAGGACCTCGCGGCACTCGAGGCCGAGGGTGCCAAGGCCGACCAGAAGCGCAAGGTGCGCGACGGTGCCGAGCGTGAGCTCGCCGCCATCCGCAAGCGCAGCGAGGCCGAGATCGCCCGTCTCGAGGAGGTGTGGGACACCTTCAAGAGCCTGAAGGTCCAGGACCTCATGGGTGACGAGCTGCTCTACCGCGAGATGAAGAACTGGTTCGGCAAGTACTTCGAGGGCCACATGGGCGCCACGGCGATCCAGAAGCGCCTCGAGACCTTCGACATCGACGCCGAGGTGGAGTCGCTGCGCGAGACCATCGCGACCGGCAAGGGCCAGCGCAAGGTCCGTGCCCTCAAGCGGCTGAAGGTCGTCGACGCCTTCCGCAAGACCGGCAACAAGCCGATCGGCATGGTGCTCGACGCCGTCCCGGTCATCCCGCCGGACCTGCGGCCGATGGTGCAGCTCGACGGTGGCCGCTTCGCGACCTCCGACCTCAACGACCTGTACCGCCGCGTCATCAACCGCAACAACCGCCTCAAGCGACTGCTCGACCTCGGTGCGCCCGAGATCATCGTCAACAACGAGAAGCGGATGCTGCAGGAGGCCGTCGACTCGCTGTTCGACAACGGTCGCCGTGGTCGTCCGGTCACCGGTCCGGGCAACCGTCCGCTGAAGTCGCTCTCCGACATGCTCAAGGGCAAGCAGGGCCGCTTCCGTCAGAACCTGCTCGGCAAGCGCGTCGACTACTCCGGTCGTTCGGTCATCGTCTCGGGTCCGCAGCTGAAGCTGCACCAGTGCGGTCTGCCCAAGCAGATGGCGCTGGAGCTGTTCAAGCCCTTCGTGATGAAGCGCCTCGTCGACCTGTCGCACGCGCAGAACATCAAGTCGGCCAAGCGGATGGTCGAGCGTGCTCGCCCGGTCGTGTGGGACGTCCTCGAAGAGGTCATCACCGAGCACCCCGTGCTGCTCAACCGTGCGCCCACGCTGCACCGTCTCGGCATCCAGGCGTTCGAGCCGCAGCTGATCGAGGGCAAGGCCATCCAGCTGCACCCGCTCGTGTGTGGCGCCTTCAACGCCGACTTCGACGGCGACCAGATGGCTGTCCACCTGCCGCTGTCGGCGGAGGCGCAGGCCGAGGCCCGCGTGCTGATGCTGTCGACCAACAACATCCTCAAGCCCTCCGACGGCCGTCCTGTGACGATGCCGTCGCAGGACATGATCATCGGTCTGTTCTTCCTGACCTCCGACCGTGACGGGGAGCCCGGCGAGGGCCGCCTGTTCGCGTCGCCGGCCGAGGCGATCATGGCGTTCGACCACGGTGAGATCACCCTGCAGAGCAAGGTGCGGATCCGTCTCGACGACATCGTCCCGCCGGAGGGTTGGGAGGCTCCCGAGGGCTACGTCGAGGGCGACCCGATCATCCTCGACACCACCCTGGGCCGGACGATCTTCAACGACACGCTGCCGGCGGACTACCCCTACGTCAACGAGGAGGTCGGCAAGAAGCGCCTCGGCGCCATCGTCAACGCCCTCGCGGAGCGCTACCCGAAGGTCGTCGTGGCGGCCTCGCTCGACGCGCTGAAGGACAACGGCTTCCACTGGGCCACCCGCTCGGGTGTCACGGTCTCGATCGACGACGTCACCACGCCGTCGGACAAGGCTGAGATCCTGGCCGGCTATGAGGAGAAGGCCGCGAAGATCCAGAAGCAGTTCGAGCGCGGTCTGGTCACCGACGAGGAGCGCCGTCAGGAGCTCGTCGAGATCTGGACCGAGGCGGCCAAGGAGGTCGGTGAGGCCATGGAGAAGGCCTTCGACCGCCGCAACCCGATCTTCATGCAGGTCATCTCGGGTGCCTCCGGCAACTTCAACCAGATCCGGCAGGTCGGCGCCATGCGTGGCCTCGTGGCCAACCCGAAGGGCGAGATCATCCCGCGGCCGATCAAGGCCAACTTCCGCGAGGGTCTCTCCGTGCTCGAGTACTTCATCTCGACCCACGGTGCCCGCAAGGGTCTGGCCGACACCGCGCTGCGGACGGCTGACTCGGGCTACCTGACCCGTCGTCTGGTCGATGTGTCGCAGGACGTCATTATCCGCGAGGAGGACTGCGGCACCGAGCGTGGCTTCGTCGTGGACATCACGCACGAGGACGTCGAGACGACGGCGTACGCCCGGACCACGGCCGAGGACGTCCTCGGCGCCGACGGCGAGGTCGTGGCCCCCGCGGGCACCGACCTGGGTGACGTGAAGATCGCCGAGCTGGTCGCCGCGGGCGTCAACGAGGTGAAGATCCGCTCCGTCCTCACCTGTGAGGCCGTCACCGGCACCTGCGCGAAGTGCTACGGCCGCTCGCTGGCCACCGGCAAGCTGGTCGACATCGGTGAGGCGGTCGGCATCATCGCCGCCCAGTCCATCGGCGAGCCCGGCACGCAGCTGACGATGCGTACCTTCCACACCGGTGGTGTGGCGTCGGCCGACGACATCACGCAGGGTCTGCCCCGCGTCGTCGAGCTGTTCGAGGCGCGCACCCCCAAGGGTGTCGCCCCGATCAGCGAGGCCGCCGGCCGCGTCCAGATCGAGGAGACCGACAAGGCCCGCAAGGTCCTGGTCACCCCCGACAACGGCGACGAGGTCAAGGAGTACGTCGTCTCGCGTCGTGCCCGCCTCAACGTCGCGGACGGCGAGCACATCGAGGTCGGTCGCACCCTGACGGTCGGCACGCCCGACCCGAAGGAGGTTCTCCGCATCCTCGGTGTCCGCAGCACCCAGAAGCACCTCGTCGACGAGGTGCAGGGCGTCTACAAGAGCCAGGGTGTGGCGATCCACGCCAAGCACATCGAGATCATCGTGCGGCAGATGCTGCGCCGGATCACCGTGCTGGAGTCGGGCGAGACCAACCTGCTCCCGTCCGACCTGGTCGACCGGGCGCTCTTCGAGGTCGAGAACCGTCGCGTGGTCTCCGAGGGTGGCAAGCCGGCCTCGGGTCGTCCCGAGCTCATGGGCATCACCAAGGCCTCGCTCGCGACCGAGTCGTGGCTGTCGGCCGCGTCCTTCCAGGAGACCACCCGCGTCCTCACCGACGCGGCGATCAACGGTCGCTCGGACTCGCTGCGCGGTCTGAAGGAGAACGTGATCATCGGCAAGCTGATCCCGGCGGGCACCGGCCTCGAGCGGTACCGCAACATCCGGGTGGAGCCGACCGAGGAGGCCCGCGCTGCGGCATACTCCGTCACGGGCTACGACACCTACGACTACGAGTTCGGCAACGCCGGCGGCCAGGCCGTCGCCCTGGACGACTTCGACTTCGGTCAGTACCAGAGCTGAGCGTCGTACGCTCCGGGCCGGTGTCTCCCTCGGGAGGCACCGGCCCGGTGTGCTTTTGCGGGCGGTGGTGGGCGGCTGTTCGTCGAGGTATGCAGCCGAGTCGTCACCTCCCGTGCGGAGTTCCGCACGGGAAGTGCGCATTCGTCTGCATACCTCGACGAACAGCCGCGAGGACGGTAGACCGCTCAATGCAGCAACCTCCCGGCCGCCGGCTGCGTCTTCACGACATGAGGACCCCTTCGATGATCGCCGTCGTCGCGACGGCGGCTGCTCTTCTCGTGCCGACGACCGCGTCGGCCCGTGCCACCTCCGTGCCCGAGTGCCGCAGCAGCGACCTGCGGGCCAGCTTCGCCGCCGACGGTGGTGCGGCGGCGAGCCGCTTCGGGCACCTGCGCCTGCGCAACGTCAGCGGCCGCACGTGCGTCCTGCAGGGATACGGCGGCCTCTCCTTGGTCGGGCATGGCAACGGCACCCAGATCGGCGCCGCGGCCACCCGCACACCCTCAGCACGGCCCAGGGTCACCCTGGAGCCGGGCGAGCGGGCCGCGAGCCTGGTCGAGATCACCTCTCCCGACCCGTTCCCGCGCACGACCTGCCGACGGAGGCACGCGGACGGGTTCAGGGTGTACGTGCCCGACAGCCACGTGGCGAAGTTCGTGCCGTTCCCGACCGTCACCTGCGCCAACCCCATGCTCGTCATGCTTCAGCACAAGGCCTACCGCCACGCCTGAGCCGGCCGCCCGGCACCCGTCGATGGGGCGTCGCAGGGCGGTGCTGGAAGAATGCTCGTATGAGCGCCGCCCTGCCCACCTCGACCGACGTGCTGGTCGTGGGTGCGGGGCCGGCGGGATCGGCGGCAGCCGCGTGGGCGGCGAGGGCCGGCCTGGACGTGCTGCTCACCGACATGGCGCACTTCCCCCGGGACAAGACCTGCGGGGACGGGCTGACGCCCCGCGCGGTCGACGAGCTGATCAGGCTCGGGCTGGAGGACTGGCTGCGGGCACACCCGGTCAACCGGGGCCTGCGGGCGCACGGCTTCGGACAGACGCTCCAGCTGCCGTGGCCCGGCGGGACGCTGCCCGACTGGGGCTCAGCGGTTCCCCGCACCGAGCTCGACGACCACCTCCGCACGACCGCCATCAAGGCGGGTGCCACCGCGGTGGACGGGGTCAAGGCGGTCGACGTACGCCGTGAGGGCGACCGGGTCGCCGCCGTGCTGTTCGCGTCGGCAGCCGGTGTCACCGAGGTCGCCTGCCAGCGGGTCATCGTGGCCGAGGGGGTCCGGTCGCCGCTGGGCAAGGCGTTGGGACGTGAGTGGCACCGCGACACGGTCTACGGCGTCGCCGGCCGGTCCTACGTGACCTCCACGCGCACCGACGACCCCTGGATCAGCTCGCACCTCGAGCTGCGCGGCGAGCGGGGGGAGGTGCTGTCGGGCTACGGCTGGGTCTTCCCGCTCGGGACCGGGGAGGTCAACCTCGGTGCCGGCACCCTGGCCACGGCGAAGCGGCCGGCCGACGTCGCGATCAAGCCGTTGATGCGGCACTACGCCGAGTCGATCCGCGAGGAGTTCGGGATCGAAGGCCGGCTGCGCGCCGAGGCGTCGGCGCTCCTGCCCATGGGCGGCGCGGTCAGCGGCGTCGCGGGTCCGAACTGGGCGCTGATCGGCGACGCCGCCGGCTGCGTCAACCCACTCAACGGCGAGGGCATCGACTACGGGCTCGAGACGGGCCGCCTCGTCGCGCACGTGCTCGTCTCCTCGCGCGACCTGTCGCAGGTCTGGCCGACCCTGCTGCGCGAGCACTACGGCGAGGCCTTCTCCATCGCCCGTCGTCTCGCCGGCGTCGCCACCAACCCGCGCCTGGTCGCAGCCCTCGGGCCGGTCGGCATGCGCTCGGACGCTCTGATGACGCTCGCGCTGCGGTGGATGGGCAATCTGGTGAGCGACGAGGACCGTGACCGTGCCGCACGGGTGTGGCGGTGGGCCGGGCGGCGCTCGCTCGCCCGCGACCACCGGCCGCCGTTCTCATGAGCCGCCCGCTCAGGAGCGCGCCCGCAGGCTGCGCGCTCTTCGCCGGTCGCCGTCGGGAGCGCGGATGACGCCGACCCCACCGCGCCGACGGCGACTGCCGCAGGTCCAGCGCGTCGCGGCGTACGCCGTCATCCTGCGCGAGGACACCGACACGGTCGGTCCCGACCCGACGACCGGTCCCCGTCGGCTCATCCTCCTCAGCCGGCTCTCGGACACCCTCACTCCGTCGCCCCTGTGGACACTGCCCGGCGGCGGCCTCGACCACGGCGAGGACCCCCGGGCGGCGGTCGTCCGCGAGGTCCACGAGGAGACGGGCCTCGACGTGAGCGTCGGGGAGACGGCGTGGGTGCTCTCGGCACATCGCGCGAACACCTGGCGGCGCGGGCGCAACGTCGACGCGCACGCCGTCCGCATCGTCTACGACGGCTGGGTGCCGCTCGACTCGCCCGAGCCGAAGACCGTCGAGGTCGGCGGGTCGACCGCGGAGGCGGCGTGGCTGCCGCTGGACGACGTGCTGTCCGGGGCGGTCCCGACGCTGCCGCTCGTGCTCGACGCCCTCGAGCAGCACCGGCTGGCCCGCGTCCAGCGCGTGGCGGCGTACGCGCTCATCCTGCGAGGCCCTGCCGAAGCTCACGAGGTGCTGCTCACCCGGATCGCGCCCCATGCCGTCCACGGCGGCAAGTGGCACCTGCCCGGCGGCGGGCTGGACTTCGGTGAGGACCCGCGTGCGGGGCTGACCCGCGAGGTCCACGAGGAGACCGGGCTGGCGGTCACCGTCGGCGAGCCCCTCGACGTGCACGACATCTCGCTCACCGGCGTCGCGCCCAACGGGCGGTTGGAGGAGTTCCACGGGATCCACCTGATCTTCACCGGCACGGTGGCGCGGGGCGAGGACCCGCGCGTCGTCGAGATCGGCGGGACGACCGACGCGGTGGCGTGGGTCCCGATGGACGCTGTGGCCGGGCTCACGGTCACCAGCACCGTCGAGGCGGCGCTGGCGGCGTGGGAGCGGCAGCGCCAGTGAGGGCCGCGGAGGATCGAGCCTCGATACGGGTCTCGATACGCTCGCTGGCGCTCGCTACTCGACCTCCGAGATCGCTGGCGCTCGCTACTCGACCAGCGGGACGTCGGCTCGTCGCCGAGCCTCGTCTGGGAGAATGCGTCGCGTGACAGCCGTTGCCCTCGACCTCGCCGCCGAGCTTCGCAGCCGGGGCGTCTCCGGAGTCGACGACTCCACGCTCGCGAGGGCGCTCTACAGCTCCGACGCCTCGCTCTACCGGGTCATCCCGCAGGTCGTCGTCAGGCCGCAGCACACCGACGAGCTCCTCGCCGTCCACGAGGCCTCGCGGGCCCTGGGCGTCCCGGTGACGATGCGTGGTGCCGGCACGAGCATCGCCGGCAACGCGGTCGGCCCGGGGATCGTGGTCGACACCCGGCTCCTCGGCAGGGTCCTCGAGATCGACCCGGAGGCTCGCACCGCCCGCGTCGAGCCCGGTCTGGTGCACGCCGACCTGCAGAGGGCCGCCGCGCCGTACGGCCTGCGCTTCGGTCCCGACCCCTCGACCCACCCGCGCTGCACGATCGGCGGGATGATCGGCAACAACGCGTGCGGGTCGCGCGCGCTGGGCTACGGGCGCACCGTCGACAACGTCGAGGGGCTCACGGTCGTCTGGGGGAACGGGGAGGTCGCCTCCTATGACGCCTCCTCGGCCGGCGGCGACCTCGCGGCGGGGCTGCTGGCGATCGCGGATGCCGACCTGGCGCATCTGCGCACCGAGTTCGGCCGGTTCGGGCGGCAGGTCAGCGGCTACTCCCTCGAGCACCTCCTGCCTGAGAAGGGCCGCCGGATCGACCGATTCCTCGTCGGCTCCGAGGGGACGCTGGCCACCGTGCTCGAGGCGACGGTCCGGCTCGTCACCGACGAGCCGGGACGGCTGTTGCTCGTGCTCGGCTACCCGACGATGCACGAGGCGGCCGACGCGGTGCCGGCGCTGCTGGCCGCCGCACCCGGCCGCCTCATTGCCTGTGAGGGCATGGACGCGCGGATCGTCGACCTCGTCCGGGCGAAGGGTGGCGCCGTGCCCGACCTCCCGAAGGGCGGCGGGTGGCTGATGGCCGAGGTCGCGGGGCCTGACGCGCCCGACCTCGTCGAGCGGCTGCGCGCAGCTGGCAACGCACTCGAGACGCGGCTGGTCACCGACACCGCCGAGGCGGCGACGCTGTGGCGCATCCGCGAGGACGGCGCGGGGCTGGCGGGGCGGTCGCTGCCGACGCCGGCGTACTCCGGCTGGGAGGACTCCGCCGTGCCGGCCGAGCATCTCGGTGCGTGGCTGCGGGACTTCGACGAGATCCTGGCCGGCCACGGCCTGCAGGGAGTGCCCTACGGCCACTTCGGCGACGGCTGCATCCACTGCCGCATCGACTTCCCGTTCGCTCCCGGCGATCCGGCCTCGGCGGGCGTCTTCCGCGACTTCATGACGGCGTGTGCGACGAAGCTGAGCGAATACGGCGGGTCGCTGTCGGGCGAGCACGGCGACGGTCGCGTGCGGTCGGAGCTGCTGCCGCTCATGTACGACGCCCGGTCCATCGACCTCTTCCGCGCCGTGAAGCGACTCGCGGACCCCGATGACCTGATGAACCCGGGCAACATCGCCAGTCCCGACGAGCGCGGTCCGGCCTCGATCACCGACGACCTGCGTCCGGTGCGGCCGCGCGCGTCGGTCCGCTCGGCCCTGCGCCTGGTCCACGACGATGGCGACCTCGGTGCCGCGGTCCACCGCTGCACGGGCGTCGGCAAGTGCGTCGCGCCGCGCACCACCGGCGTCATGTGTCCCTCCTTCCTGGCGACTGGCAACGAGAAGGACGCCACCCGCGGCCGGGCACGTGTGCTGCAGGAGGCGCTCGACGGCTCGCTGGTCAACGGCCTCTCCGACCCCGCCGTCGGCGAGGCGCTGGACCTGTGCCTGGCCTGCAAGGGCTGCGCCTCGGACTGCCCGACCGGCATCGACATGGCGACCTACAAGTCCGAGGCGCTGCACCAACGGTGGTCCGGCCGCCGTCGGCCGCGATCGCACTACCTGCTGGGCCGCCTGCCTCTCTGGGCGAGGCTCGGGGCGCCGTTCGCCCGGCTCACCAATCTCTTGATGCGGATCGCGCCGCTGGCGTGGCTCGCGAAGTGGTTCGCGGGCATCGACCAGCGCCGGTCGGTGCCTCGCTTCGCGCCCGTGACGCTCAAGCGCTCGTCCACGACGGGGTCGCTCGCATCGGCCGAGTCGGCCCCCGACGTGTGGGTGTGGGCCGACTCGTTCACCGACCACTTCTTCACCCGATCCGGGCACGCGGCGATCCGCTACCTCGAGGCCCAGGGCCTGACCGTCAGGGTCATCTCCGACCAGGCGTGTTGCGGGCTGACGTGGATCACCACGGGCCAGCTCGACCAGGCCCGCTCGATCATGGAGCGCACGGTGCGCACCCTGGCGCCGTACGTCGCCTCCGGCGTCCCCGTCGTGGGCCTCGAGCCGTCCTGCCTGGCGACGTTGCGGTCGGACTCCGTCGAGCTGTCGGCGCTGCCGGAGGCGCAGACGGTGGCCGACGGGATGCTCACCTTCGCCGAGCTGGTCACCCGGCTCGACCTCCCGCTGCCGGACCTGTCCGGCGTCGAGGTCGTCGCCCAGCCGCACTGCCACCAGCATGCGGTGCTCGGGTGGGCCGCCGACCAGCGACTCCTCGAGAAAGCGGGCGCCAGCGTGACCAAGGTGTCCGGCTGCTGCGGCCTGGCCGGCAACTTCGGTGTCGAGGAGGGGCACTACGAGGTCTCGGTCGCGGTCGCGGAGACGCACCTGCTGCCGGCGGTGCGCTCCCATCCGGACGCGGTCATCCTCGCCGACGGCATGTCCTGCCGCGTCCAGCTCGACGACCTCGCACACGTGCCGACCATGCACCTGGCGGAGCTCTTCGCGTCGCGGGTCTGAACGGCCGGTCGCGGCACTCACCGCCGGGCGGCGTCGTGGGTCTGAACGGACCGGTTCTCGTCCACAGCCGGTCCTTGACGTCGCCTTGTGCACAGGGTCCTCGCGACCCTCGGCCGGCCGGCGGGCGGCCACGCGAGGCTCGGACCATGAGCATCCAACCGTTCCAGCCCGTGCTGCGCACCCAGGCCGACGTCGAGAGCTTCTGGAGGCGCATCTGCCACCCGCTCGGCTGGACCCGCCACGATCTCTGGTTCGCCATGATCGGCGCCGACGGGCGTCCGCTGCCGATCCTGCACGATGTGCGCGACAGGCCCGTGGAGGTGGATCCCTCCGCGGTGCGGAGTCTCGTCGAGCTCTGGCGGAGGCTGGAGGCTGAGCACGCGCCGGGCGGGCGGATCGCCGTCCTGCTGTGCCGACCTGGGGCGGAGGCGATCCAAGCCTCCGACCGGCTGTGGGCTCGCGCGATCGCGACGGAGGCGGCCACACTCGGCGTTGCGCTGGAGGTCATCCACGTCGCCAGCGACGAGGCGATCCGGCCCCTGGTGCTGGACGACGCAGCGTGAACGTGGTGGTATCAGGGGGTACCACGGCATACCATCGCGACATGGCGATGACGCTGCGACTCCCGACCGAACTCGATGTGAAGTTGCGGGAGACCGCCGAGCGCGAGGGCCGCTCGCTCCATGAGACCGTCCTGGTGGCGATCGAGGAGTATGTGACGAAGCGCGACCGCAGAAGAGACGCGCTGCTCTCCCGGATCATGGAGGAGGACCGCGATCTCCTCCATCGCCTCGGCAACGCATGACGTTGTACCTGCGCTTGGACGACTTGCTCACGATAGAGCGGGCGCTCGGGTCTCCCGGTATCCGAGACGTGGGATTGCTCGAGTCCGCCTTGGCGCGACCACAGGCGACAGCATTCGGCGACGAGATCTACCCCACCTTGGCACTTCAGGCGGCGGCGCTCACCCACTCGCTGGTCACCAACCACGGACTGATCGACGGCAACAAGAGGCTCGGCCACGTCGCTCTCCGGCTCTTTCTCGGGATGAACGACCATGATCTGATGGCAACGGAGGACGAGAAGTTCGACCTCATCGTGTCTATCGCTGACGGGACGTTGCGCGACGTGCGAGACATCGCAGACCGCATCGAGCACTTTCTCGTCGAGGCCAGGGCACGATGACGGCCCCGCCGCCCCGCACTCCTAGAATCGACGCGTGAACCCCCGCCATCGCCGCCTCGTCATCCCGGCGGCGCTGGTGGTCCTGCTGCTCATCGTCCTCATCGCCCAGGTGCTCAAGTGACCGAGCCGCTGCTGCGGGCGCTCAACCGGATGCGCGCCCTGATCCTCGACCCGGACATCTTGGTCAAGGCAGTCGCCTCGGGCCGCCAGAAGGGCGAGGAGGCGCCGCCGTGGCGTCGGGTGGAGCTGCGCTACGTCGACCTCAAGGCAGGCCGCCATCTCCAGGTGACGAAGTACGACGCCACCCAGGCCTTCACCTCCAACCACTCGCTCTCCTCCGACTCGGGCGACGCGCGTCAGGCGGTCGACGAGCTGATGGACCTGGCCTTCGGCCACTGGAACGTCTCCACCGTCACCGAGGACCACGCCCTGCGGGTGACGAAGCGTCTCGAGGCGGTCGTCAGCACGACGCCCCGCGCCACCGCGGTCGAGGTCGTCCGCGGTCACGACCAGCCGAAGGCACGGCTGCTGCCGGAGGACGACCCGGTCTTCGTGACGCTTGGCATCTCCGACAAGCAGGGGCGGCTCAAGCCGAGCCGGCAGGCGAAGTATCGCCAGGTCGAAGAGTTCCTCCGCCTGCTCGACGCCTCCGTCTCCGAGGCGGTCGAGAAGGGGCACCTGCGCCGACCCAGCGCCGAGGAGCCGCTGCGGATCGTCGACCTCGGCTGCGGCAACGGCTATCTCACCTTCGCGGCGCAGCGCTACCTGACGAGCGTGCGAGGACTGCCCGTCGTCGTCACGGGCGTCGACGTCAAGGAGCAGTCGCGCGACCACAACACCGCGGTGGCGCGAGAGCTCGGCATCGAGGCCGAGTTCGTCGCCGGCACGATCTCCGGGGTGCGGCTCGAGCAGCACCCTGACGTCGTGTTGGCCCTGCACGCCTGCGACACGGCCACCGACGACGCGCTCGCTCGAGCGGTGGAGTGGGAGGCGCCGCTCGTGCTGGCCGCACCCTGCTGCCACCACGACATCGCGGCCCAACTGCGCAAGGCGCCGACCCCGGCGCCGTACGCGATGCTCACCCGGCACGGGATCCTCCGCGAGCGTCTGGCCGACACCCTGACCGACGCGCTGCGCGCGTCGCTGATGCGGCTCGCCGGCTACCGCGTCGACGTCGTGCAGTTCGTCGAGAGCCAGCACACGCCCCGCAACACGATGCTCCGCGCAGTCCGCACCGGAGGCCCGGTCAAGGGCGGCTCCGTGCGCAAGGAGTACGACGACCTGGTGACCACCTGGGGCCTGCGGCCGAAGCTCGGGGAGCTGCTGGGTGCCCAGGGCATGGCCTAGATCGCCGCGGCCACTGCTGGGCCCGGTGCTGCTCGGACTGCTGGTCGTTCCCTTCCTGCTGGGCGCCGCCGCCGCGCCGAGCGGCCACGCACGCGTGGTGTTCTCCTTCCAGGACCAGCGCATCACCGAGTCCAGCGGACTCGTCGCGCTCGGCACCGGGCTCTTCGTGACGACCAACGACTCCGGCGACAGCGCCCGCGTGTTCACGGTCGACGACCGGGGCCGCACGGTCGGCGTGACGACCTGGTCCGGGCACGCGCACGACGTCGAGGCCCTCGCCCCCGACGGTCCGGGTGAGGTGTGGGTCGGCGACATCGGTGACAACCGGTCCTCGCGCGACTCGATCCAGGTGACGCACGTGCCGGTCGGCCGCGGCGACCGGCACTCGGACGGGCCGGTCTACGAGCTGACCTACCCCGACGGGGCCCACGACGCCGAGACGCTGCTGGCGGGGCCCGACGGCCGGCTCTACGTGGTCACCAAAGGCTTCCTCGGCGGGTCGGTGTATGCCGCGCCGCCTCTCCTCGACGCGGATCACGCCAACCGCCTGGTCCGTGTGGCCGACGGCCTCCTGCCGATGGCGACCGACGGCACGGTGCTGCCCGACGGCCACCACGCGCTCATCCGCGGCTATGCAGGCGCCGTGCTGTACACGTTCCCCGACTTCGGCCGGGTGGCCTCGGTGCCGCTCCCGGCTCAGCCGCAGGGAGAGGGACTGGCGGTCGCGGCCGACGGTGCGCTGTACGTGAGCAGCGAGGGGGTCGGCTCCGACGTCCTGCTGCTGCCGCAGTCGGGCCTGTGCTCGGCCGACTCCGGCATCTGCTCGCGCGACCGCGCCTCCTCCGCCGAGCCTTCGCCGACGCCGGCGCAACCGTCCGCCAGCCCGGACACCCGGGTTGCCTCGAACCATGGCGACGGGCGCAGCCAGGGCTCTCGCGAATGGTGGCCCTGGCTGCTCGGCGGTGCCATGGTCGCAGCTGTCGTGTGGCTGCAGGCGCGCTTCCTGCGGTCGCGCTGAGAGCAGGAATGGCGCGCCTGCCCGGCGGCTACCGAGCGGCCATGGTCAGGCTGCGTCGTACCTCCCCTGAGCAGCCAGGCTGGACGCGCCGGCGTGCCGGGAAGGGCTTCGTCTACCTCGACGAGCACGGGAAGCGCCTCGGGAAGACAGAGGTGGCGCGCATCCGGGAGCTCGTGATCCCGCCGGCCTGGGAGGACGTGTGGATCTCCCCGCACGAGAACGGCCACCTGCAGGCCGTCGGCACCGACGCCGCGGGAAGGCGGCAGTACCTCTACCACCCGGACTGGCGCACGCGGCGCGACGCCGAGAAGTTCGACCGCGTCCTGGTCTTCGGAGAGGCCCTCATGAAGGCACGCGAGCGAGTTCTGCTCGACCTCGGCAGTGAGGGGATGCCGCTCGAACGTGCCTGCGCGTGTGCGGTGCGGCTGCTCGACATCGGCTACTTCCGGATCGGCAACGACGTCTACGCCGACACCAACGGCAGCTTCGGCCTCACCACCTTGCAGCGTCAGCACGTCAGGCGGCTCCAGGACCGGCTGGTGTTCACGTTCACCGGCAAGTCCGGAGTGGACCACCGGATCGAGATCGACGATGCGATGGTCACCGAGGCCATCGAGGTGATGCGGCGCCGACGGTCGGGCGACCGGACCCTGCTCGCCTACCTCGTGGGCCGGCGGTGGCGGGCGATGCTGCCGGCACTGGTCAACGACTATGTGCGCGAGATGACCGGCGTCGACGCGACCGCCAAGGACTTCCGGACCTGGCACGCCACCGTGCTCGCGGCGGCGGGCCTGGCGTCGCGGCTCGGCGAGGCCGGCGGGACGGTCTCGCGCACCCGAGGCCGCCGGATCGTCACGGCGACAATGCGTGAGGTGGCCGACTTCCTCGGCAACACCCCGACCCTGGCCCGGAAGTCCTACGTCGACCCGCGGGTCGTCTCCGCCTTCGAGGAGGGCCGCACGATCATGCCGGCGGTCGCACGCACCTACGGCACCACCGACGAGCGCCAGATCGGCCTCGAGCGTGCGACACTGCGGCTCATCCGGAACGAGGCGGACTGAGCACCAGCACTGAAGCAGGCGAGGGCATGGACATCACCGTCGTCCAGGGCGACATCACCGAGCAGCGGGTCGACGCGGTCGTCAACGCCGCCGACAACGCCATGCGGGGCGGAGGAGGCGTCGACGGGGCGATCCACCGGGTAGGCGGCCCGGCCGTGCTGGAGGACTGCGTCCGGCGCTTCCCGCGTGGACTGGCGACCGGTGACGCCGGCTGGACCACTGCCGGCGAGCTGCACGCCCGCTGGGTCATCCATGTCGTCGGGCCCGTCCACGGCCGTGGCAGCCGCCGCCAGCTCACCTCCTGCTACCGCCGCGCGCTGGAGGTCGCCGACGAGCTCGAGGCGGCCACGGTCGCCTTCCCGCTCGTCAGCGCCGGTGTCTACGGCTGGCCGAAGGACGATGCCGTCGACGCGGCGCTCGAGGTCTTCCGCTCGGCCTCGTCAGCTGTGGCTGAGGCGCGGATGGTGGCGTTCGACGCCGCGACCTACGACCTGATCGCGCAGCGGCTCGCCCTGTGAAGCCAGCGCGAGGCTCGAGCACACCTGGGGTCACGGTGGACTTCACAAGCGCTCGACGACCCAGTCGATGCAGTGCGTGAGCGCCTCGACGTCGGCGGGGTCCACGGCGGGGTACATGGCGATCCGCAGCTGGTTCGCCCCCACACCGCGGTAGGCGTCGAGGTCGACGATCCCGTTGGCGCGCAGCTCGTCCATCACCCGCACCTTGTCGATCGAGGCGTCCAGCTCGACGGTCGCGACGACGGGGGAGCGGTGGGCGGGGTCGGCCACGAAGGGGACGACGTACGACGACCTCTCCGCCCAGCCGTAGAGGTGCTCGGCCGACGCGTCCGTGCGCTTCGCCATCGCGTCGAGGCCGCCTTCGGCGAGCATCCAGTCGAGCTGCTCGGCCATGAGGAAGAGCGTGGCGACCGCGGGCGTGTTGTAGGTCTGGTCCAGGCGGGTGCTCTTGAGGGCTCCCACCAGATCGAAGAACGCCGGGATGTAGCGGTCCGAGGCGGCCAGTCGCTCCGCGCGCTCGATCGCCGCCGGCGACAGGGTCGTCAGCCAGAGGCCGCCGTCGGAGGCGAAGGACTTCTGCGGGGCGAAGTAGTAGGCATCCGTCTCCGCCAGGTCGACCCGCAGCCCGCCGGCGGCCGAGGTGGCGTCGACGAGCACCAGCTGGTCGGCCCGGGCGCCCGCGGGACGCACGACGGGTGCCACGACGCCTGTCGAGGTCTCGTTGTGGGTCCACGTGTAGGCGTCCACGTCGTCCTCGGCCGTCGCCGATGCGAGGGACCCGGGCTCCGCCGACCGCACCGTCGGCTCTCCCAGCCACGGCGCCTTGCGGGCGGCGGAGGCGAACTTCGCGCCGAACTCGCCGAAGACCGCATGCTGGCTGCGATGCTCGACCAGGGCGTAGGTCGCCAGGTCCCAGAACGCCGCGGAGCCGCCGTTGCCGATGGCCACCTCGTAGCCCTCTGGGAGCGAGAAGAGCTCGCCGACCCCGTCCACGACGCGGCGGACGAGCTGCTTGACCGGCGTCTGCCGGTGCGAGGTGCCCATGAGGGCGGCGCCGCTGCCCGCCAGTGCGTCCAGACGCCCGGCGGGCACCTTCGAGGGGCCGGAGCCGAAGCGTCCGTCCGCGGGGAGGAGGTCGTCGGGGATGCGCAGCGCCATGGACGTATTCTCGCAAGGCCCATCCGCGCCCCTGTGAGGAGTCCACGTGCAGGTCCGCCGCGTCGCCTACGACGACCCTGTCGTCGGAGCCCTCGTCGCGCGTGTGCAGGAGTTCTACGTGGAGCGGTACGGCACTCCCGACGACGACCCCACCGACCCGGCCCACTTCGAGCCGCCTGCCGGTGCGTTCTACGTCGGCTATCTCGACGACGCGCCCGTGGCGATGGGGGCCTGGCGCGTGGTGGGGGAGGAGCGGCTCGGCACGTCCAGCACCGCCGAGATCAAGCGGATGTACGTCGTCCCCGAGGCACAGCGCCGCGGCCTCGCACGTCGCATGCTGGCGCACCTCGAGTCGACCGCGGCACAGGCCGGTGTCGAGGCGCTCATCCTCTCGACCGGAGCGGCGCAGCAGGAGGCCATCGCGCTCTACGAGGCCTCGGGCTACGAGCCGATCGAGGGGTTCGGCCACTACGCCGGGTCCGAGCTCAACCGCTGCTACGGCAAGCGGCTCTGACCCGGCGGCGGCGTCAGCCCCAGGCGGAGTCCCAGCCCTCGACCGAGCTGGCCGGGCGCGTCGCCGGGCCGGTGTAGATCGCCGAGGGGCGGATGAGGCGGCCGGTCGTCTTCTGCTCCAGGATGTGGGCCGACCAGCCGCCGGTGCGGGCGCAGGTGAACATCGAGGTGAACATGTGCGCCGGGACCTGGGCGAAGTCGAGCACGATGGCGGCCCAGAACTCGACGTTGGTCTCGAGCACGCGGTCGGGGCGTCGCTCGCGCAGCTCGGCCAGAGCGGCCTTCTCGAGCGCCTCGGCCACCTCGTAGCGCGGCGCGCCGAGCTCACGGGCGGTGCGGCGCAGCACGCGGGCGCGCGGGTCCTCGGCGCGGTAGACGCGGTGGCCGAAGCCCATCAGCCGCTCACCGGAGTCGAGCAGACCCTTCACGTAGGCCTGTGCGTCACCCGACTTCTCGACCTCCTCGATCATGCCGAGCACACGCGAGGGGGCGCCGCCGTGCAGGGGGCCGCTCATGGCGCCGATGGCACCCGAGAACGCGGCGGCGACGTCGGCGCCGGTGGAGGTGATCACACGGGCGGTGAAGGTGGAGGCGTTCATGCCGTGCTCGGCGGCCGAGGACCAGTAGGCGTCGATCGCGTGGGCATGCTTCGGGTCCGCCTCGCCGCGCCAGCGGATGAGGAACTTCTCGGCCAGCGTGGTGCCTTCATCGACGACCCTCTGCGGCACGACAGGGAGGTGGATGTCGCGGGCCGACTGTCCGGCATACGACAGCACCATGACCGCGACCCGCGCCAGGTCGGCCCGCGCCTGCTCGTCGCTGATGTCGTAGGTCTGCCCGAAGCCGAAGGCCGGCGCGAGCATCGCGATCGCCGCCTGGACGTCGACACGGACGTCGCCGGTGTGCACCGGCAGGTTGTAGGCCTCGGCCGGCGGAAGGCCGGGGGAGTAGCTGCCGTCGATCAACAGGCCCCACACGTTCTCGAACGGGACGCGCCCGACGAGCTCCTCGATGTCGACCCCGCGGTAGCGCAGCGCCGAGCCCTCCTTGTCGGGCTCGGCGATCTGGGTCTCGAACGCGACGACGCCCTCGAGGCCGTGGTGTACCTCAGTCATGCCAGCTCCTCCAGCTAAAGGTCCTCCGGCATTCTGCACCAGCCCTCCGACATCGGCGTTGTGAGAGACGCCACTAGGGTGCGGGTCATGACCTCCGAGGATCTGGCCGCCCGACGCGAGGACTACGCCCGGGGCGGGCTGTCCGAGGCGGACCTGGCCGACGACCCGATCGTGATGTTCGAGCGCTGGTATGCCGACGCGATCGCTGCAGGCCTGCATGAGCCGAACGCGATGGCGGTGGCCACGGCCGACCTCGACGGTGTTCCGTCGGCACGCTTCGTGTTGCTCAAGGGCGTCTCGCCGGACGGCTTCGTCTTCTACACCAACCTGACCTCGCGCAAGGGGCACGAGCTGGCGGCCAACCCCCGATGCGCGCTGCTCTTCCCGTGGCACCCGCTCGAGCGCCAGGTCCGGGTCGAGGGTCACGCCGAGCAGCTCCCCCGCGCGCAGGTGGCGGCATACTTCGCCAGCAGGCCGCGGGGCTCCCAGCTCGGCGCGTGGGCCTCGCACCAGTCGGCGGTGGTCAGCGGCCGTGGCGAGCTCGACGAGGCGTACGCCGCGGTCGAGGCCCGCTTCGACGGCGGCGACGTGCCGGTGCCGGAGGAGTGGGGCGGCTTCCGGGTCCGTCCGGAGCGCGTGGAGTTCTGGCAGGGACGGACGGGACGCATGCACGATCGGCTGGTCTACCGGCGTACCGACTCCGGCTGGGCCGTCGAGCGGCTGGCGCCGTAGGGGAACTCAAGTTGTGAGTGAGTGCTCACTCATCTACAGTCATGCCTGTGGAGGCACGACGCGAGCGGGCACGACCGCTCACCCCTGAGGAGCGCCGCGAGGCACTCATCTCGGCGACCCTGCCGCTGCTCTATGTCCATGGCCGTGCGGTCACGACCCGACTCATCGCCGAGGCGGCCGGAGTCGCGGAGGGCACGATCTTCCGCGTCTTCGACTCCAAGGAGGAGCTCATCGACGCCGCAGTCGCCCGCGCCTTCGCTCCGGGCCAGGTCGCGGCCAGGATCGCCGAGGTCGACCCAGCCGAGCCGCTGCGCGAGAAGCTGCTGAAGATGACGAGCATCCTGCAGCAGCGCTTCCGGGCCGTGTTCGGGCTGATGCGCGCGATGGGCGAGATGGGGCCGCCCAAGCACGCCCACACCGAGAGCAGGCGCGCCGAGATGGCGGCGATCCGGGAGGCGCTCGTCGAGCTCGTGGAGCCGAACGCGGCGGAACTGTCGGTGGAGCCCGCCATGCTCGTCCACACGCTTCGCCTGCTCACCTTCGCAGGCAGCAACGAGCAGATCGCCGACGGTCAGGTGCTCACACCCGAGCAGATCGTCGACACCCTCCTGCACGGGATGCTCAGAAAGGGAGACTGACGTGCTGCTGCGGATCCTGCGGACCTACCTGAGTCCCTATCGCTCCTGGCTCGCCATCATCGTCGCGCTCCAGTTCGTGAGCACCGGGGCAATGCTCTACCTGCCCAGCCTCAACGCCGACATCATCGACCAGGGCGTGGTCACCGGCGACACCGGCTACATCCTGCGGACGGGCGCCCTGATGCTCGTCGTGAGCATCGCCCAGATCGCCTGCTCGGTCACGGCGTCCTACTTCGCGTCGAAGTCGTCGATGGGCTTCGGGCGCGACCTGCGCCGGACACTGTTCGGTCGGGTGGGCGGCTTCGGCGCCTTCGAGGTCGGCCGGTTCGGCGCCCCGAGCCTCATCACCCGCACGACGAACGACGCCCAGCAGGTCCAGCTGCTCGCCTACATGCTCTGCGGCATGGCGGTGCAGATCCCGATCATGATGGTCGGCGCGGTCTTCATGGCACTGCACCAGGACACTCACCTGGCCTGGATCTTCGCCGTGCTCATCCCCGCCCTCCTCCTCACTGTCGGCATCATCGCGAGCCGGATGATCCCCAACTTCAAGCGCCTGCAGGCGCGCCTCGACAACGTCAACCGCGTCCTGCGCGAGCAGATCACCGGGATCCGTGTGGTCCGCGCCTTCGTCCGTGAGCCCGAGGAGCGGGCGCGCTTCGGCGCTGCCAACGACGAGCTCACCGACGTCTCACTGCGTGCCGGCCGGTGGCTGATGACGTTCTTCCCGCTGATGATCATGATCGTCAACACCGCGTCCGTCGCCGTGATCTGGTTCGGTGGCCACCTCGTCGACTCGGGCCAGATGCAGGTGGGGGCTCTGACCGCGTTCCTCGCCTATCTGATGCAGGTGATGATGAGCGTGATGATGGGGACGTTCGTCTTCATGCAGGTGCCGCGCTCGTCGGTCTGCGCCGATCGCATCCACGAGGTGCTCACGACGGAGCCGTCGATCGTCGCTCCTGCCCACGGCGTGACGACCTCCGCGATCCGCGGAGAGCTCGTCCTCGACGGCGTGGGCTTCACCTACCCGGGCGCCGAGCAGCCGGTCCTCGCCGACATCAGCCTCTCCGCGCACCGCGGGCAGACGATCGCGGTGGTCGGATCCACCGGCGCGGGCAAGTCGACCCTCCTCAACCTGGTGCCGCGACTCTTCGACGCGACCGCCGGCCGCGTCCTCGTGGACGGCGTCGACGTGCGCGCCTGGGCTCCCGACGCGCTCGGTGCCCGACTCGGGCTCGTGCCGCAGAAGGCGTTCCTCTTCTCCGGCACGATCCGGTCCAACCTGCGCTACGGCAAGGACGACGCCACCGACAAGGAGATGTGGCACGCCCTCGAGGTCGCCCAGGCGGCCGACTTCGTCAGGGCGCTCGGGCACGAGGGTGACAGCGGGCTGGACGCGCCGGTGGTCCAGGGCGGCAGCAACTTCTCCGGCGGGCAGCGGCAGCGTCTCGCGATCGCGCGGGCTCTCGTCCGGCGCCCGGAGATCTACCTCTTCGACGACTCGTTCTCGGCGCTCGACCTCGCCACGGACGCCCGGCTGCGCGCCGCGCTGCGTCCGGAGACCACGGACGCGACCGTGGTCATCGTCGCCCAACGAGTCTCCACCATCCGCGACGCCGACGTCATCCTCGTGCTCGACGACGGGCGGATCGTCGGCCGCGGCACCCATGCCGAGCTGCTGGCGGGCAATGCGACGTACCAGGAGATCGTCGCCTCGCAGCTGAGCGCGGAGGAGGCGGCCTGATGACGACCACACAGACGTCGGCTCCCAAGCAGGGCCAGCAGATGAAGGCGACCGAGCGCATCCAGATGACCGGTGGCCCGGGCCGCGGACCGGGCGGCATGGTCGGGCAGAAGGCCACGACCTTCTGGCCGTCGGCCAAGCGCCTGCTCGGCCGGCTCGCGCCCCAGCGGGTCAAGCTGGCCGGGCTGCTCGTCCTCGCGGTGACGAGCGTGGTGCTCAACGCGCTGGCGCCGCGCTTCCTCGGTCACGCGACCGACCGGATCGTCGCCGGCTCCATCGGTCGCCAGCTGCCGGCTGACGTCACGGTGGAGCAGTACGTCGCGGGTCTGCGCGCGCACGGCCAGGACCGGTTGGCCGACGTCATCGCCGGCGTCGACCACGTGGTGCCCGGCCATGGCGTCGACTTCGGCGCGGTCGCCGCGATCCTGCTGTTCGTGCTGGGGCTCTATGCGTGCTCCAACCTGTTCTCCTTCCTCCAGGGCCTCATGCTCAACGGCCTGGTCAACCGGACGGTGCGGGACCTGCGCGCCGATGTCGAGAGCAAGGTCAACGCCCTGCCGCTGGAGTACTTCGACTCCCAGCCGCGCGGCGAGATCCTGTCCCGCGTCACCAACGACATCGACAACATCAGCCAGTCGCTCAGCCAGACGATGTCGCAGCTGCTCACCTCGGCGGTCAGCGTCGTCACGATCCTCGCGATGATGTTCTGGATCAGCCCGCTGCTCGCGCTCATCGCGCTGGTCTCGGTGCCGATCTCGATGCTGGTCGCGCGCGCCGTCATGAAGCGGTCGCAGGGGCAGTTCATCAACCAGTGGCGCTCGACCGGGCACCTCAACGCCCACATCGAGGAGACGTTCTCGGGCCACGAGCTCGTGCGCGTCTTCGGTCGCCAGGCCGACGCCGAGGCGGCCTTCGCCGAGCGCAACGACGCCCTGCACGACGCCGGCTTCAAGGCGCAGTTCCTCAGCGGCCTGGTGATGCCGGTGATGATGTTCATCGGCAACCTCAACTTCATCGCCGTCGCCGTCGTCGGCGGCCTGCGGGTGGCCCACGGCGCGCTGACGATCGGTGACGTGCAGGCCTTCATCCAATACTCCCGGCAGTTCAACATGCCGCTCACCCAGGTCGCCTCGATGATGAACCTGCTCCAGTCCGGTGTCGCGAGCGCCGAGCGCGTCTTCGAGCTGCTCGACGCCCCCGAGCAGGTCCCGGAGCGGCACGGCACGCTGCCCGACGTGCCTGAGGGACGGCACAGCGGGGAGGTGCGCTTCGAGCACGTGTCCTTCTCCTACGATCCCGACGTGCCCCTCATCGAGGACCTCTCACTCGTGGCACAGCCGGGTCAGACGGTGGCCATCGTCGGCCCCACGGGCGCCGGCAAGACGACCCTGGTCAACCTGATCATGCGCTTCTACGAGCTCGACGGCGGGCGGATCACCCTCGACGGCGTCGACATCACCGAGATCCCCCGGGCGCAGCTGCGCGGCCAGACCGGCATGGTGCTGCAGGACACGTGGCTCTTCGAGGGCACGATCCGCGACAACCTCCTCTATGGGCGCCCCGACGCGACCGAGGAGGAGCTGCTCGCGGCGGCTCGGGCGACGTTCGTGGACCGCTTCGTCCACACCCTGCCGGACGGCTACGACACCGTGGTCGACGCCGAGGGCGGTTCGCTGTCGGCGGGGGAGCGGCAGCTGCTGACGATCTGCCGGGCCTTCCTGGCCGAGCCGTCGCTGCTGATCCTCGACGAGGCGACGTCGTCGGTCGACACCCGGACCGAGCTCCTGCTCCAGCAGGCCATGGCAGCGCTGCGCACCGACCGGACGTCGTTCGTGATCGCGCACCGGCTCTCGACCATCCGCGACGCCGACCTCATCCTCGTGATGGAGAGCGGGTCGATCGTCGAGCAGGGCGACCACGAGCAGCTGCTGGCGGCCGGCGGAGCGTACGCACGGCTCTACCAGTCGCAGTTCGCGGCGCCGATCGAGGACGAGCAGGTCGCCTGACGCCGCCGGGTCGTCTGACCCGCGGACGTCATGCGGACCGGCTGCTCTGACGACCGACTCGCAGGACGTTGCGGACGTCATACGGACCGGCTGCTATGACGACCAACTCGCAGGACGTCCGGCCGCGAGAGCTGCTGCGGAAAACCCGTTGAGCGACGAGCGAGGGCGACGTACGGTCGTCGTACACGGGAAAGGAGGTGATCCGAGGAATGATCGATTCTTGGACGCGTGAGGTGGCTGCCCGCTAGCAGCCCCCAGCAGGGACGCCGGGGTTGAGACACCCCCGCCGGCTGCTGGCGAATTCCAAGCAGCTACCCGACCCGCAGACGACCGGGACCACGTCCCCCGGTGCGGTGCCTCGCAGAGGCGCCACGTCTGCGGGTCGCTGCATGTGTGGGCCGGGTCATCCGCGAAAGAAGTTGCTGATGTCAACCAACCGGGAATATAGTTGTCATAAGCAACCTTTTACTCGTCGAATCCTCGCCCGTCCGCACGTCACGAATCGAGAAGCATGCCCCAGGACGTCCTCGCCCCCGCCGACAGCTCGGCGGAGCCCATGACCCATCAGGAGATCCTCCGAGCACTCTCGGGGCTCCTCATCGCGATGTTCGTCGCCATCCTCTCGAGCACCGTCGTGACCAACGCGCTCCCGACGATCGTGCACGACCTGCACGGCTCGCAGACCGGCTACACCTGGGTCCTCGTCGCCACCATGCTGGCCATGACGGCGACCACCCCGATCTGGGGCAAGCTCGCCGACCAGTTCTCCAAGAAGCTGCTCATGCAGATCGCTCTGGTGGTCTACGTGTCCGGCTCGGCGTTGGCCGGCATGGCCCCGTCGATGACGTGGCTGATCGGCGCTCGCGTCGTCACCGGCCTCGGGGTGGGCGGCGTCATGGCACTGATCCAGATCATCATCGGCTCGATGGTCTCGCCGCGTGAGCGCGGCCGCTACTCCGGCTACATCGGCGCGGCATTCGGTCTCGCGACCCTGATCGGCCCGCTCGTCGGCGGTGTGATCGTGGACAGCCCGCTCGGCTGGCGTGGCTGCTTCTACGTCGGCCTGCCGTTCGCGATCCTCGCGTTCATCGTCCTGCAGTTCACCCTGCACCTGCCGACCACGAAGCGCGCGGTCAAGATCGACTACCTCGGCTCGCTCCTCATCATGGGCGGCGTCAGCGTGCTTCTCATCTGGGTCTCGCTCGCCGGCCAGCAGTTCGACTGGGTCTCGGCGACGTCCGCCGCGATGCTCGTCGGGGGCCTCGTCCTGCTCGCGCTCGCCGTCCTCGTCGAGGGCAAGGTCGCGGCCGAGCCGATCATCCCGCTGCAGCTCTTCAAGGACCGCACCATCACCCTCGCCACGATCGCCGCCGTGCTGGTCGGCGTCGTGATGCTGACGGCGACCACGTTCCTCTCGGAGTACTTCCAGGACGCGCGCGGCATGAGCCCGACCAACGCCGGCCTGATGTCGCTGTCGATGGTGGTCGGCCTGATGATCGTCAGCATCATCTCCGGCCGCATGATCAGCGGCACCGGCCGCTGGAAGATCTGGCTCGTCGGTGGCATGGCCGCCGTCGTCGTCAGCGCGGCGCTGCTCGCGACGATCGACCACTCGACGTCGCTGTGGCTGATCGGCGCCTACATGTTCGTCCTCGGCTCCGGCCTCGGCGCCACCATGCAGAACCTCGTCCTCTCGGTCCAGAACAACGTCGACCAGGCCAACATCGGCGCCGCCAGCTCGGTGGTCGCGTTCTTCAGGACGCTCGGCGGCGCGATCGGCGTCAGCGCGTTCGGTGCGGTCCTCTCCCACAAGATCACCGTGCAGGTCACCGACGGCATCGGCGCGCTGGTCCGGACTGGCAAGGTCACCGTGCAGCAGGCGCAGGGGCTCTCCGGTGGCGGGCTGCCGAGCGTGAGCTCGCTGCCGGCGCCGCTGCGCGGGCTCTTCGAGGCCGCCTTCGGTGACGCCACCGGCCAGATCTTCCTGTTCACAGTGCCGTGCGCAGTCCTGGCCCTGGTGACGGTCTCCCTCATCAAGGAGAACCGGCTGCGGACCACCCTCGACATGATCGAGGAGCCCGAGGTGAACATGGACCTCGCTGCCGAGCTCGAGGCCGGAGGGATCGGTCGGCGATGACCGGCATGACCCGCACCGAGGCCCTGCGCTCGATCGAGGACGAGATCGGCGTGCTCGTCCGGCGCCTCAAGCGTGCCATCGCCGAGCGCGCGCATGCCGTCCACACTGACCTGCAGGGAGCGTCGTACCTCATGCTCCGCTGGCTCGCCGAGAACGGTCCCGTGCGCGCCTCCGCGATCGTCGAGGCGTTCGGGACGGACAAGGGCTCGCTGAGCCGCCAGCTCCAGCACCTGGGGGAGCTGGGCCTGATCGAGCGGACCCCTGATCCTGCCGACGGGCGCGCCACGCTGGTGTCGGCCAGCGAGGAGGCCATACGCCGCCTCGCCGAGGTCGACGAGAAGCGACGCGCCTGCCTCGACGAGCGGCTGGGCGACTGGAGCGTCGCCGAGCTGGACGCCTTCGCCCGGCAGCTGGGGCACTACAACCAGTCGCTTGACTGACCGGCTGGGGTAGACGGTATGGAGTGAGCCTGCGGTTGTGAGGCTTCCCTCGCTGTTGGAGTCTCTGCTGGTGGCCCTGGGTGTCAACGTCGTTCATGCTCGCTTCGCTGCGCGTGCTCCACGTTGACACGCTGGCGGGCCCCCAGCAGGGGCGGCTGGGAGCGAGGGATCGCCGGGGTCTGGGCCAAGGCTGCTCACCGCGATTCAGTGTCTTGGGGGTTGCGGGCCGGGGCCTCGCTCACAAGATTCGTGGGTTACCGAGCAGGGGCTGCCTGCTCGGCCTATCCGACAATTGTGGGAGGGCCCCGGTGTTCACCGAGCGTACGAGTGTTGGGCTCGACGTGCACGCCAGGTCGGTCGTTGCCTCAGCGATCGATGGCGTCACGGGCGAGTTGTTCAGATCGCGTCTGACTCCGTCCTGTGAGGACATCACCGGGTGGGTGCGGGACCTGCCAGGTCCGGTGGCGGTGGCCTATGAGGCCGGCCCGACCGGGTTCGGGCTGTATCGGCACTTGGACGCGGCGGGGATCCGGTGTGTGGTCGCGGCGCCCTCGAAGATGACCCGGCCACCGGGGGACCGGGTCAAGACCGATGCTCGCGACGCGGATCTGTTGGCCCGGCTCTTGCGGCTTGATGACCTGGTGCCGGTCGCGGTGCCCACGGTCGGGCAGGAGGCGGCCCGGGATCTGGTCCGCGCCCGCGAGGACACCCGCGGGGACCTGACCAGGGCCCGACACCGGCTCTCCAAGCTGCTGTTGCGCCACGGGATCGTCTACTACGACGGCAAGCCCTGGACCCAGCGGCACGACGCCTGGCTGCGGGCCCAGCGTTTCGAGCAGGTCGGCACCCGGCTGGCCTTCGAGGGCTGTTATGAGACGGTCGTGGAGGTCTCGGCGCGTCGGGACCGGCTCGACGAGCAGATCGCCGCGATGGCGGCGGACTCAGAGTTCACCGCGCTGGTGCGCCGGTTGGCCTGCCTGCGGGGCGTCTCCACGCTGACCGCGTTCGCCCTCGCGGTCGAGATCGGTGACTGGTCGCGGTTCACCGGTGCCAGCATCGGCTGCTTCGTGGGTCTGGTCCCCAGTGAGCACTCCAGCGGTGAGTCCCGCAGCCAGGGCTCGATCACCCGGGCCGGCAACGGCCACGTGCGACGGCTGCTCATCGAGGCAGCCTGGCACCACCGCAAGCGGTACGTCACGACCAAGACGATGCGTCAGCGGTGGGCGGCCTCGACTCCAGCCGCGGCCCGACGTGGCGATGCCGGCAACCGCCGCCTCCACCACCGCTGGGCAGTCTTCGACGCCCGCAGCAAGAAGGCCACCATCGCCAACACCGCCATCGCCCGCGAACTGGCCGGCTGGTGCTGGTCCCTCGCCGTCATGAACGACTGAAAAGTCGCCCCCCGAGCTCGTCGTCGCAGACGGTGACGCGGCAGCGCATGGAGCACGACTCGGGCCCGCACTATGAGCAACCCCCGCCAGGGCCACGCTCGAGGTTAGACAACCGACCATCGCTCCAGCCGAACGCCCCGTCATGCGGTAGCCAACCCGCGCATATCAGTCTCGACACGCGTCGCAACGACACGCCCCGTCACCAGATCCGACGACGAACGTGGAGCGCCGTCCCGCAACCCAGCAGGGCGGCGCTCCACCATGCCCTCTTGACAACCAGGACCGCCATATCAGTTCGGGACGTTTCCGACCGTTACCGGCCAGTAGACCGTGGGAAACGTCCCGAACTACCTCGGGCGCCCAGCTCAGACCAGCCAGGCGGACGTGTTGGGCGGCAGTGACCGGCCCTCGAGCGGGTCGCTGGAGAGCACGACCTCGCCGGACGGGAGGTCGACGGGCGTCTCGCCGCAGTTGAGGACGACCGTGAGGCCGTCGCGGCGGAAGGCCAGGACGTCCTCGCCCAGGTCGAGCAGCTCGACGGTGTCGCCGCGCTCGGGGCCGGCGTACGTCCGACGGGCGGTTAGCGCGCGCCGGTAGAGCTCGAGGACCGAGTCCGGGTCGCCGGTCTCGGCCTCGACGGTGACCGACGCCCAGTCGGCGGGCTGGGGGAGCCAGGGCTGTCCGGGACCGGGGCTGAAGCCGTACGGCGGCTCCGAGCCCCTCCACGGCATCGGGATGCGGCAGCCGTCGCGGCCCTCCTCGGGCCGAGCGGTGCCGCGGGTGCGCAGCCAGGTCGGGTCCTGCCGGTCGTCGGGTGCGACCTCCACCTGCTCGAGGCCGAGCTCCTCGCCCTGATAGACGTACGCCGACCCGGGCAGCGCCAGCATCGTCACGGTGGCCGCACGCCCGCGGGTGATGCCGAGCTGCCCGCCGCCGTACCGCGTGGTGTGCCGGACGACATCGTGGTTGCTGAGCACCCAGGTCGGCGACGCCTTGACGTCGGAGAGCTCCTCGAGGGTGCCGGTGATGACCTCGGCGAACGCCTTGGCCGACCAGGGCGCCAGCAGCCAGGCGAAGTTGAAGGCCTGATGCATCTCGTCGGGGCGGACGTAGCGCGCGAGCGAGACGGCCGTCTGGGTCCAGGCCTCGGCGACGAGCATGCGGTCGCCCGGATACTCCTCGAGCACGCGGCGCCAGCGGCGGTAGACGTCATGCACCTCCGGCTGGTCCCACATCGGCTCGTCGGTGAGCGAGAGCTCGATCATCGACTTGGCCTCCGAGGAGGGGTCGAGGCCCTCCGGGACGATCTGGTCGCGCAGCGTCTCGTCCTTCAGGAGGCCGTGCGCGACGTCGATGCGGAAGCCGTCCGCGCCACGGTCGAGCCAGAAGCGCAGCACGTCCTCGAACATGTCGCCGACCTCGGGGTTGCGCCAGTCGAGGTCGGGCTGGGAGCTGTCGAAGAGGTGGAGGTACCACTGTCCGTCGGGGACCCTCGTCCACGCGGGACCGCCGAAGACCGACCGCCAGTTGTTGGGCGGCTCGTTTCCGTTCGGACCGCGCCCGTCCCGGAAGAGGTAGCGGGCCCGCTCGGGGGAGCCGGGCGCCGCGGCCAGCGCCTCCTGGAACCAGGCGTGCTCGCTCGAGGTGTGGTTGGGGACGAGGTCGACGATCAGCCGCAGTCCGAGCTCGTGGGCGCGCGCGATCAGCGCGTCGGCGTCGGCGAGCGTGCCGAACAGCGGGTCGATGTCGCGGTAGTCGGCGACGTCGTACCCGTGGTCCTTCTGCGGAGAGGTGTAGAACGGGCAGACCCAGAGAGCGTCGACGCCGAGGTCGCGCAGGTAGGGCAGCCGCGACGTGATGCCCGGAAGGTCCCCGATCCCATCGCCGTTCCCGTCGGCGAAGCTGCGTGGGTAGACCTGGTAGGTCACGGCGTGGCGCCACCAGGGCGCGGCGGAGGAAGCGGTCACCCCACAACCCTAGAATGGGACGGTGAGCGACCTGATCGACACCACCGAGATGTACCTGCGGACCATCTATGAGCTGGTCGAGGAGGGCATCGTGCCGCTGCGGGCTCGCATCGCCGAGCGGCTGCACCAGAGCGGGCCCACCGTCTCGCAGACCGTGGCTCGGATGGAGCGGGACGGGCTGCTCACCGTGGAGGGCGACCGCCACCTGGAGCTCACCGACGAGGGTCACCGCCTGGCCACCCGCGTCATGCGCAAGCACCGGCTCGCTGAGCGGCTGCTGACCGACGTCATCGGGCTCGACTGGGAGCTGGTCCACGAGGAGGCGTGCCGCTGGGAGCACGTCATGTCGGAGACCGTCGAGAAGCGCCTGATGGAGCTGCTCGGCCACCCGACGGAGTCGCCGTACGGCAACCCGATCCCCGGCCTCGACGAGCTCGGCGCCGACATGCTCGGCGAGGACTTCATGGACGGCGTCGAGTCGCTCGCCAAGGTCGCGACCCTCGAGAAGGGCACCGTGCTGGTGCGCCGCATCTCCGAGGAGATGCAGAAGGACGAGACGCTGATGAGCGCTCTGCGCCGGGTCGGCGCCCTGCCGGACAAATCCGTCACCGTGGTCGCCACCACCGAGGGCGTGCTGGTGGGCTCAGGCGGCGAGAGCGCTGAGATCGTCCCCGAGGCGGCCGAGCACATCTTCGTCCGGCGCCTCTGATCGCGGCGCCTTCATCGCGGCGCCCTTCATCAACGGGATCCCCACAGTTCGGCATAGGGCCGGTGAATCCGAGCCCGGGGCCGCCGTTTCGTGATGGCCTGGCTTCCTTGCGTGACAGCCGTCCGGTGGCGTGGCAGCAGCCGCGGGGCCAGGCGGCCGGGGGGAGGGAAGCCAGATGGAGCTGTTCGGGGTCGACATGTCGGCGGCGGAACTGGTCTCGGGTCCAGGACCGCTCGTCGTCTCCCACGAGTCCACCGGCCTCGAGGCCGGGCTCATCGAGGGCCAGGACGTCCTCGTGACCGACAGGGACGGCGAGTTCCACGCCGCCGTCGTCCTGTCCGTCGACCGGTTGCGAGGTGAGGCGGTCTACGCCTTGCACCTCGGCGCGCGCCTGCCGATGGAGATGGCGGCGCAGCGCCTCACCGACGTGGACCTGCTGCCGGAGAACCAGGGCATGCACGAGCTCGTCGACCTGCTCGGCGACCTGCGCGACGCGCAGGCCTTCATGCGACTGCCCTAGCCTCCCTTGCCAGCTCGGTCAGGAACTCGCTGCACCCGGCGTCGACCTTGTACGTCGCCAGGTCGTCGCCTCGCGTGGCGCCGCGGTTGACGATGACGATGGGCGTGCCGTTGCGGGCCGCGCGGCGGGCGAACCTCAGTCCGCTCATCACGGTCAGGCTGGACCCGGCCACGAGCAGTGCGCCCTCGCCGGCGAGGGCATCGACGGCGGCGTAGCACGCCTCCACCCGGTCGCGGGGCACGTTCTCGCCGAAGAACACGACGTCGGGCTTGAGCACGCCGCCGCACTTCTGGCACGCCGGAACGACGAAGCCGTCGGTCGTCTCGAGGTCGACGTCGCCGTCGGGACGCACCGCGACATCGGCGTGCGCGGCGGCCCAGTCGGGGTTGAGCTCATCGAGCCGGCGCTGGAGGTCGGCCCGGGAGCTCACACGGCGACACGCGAGGCACACCACGTCGGAGATGCGGCCGTGGAGCGCGACGACATCGCGGCTGCCGGCCTGCTCGTGAAGGCCGTCGACGTTCTGCGTGATCAGCAGCGTCGGGTCGAGTGCCGCGAGCGCGTGGTGACCGGCATTCGGCGTCGCCGCGCGCATCCGTCCCCAGCCGAGGTGGCTCCGCGCCCAATAGCGCCGCTGCGCCTCCTCGCCCGAGACGAACTCCTGGTAGGTCATCGGAGTCCGATCAGGCGCGCCCGGACCGCGGTAGTCCGGGATGCCCGAGTCGGTCGAGAGCCCGGCCCCCGTCAGCACGACGAGCGGTCGCCCGCGGAGCAGGGCGAGCGCGGCGTCAGCCGGCATACCGAGCCTCGGCGCGGGCGCGTCTCTTGGCCGCCTCGACGTCGCGGTCCTTGGGTGGGGCGGTGGTGACCAGGTCGTCGAGCAGGTGTCTGGTCGCGTGTGCGATCTCGGCGACGGCGCGGTCGAACGCCGCCTGGTTCGCCAGGGACGGCTTCGTCGTGCCGGCCACCTTGCGCACGAACTGCAGCGCCGCGGCGGTCACCTCGTCCTCGGTCGCCGGCGGCTCGAAGTTGTGGAGCGGGCGGATGTTGCGACACATGCGGTCAGGGTACGTCCGCGCGCCGACAGACGGGCGGTCCTCGATCACGTGGCCCATCCGGGTCACTTGGGCCGCCGTCCGGTCGGACCGTCCCTGAGGGGGTCCCGGGGACCCCATCGGCCACCTAGGGTGGTCCGGTGCAGGGACGTCACCGGGCCGCAGTGAGGACCCTGCCCGACGACGTCACCAGATCCCATGCGCTGCTGGACGCGATCGACCTGATCGGGTCCGCCCCGGACCTCGACGAGACGCTGCGACGCACCGCGTCGGTCGCGCGTGCGCTCGCAGAGGCGCCGTACGCCGCCGTCGAGATGAGTGCGGAGGACTCGCCGGTGCATCGCGTCGAGGACGGAGCTGTGCCGGCCGACGATGCGGAGAGCCTCGTCCTGGATCTGCACGCGCACGGCGCGGTGCTCGGGCGGCTCACGGTGGCCCGCCCATGCGCACCGATCGACGGTGAGGACCGCGCACTCCTCGAGCGGCTCGCCACCCTCGCGGCTCCGCTCGTGGGCAACGCGCTGGCCTACGACGAGAGCGAGCGCCGCCGCCGGTGGCTCGAAGGCACCGTCAAGGTCGCCGCCGCTCTCGCACCGACCATGCGCCCCGAGGACGCCCGCGCCCAGCTGGTCTCCGGCGTGCGGACGGTGGCGGGCGCCCGTCGGGTCGCGCTGTTCCTCGACGACGGCCGGGGCGAGGAACGGTGGCATCTGGCCGAGTTCGAGGGTGCGGATGACGACGACGAGGCCGAGGTGCTCGCCGCCGCTGTCGCGCTGCGCGAGGAGATCGCCGCGGCGGGCGACGCCGGCCAGCTGCGCTGCGCCCAGCGCGTCGCCGGGCTGGAGTCGCTGCTCCTTCCTCTGCAGACACAGCTCGCGCCGCCCGGCGTTCTGCTCGTCGAGCAGCCTGGCATCTCCTCGGCGCTCGGAGGCCTGGAGCGGCATCTGCTCTCGACGTTCGCCGGCCAGGTCAGCCTCGCGCTGGACCGAGCCGAGGCGATCGACGAGCGGCATGAGCTCCTGATCGCCGCCGACCGCGACCGGATCGCCCGGGACCTGCACGACCTCGTCATCCAGCGGCTCTACGCGACCGGCATGCAGCTGCAGGCGGCCCGCGGGGGAGGCCCTGAGATGATGGAGGCCGCCATCGCCGCCAGCGTCCGCGACCTCGACACCAGCATCCGCGACCTGCGTGCCACGATCTTCGAGCTGGGCCGCGGCCTCGACGGCTCGCTGTCGACGGCGGCCCGCGCGCTGGTGGAGGAGTACGTCGTCGTGCTCGGCTTCCGACCCGCGCTCCGCGTCAGCGGACCGGTCGACACGACCCTCACCGAGGCCGTCTGCGACGAGGTGCTCCTGGTGCTGCGTGAGGCGCTCTCCAACATCGCGCGGCACGCCCATGCTTCGGCAGCACAGGTCGAGCTGACCGCGTCGGCCGCGTGGTTCATGCTGCGGGTGAGCGACGACGGCGTCGGGATCCCGCCGGCCGCGGGGGTGGCGAGCGGGCTGCGCAACGCTCAGCGGCGGGCGCAGGCGCTCGGTGGCGTCATGCGGACCGGCTCGGCGACACCGAAGGGCGCGAGTCTGGTGTGGATGGTGCCCGCGGCGCACTGACGCGGATCTCGTCGTCCGGAGGGTGATGACGAAAAGCAAAAATCGCGTGTTAGGTAGCGATCCGTCGTACTTCAAGCGTGGGCGGCCGTCGTACGACCCGGTCGTGCCCGGCATCGAGAAGTACTGGCTCGACAAGGCCGCCGGCTACTCCGCCGCCTGCAAGAGCGCGGGCGGGGGTGCTGGCAGACGCGGCGAAGGGCGACCTGACGCTGGCCGAGGACGCGTACGGCGCACCCGGCGACGCCACCTATGCGACGTACCTGGCGGTCGAGTGCACCGACGCGGCCTGGCCGCGGTGGAAGCGGCAGGAGCACGATGCGGACAAGATCGCCTCGTACGCACCGTTCCTCGCCTGGAACAACACCTGGTACAACGCTCCGTGCCTCACCTGGCCGGCCTGGCCCTCGCGGCCGGTCGACGTGAACGGCAAGGGCGTGCCGCCGATCCTGCTGATCGAGGAGACCAACGACGCGGCCACGCCGTGGCCAGGCGCCATCGAGGTGCGCAAGCGGTTCCCGCGGTCGTCGCTGATCGAGGGCGTGCGAGGGACGACGCACGCGGGCTCGCTCTCCGGCGTCTCCTGCACCGATGACGCGATCGCGACCTACCTACTCACGGGCGTGGTGCCGAAGCGGCAGCCGGGCAACAACCGGTCCGACCTCACGTGTGACCCCGTGCCGCCGCCGGCCCCGACGCCGGTCGCCGGTGCGGTCGTCGCCTCGCCGTCCGGCACGGCTGTCCACGACCGGATGGGTGCCGGTCTGCGCAAGCTGATCACGGAGGCGGCGATGCCCCAGCCGTGACGTTTCGCTCGGGGGTGGGGGAAATGGCTGCTCCCACCCCCGAGGCACCTCAGCTGCGGTCGAGCACGGCGCGGACGCCGTCCACGGCGAACTCGTTCCAGGCCCGCACCCGACGCAGCAGGTAGTGCCCCGCGTCGCCCATGTCGGTGAACTCGGCGTCGCAGACGTGTTGGGCGCGCTGGACGAAGCTGCGCGTCGCCGCCGCCGAGGTGATGCGGTCGAGTCGTCCGTGAGCGGCCCGGAGCACCTTGCCGGTCAGCGGCTTCACCGGCTCGCTCGAGGGGAGCCAGGGCGCGAGCGCGACGACGCCCCGTACGGCGGCGTGGTCAGCCACTGCGACAGCTGTTCGTCCGCCCATGGAGTGCCCGACGATCACGACCGGAAGCCCGTGCCGCTTCTCGAGCTCGTCCAGGGCCCACCGGGCGTCGACCACGGGCGCCGGCTCGCCGAGGCGCGCGTTCCACCCCTTGACCCGATAGCGCAGCAGCACGACGCCGACATCGTCACGGCTGAGTGGCCGCTCGATGTCGCGCAGCAGCTGCCGGCCGCGCCGCCACGACAGGCTGCGCCGGTCGACCGGCTGCTCCGCGAAGTCCGCGCCGCCATGGAGCACGAGCGCGAGCGCGCGTGGCGCCTGCGGGAGGCGTACGTCGGTGAAGGCCGCGGCCGAGCCCGGCGGGTGTGAGGTCACAGATCGCATCGTCCTCTGGTTCGGAGCCAGCGCCATGGCGGATCGGTAACCGGCGCGCTCCGTTTCAGACGAGCGTGTTGCCAGGCGGTCATGGCCGACCTTCCCGAGGTGACCGCTCGACGCACGAAGGCCCCCGAGGAGTCCTCGGGGGCCTTCGACTGCCTGTGGCCAGGGGCGGGGTCGAACCGCCGACCTACCGATTTTCAGTCGGTCGCTCGTACCAACTGAGCTACCTGGCCGGGCGAGGGGAGAGACTACCGGACCGGTCGGCGGGGGGACCAATCGGTATCGGTGGCTGACTCGCGGTGGCTGCCTCGCGCTGTCGGCCCCGCGCTCTCGGCCCCGGTGCGTCATGCGGGGTGGCTGTCGGAGCCGCCATCCCGCCTGACGTCCCTCGGTTGGGGAGGTCCGGCGGCAGACCACTAGACTGGCGCGCGCTTGGAGCCCCCTTCGTCTAGCGGCCCAGGACCCCGCCCTTTCACGGCGGTAGCGCCGGTTCGAATCCGGTAGGGGGTACGACGCTCATCGGGCCTGACCTAGAGACGCTACAGACGATGAGGCCGCCGAACTATGACTTCGGCGTGGCCGCAAGTGAGCTCGTCGCGCCCCTCCTGCGGGGGACGCGACGCGACCCAGGGTCGATCGAGCCGCGGACGACCTGAAGCATGCCTGAGCCGTGCCTCTGAATGTGACGGATTTCCTGCAGCGTCACACAGACCGGCCGTCGTCTTGGGTGCTTCCGGCCGGTCGACTGTTGGAATGGCGGTTCAGGTCGCCCTCCCGGGATCGGAGACTCGAAGTGTGGCGAGGTGCCTTCCCTCAGGACGGAATGTCGAGACGTCAGTGGACCCTCTCGGCCGGATCGTTGACCCGCGACGTCGCGGGGATCCCGACCGCATTCAGCGCCGAGTTCGGCAGTGGCGGTCCGGTCATCGCCATCCTCGGTGAGTACGACGCGCTGCCTGGTCTGAGCCAGGCCTCCGGTGTCGCCGAGCGGACGCCGGACCCGGCGAGCACCACGGGCAACGGCCAGGGGTGCGGCCATCACCTGCTCGGAGCGGGGTCGTTGCTCGCGGCCGTCCCGGTGGCGCAGCGCCTCTGGGAAACCGGAGCCGCAGGGCGTGTCCGCTACTACGGTTGTCCCGCGGAGGAGGCGGCCGCAGGGAAGACGTTCATGGTGCGAGACGGTGCCTTCGAGGACGTGGACGCGGCGGTGAGCTGGCACCTTGCCGCGACAACGACGACGCGGCAGATCTTGAGCCTGGCGTATGCGCAGGTCCACTTCCGCTTCCGCGGCGTTGCCGCACATGCGGGTGCCTCGCCGCACCTGGGACGCAGGGCGCTCGACGCGGTCGAGCTCATGAATAGTGCCTGTCGACAGGTTTCGACACCCCGGGGGTCCCGGGTTGGGCCCTGTGCGCGTGCCGGTCCCGACCTCCGCTGTCGCGATCGTCACGGCCGATCGCGAACGTGAGAGGCATCACCGGCGTTCTCGTCTCCCATAACGCCGCCGCAACGTCCCTGTTTCGCAGGTGACATCTCGGCGCTGGAATCTGCCCGGTGAAGGTCGATACGAGGCGCGGCTCTTGATGTGGCCGCCTCGTACGAGGGAGGGAGATCACCGTGGCTCGCCACACCCACAGCTGTGCCGTGCGCTGGTTCGACATGGACGCATACGGGCACGTCAACAACGTGACCTTCCTGCGCTATCTGGAAGAGGCGCGGATGGACTTCGCGCAGAAGCAGGCGGGAAAGACCGAGGCAGGCATCCCGGTGTCCGTCGTCGCTCAGCATGACATCACCTACTTGCGGCCGCTGCGCTACCGAGCGGAACCGGTGATCGTCGAGATGTGGGTGACCGAACTCGGCGCTCGCTCTTTCAAACTGGCCTACGAAGTGAAGGACCGACCGGGGATGTCAGCGGACGCCAACGATGTGTATGTCCGCGCGGGGACGGTCATGGTGCCGTACGACCTGTCCCGCTCGCGACCGCGGGAGCTGAGTGTCGAGGAGCGCGGCGCCCTAGCCGGATTCCTCGAGGAACCGGTCCTCGTCCGGGGTTGAACGTGCCTCCCCTCGACGCCGCCTGGCCTCCACGCTTGGCGTAGCGGGCCTCGCTGGGGCTCCACCGCGACCTGCGTCGCGTCGCATACTCGCTCATCGGGCGGGGCGCCGTCCATCCCCCGGTCGGGTGACTCGGCCCCCGTAGGAGCGCGGGCCCGCCGGCGCACCGCTCTACGGTCCGGGAGGCGGGTCGCCCGGCCGGCCTACCGCGGCGCCCGATGACGCCCGACGACAGCACGGAGGTGGCAACGAATGACCGAGACCATGCGCGCGGTCCAGATCGTCAACCTGGATGGTCCTGCCTCGGCTGTCGAGGTCGCCGAGATCCCCCTGCCCGAGCTGCGGCATCGGCTGGCAGCACCTGACGAGCTCGTGGTGATCGATGTGAAGGCCGCGGGAGTGTCCTTCCCCGAGGTCCTTCAGACCCGCGGCAGGTACCACTACCAGCCCGAGCTGCCGTTCGTGCCTGGGTGCGAGGTCGCCGGACTCGTCCGCAGCGCACCCACCGGTTCGGGCTTCCAAGCCGGCGACCGGGTGGCGGCATACGCCGACCTGGGCGCTTGGGCGGAGGTCGCTGTCGCACCAAGCTGGATCACCGTGCCGTTGCCGGACCGGCTCGACTTCGCCCAAGGTGCCTCACTGCTGCTCAACTACCACACCGCCTACTTCGCCATGGTGGTCCGCGGCCGGATGCAACGTGGGGAGACGATGCTGGTCCAGGGAGCGGCCGGTGGGGTCGGCACCGCTGCGTTGCAGATCGCGCGTGGGCTCGGGATCCGCACCGTCGCGGTGGTCTCCACCGAGGAGAAGGCCGCTGTCGCGTGGGAAGCCGGGGCCGACCAGGTCGTCCTGGCGAACGACGACTGGAAGGGAGCAGCCCAGACGCTCGGCGGCGTGGATGCCGTGCTCGACCCGGTGGGCGGTGACCGGATCCTCGACAGCCTCCGCTCGCTTCGCGACGGCGGCCGGTTGATCGTGGTGGGCTTCGCGGCGGGCACGATCCCGGAGGTCCGCCTCAACCGGCTGCTGCTGCGCAACCTCGAGGTGATCGGGGTCGAGTGGGGTTACGTCTTCAGCCGGCTCGACGTCCACCGCCGCGTGACCGACGGCGTCAACCGGCTCGTCCAGGACGGCTCCATCACTCCCCTCGTCACGCATCGCTTCCCGGCCGCGCGAGCCGGAGAGGCGATGGTGTTGCTCGACGAGCGCCGGGCGGCCGGGAAGGTCGTGCTGGAGTTCTGACCCCCGCCGCGGCCAGCCGGTGCGCAGGTCAGGGCGCGGCTGGTCCGAACGCTAGCCCGCCCCTGGCGAGGGGCGTGACGGCCACGCCGTCCTCGGCACACGCCACCGCCCACGCAGCGTGCACGGCGCGGTGTGTGGCCGCTGCGGTCGCTGCCCGCGGCGCGAGGGTCGAGGTGACGACGGGATCCCGCTCGAGGGTGACCTGGATCAGGTCTCCGCTGTTGCGCACGGTGACCGGGAACCCCGCCGCGCGATGCACCAGCGCGAAGTAGGCGGCCCAGGACCGCGCGCCGGACTCGGCGAGTGCGGCGTCGAAGTAGGGACGGAACGAGCCGACGGTCAGTGCTACGGCGCGACCGATCGCTGTCGTCCCTTCGTCGCCGAGGAGGAGCGGCGCGGCACTGATGTGGTCCCAGGCCCATCCGCTCACGAGGTTGCGCAACGCCCGCAGCCGCCGTTCCTCGGGCCACACGCTCTCGTCGAGCTCCGGCAGCCGACGGTCCTGCGGGGGCGGTGGCGTCGATCCGTGCGCGAAGCGCAGCCGGTCCTCGGGAGGGACCGGACGACCGGTGTCCTCGAAGTAGCCAGCGTCGTAGGGGTCGCCGTCCGCGACCAGGTGGGTCACCACGAAGACCATCCGGTCGTTGCCCAGAGAGGGGCCGTTGTGGACGTACCACCCTCGATAGGCCGCCAGCTGGAGCTCGCGCCGGTACGCCGGTGATGCCACCGACATGATGTTCGGCTGGTAGAAGATCCACGCCTTCGTCTCCGACTCGATCGCGTACCGCGACCGCGATCCCGCGAGGCCCGTCGACAGGCAGTGGTACAGCGCGCAGCGAGTTGCGTCGCTCGCATCGCCCGGAATGCCGAGGAGGTCAGCCCCAGCGGGGAAGTAGGCGCTCTGCTGGGCTCGGAAGACCTGTTCGACGTAGGCCGTCCAGCGCTCGGGCCCGACCGCGCGGAGCAACGCGTTGTCGACCTCGTGCGCGACAGCGTCCCAGAACTGCACGCCTGCCAGCGTCTGCTCCTGGAAGGTCCACTCGGAGGCCGCGCGAGGGCGCGCGAGGCCGTGCAGGTCGTTGTCGAGGATGATCGTCATCGGACCTCCTCCAGGTGGGTCTCCGTTGCAGAGGGGTCGACGATCCGACAGACCAGGTCACCGCGCGTCACGGAAACACCTTCGCGGACACGAAGGTCCGCCACCACGCCGGCTCTGTGGGCCTTGAGCGGCTGCTCCATCTTCATGGCCTCGAGCACCACCAGGACGTCGCCCCCGGCGACTTCCGCTCCCGCCGCGACGGCGACCTTCACCACGGTGCCTGGCATCGGGGCCACGAGCTGGTCGCCGGCTTGCCGTCCGGCGACGGCGCTCACGCCGCGGCGGCGAGGCCTCCGCCCGCGCGTGACGATCCGACCGTCATGGCACACCACCGGGCCGGACGGCCGGGGCACGTGCCGTCCGGCAGGATCCTGAGGGTCGGCGGACTCTGAGCGCTCCGTGCCACTGTAGGGCTCGATGGTGTTGTCGAAGTCGGTCTCGATCCAGGTCGTGTGGACGTCGAAGGAACCGGTGCCCGAAGAGTTCGACGAGGCGACCCAGGCCGGGTCGTTGACGACGACCTCGGCGAAGGTGAGGGCGGTCGGCATGCCGTCGACCTCGAACTCGGCGATCGCGCGGCGGGCGCGCTCGATGGCCTGGGTGCGGTCGCGGCCGGTGACGATCAGCTTGGCGATGAGGGAGTCGAACGAGGCAGGGACTGTCTGGCCGTTCTCGTAGCCACCGTCCACGCGGACGCCCGGGCCTTGCGGCGGGTTCCACCTGGTGAGGGTGCCGGGGGTGGGCATGAAGCTGGTGCCGGGGTCCTCGGCGTTGATCCGGAACTCGATGGCGTGACCGATGATCTCCGGGTCGTCGTAGCCGAGCTCTTCGCCCGCGGCGATGCGGAACATCTCGCGGACCAGGTCGATGCCGGTGACCTCTTCGGAGACGCAGTGCTCGACCTGCAGGCGGGTGTTGACCTCGAGGAAGGAGATAGTGCCGTCGGCCGCGACGAGGAACTCACACGTGCCGGCGCCGACGTAGCCGGCCTCGCGCAGGATGGCCTTGGAGGACTCGTAGAGGCGCTTGCTCTGCTCGTCGGTGAGGAACGGCGCCGGGGCCTCCTCCACGAGCTTCTGGTGGCGTCGTTGCAGCGAGCAGTCCCGGGTGGAGACCACGATGACGTTGCCGTGCTCGTCGGCCAGGCATTGGGTCTCGACGTGGCGGGGCTTGTCGAGGAACTTCTCGACCAAGCACTCGCCGCGCCCGAAGGCCGCCGCGGCCTCGCGCACGGCCGACTCGTAGAGCTCAGGGATCTCCTCGAGGGTGCGGGCCACCTTGAGGCCGCGGCCACCACCGCCGAAGACCGCCTTGATCGCCACAGGCAGGCCGTGCTCGTGGGCGAAGGCGACGATCTCGTCGGCGTCCTTGACCGGGTCCTTCAGACCCGGCGCGAGCGGGGCGCCGGCCGCGAGGGCGATGTGCTTGGCCTTCGCCTTGTCGCCCAGCGACTCGATGGCGGCCGGCGGGGGGCCGATCCAGATCAGCCCGGCGTCGAGGACGGCCTGGGCGAAGTCGGCGTTCTCGGCCAGGAAGCCGTAGCCCGGATGCACCGAGTCAGCCCCGGACTGCTTTGCGAGGTCGATGACCTTCTCGATCACCAGATAGGAGTCGCCGGGCGTCGAGCCCTCGAGCGAGTACGCCTCGTCGGCCATTCGCACGAACAGGGCGTCGCGGTCGGGCTCGGCGTACACCGCCACCGACGCGATGCCGGCGTCCTTGGCCGCACGGATGACCCGAACGGCGATCTCACCGCGATTGGCGATGAGCACCTTCTGGGGGGATCGAGACATGTGTCCTCCTGACGAGGCGGCCGATCCGTCGGAGGATCGCGGTCGCTGCGCCTAGCCTCGGGCTTGGCGGGAGGGACAGCACGCCGTACGGCGCGGGCCATCCCCCAACCGGGCCACCTCGGATGTGGCACCGGACACACGTCGCGGGTCCGGAGCCTAGCGTCGGGATTCGTGACCACGGCAGCAGAGGCCCCCACGCAGTCCGCAGTCGGCACCTTCTCGACCGCCGAGCCCTCCATCGCCTGGATGCTCGGAGGCCACGGGATGCCGCAACCGGTCGATCCGGCCCGCACGGCACTTGTGTGGGAGGGAGGCACGCGCACCTATCGCGAGCTTCGCGAGCACGCGCTCGGTCTGGCCGCCGCGCTGCGTGCCCACGGCCTGCGGCACGGTGATCGTGTCGTCACGCATCTCTTCAACCGTGGTGAGGTCTTCGAGATCTACTTCGCCTGTGCGTTCGCGGGGCTCACCATCGTCCCGGCCAGCTTCCGCGCCACCGCAGCGGAGCTCGCCGACGTCCTGCGGGACGTCGACGCCAGGTTCGTCTTCACCGAGGAGACACTCACGTCGTCCGCACGGCAGGCTCTGGATCTCGCCGGTCTCGCCGTCCCCTTGGTCGTGCTCGACAGCGACCGCAGCGGCACGGCGTACGGCGAGCTGCTCACCACGCCGCCGACGTCCGCTGTGAGCCCCGCCGACCCGCACGTGATCCTGTTCTCCTCGGGCACGACCGGCAAGCCCAAGGGGGCGATGCTCGGCCACCGCAACCTGCTCTACTACGCGATGCAGCAGGCGGCGATGTTCCCCGGCTACCGCGCGGAGATGCGGACCATGGTGGTCCCGACGCTCTTCAACACCGGCGGGCTGCACGACTTCACACTGCCGACGTTCCTCGTCGGAGGAACTGTCTGCATCATGCCCAGTCGGAACTGGAGCGCGGAACGGATGGCTGAGTACATCGACCGGTGGGGCGTGACCCACACCATCGTCTTTCCGACGATGTTCCAGCCGATGCTGCACGCGGACGACGAGTCGCGCCTGCCCCTGGACACCTTGGAGGTCATGCTCACCGGCGGCGAGGTGTGCCAAGCCGACCTCATGCGGCGGGTGCGCGAGCGCTGGCCCGACAAGGAGCTGATCATCGGGTACGGCGGCACGGAGGCTGGCGGCATCACGATCATCGGCAACGACGAGATCGACCGCAAGCCCGGCTCGGTCGGACGACCGGCCCTGGGGCAGGTGCTCCGGATCGTCACCGACGACGGTGTCGAGGCGGCGGTCGGACAGAGCGGCGAGATCTGGACCTCCTCTCCGACCGTGATCACGGGCTACTGGAACGCCCCGGAGCTCTCGGCCGCGGCGCTCAGCGACGGCTGGCTGCGCACCGGTGACCTGGGCTACGTCGACGAGGACGGCTTCCTCTACATCAACGGCCGGGTTCGCGACATGATCATCTCGAAGGGACAGAACGTCTACCCGGCCGAGATCGAGGGCGTGCTGCTGCAGCACCCGGACGTCGATCAGTGCGCCGTGGTCGGGGTGCCGGACCCGGAGTACGGCGAAGCGGTGGTCGCCGTCGTCGTACGCAGGAGCGGGGCGGAGGTGGGCGCGGACGACCTCGTCGCGTTCGTGCGCGAGCACATCGCGTCGTACAAGAAGCCGCAGCACGTCCTGTTCCGCACCGAGCTCCCGATCAGCGTCAACAACAAGGTCCTCAAGCGAGAGCTGGCCCTCGAGGTCGCAGACGTGCTGGCCGTTCGCTGATGGCCCGTCGGCGGTCAGCGGCCCAACGCAGCGATCATTCCGAGCGCCACGTCCACCGTCAGCCGACGGTAGGACTCGGTGCGTGAGGAGCCGTCCCGGCGGCGGGCCCGCCGCAGATCGCGTCGGACCTCGTCGGGAACCTCGCCCGCGCGGGTGAGCACCCTGCTCGCCCATCGGCGGGTGTCGACCGAGCGTGCGGTGAGGAGGGCCTTCCGAGCGATCCGTGCGAGGTCGAGCGTCGCATCGAGGTTCTCCAGCAGGCGTCGGTCGGCCGTGCTCACCTCGACGTCGGCGTCGTCGACCAGGCCGCTCGGGTCGTACGCGAAGCAGGAGGTGATCCGCTCTCGGGCGCTCTGCTGCTCGGCCGCGGTGTGCGGGCCGTCCTCGAGGAGCGCGAGCGGGGCCGGGGCGAGCGCGGGCACCGCGAGCCGGGTGATCGCATGGGCGTTGATCGCGGCCAGCACGTCGACCGGTGTCGCGCTCGGCACGACGACCTCCTTGCGCGGCGGCCAGAAGTCGAAGCCGCTGTGGTCACCCATCGGCGCGCCCACGTGGAGTGCATAGATCTCCGGATACGTCGGGGTCGTCCGCCGCTCGGGCCGTACGTCGAAGAAGGCTGCGACGGCGGCCTGGATCAGCAGGCTCGCGCCCAGGGCGAGCCGTAGGGACGGTCGACGACGATGCCGAAGCGGTCCGCGACCGTCCAGCCGGGGAGGGCGGCTTGCAGGCCGCGCGTGCTCCCGTCGAGACGGAACGCGAACGCCGCGGCGTCGAGCTGCGTGGCGGTGTGCACACCACTCACCCCTCATCGTGAACGCCGGCGGCCTGCCGGTGCGCCCGACGACTGCCGATCAGCGCGCTGACCACCATCAGCAGCACCACGAGGACCAGCATCATGGTCGCGACCGCAGCCAGGGCCGGGGTGACGCCGGACTTGAGCATGGTGAAGATCGTGACCGGCAGCGTCTTGTCGAGCCCGGTCTGGAACAGCGCGATCACCGGTTCGTCCCACGACGTGATGAACGAGACCAGCAGGGCAGCGACGACGCTGGGCACGATGTTCGGCAGCACCGCCCTTCGGAAGGCACGCTGGCGGGAGGCCCCCAGCGTCCAGGCCGCCGGTTCGAGGGAAGAGTCGATGTTGGCCAGCGCATTGTTGAGGATCGCGAACGCGAACGGGAGCGCGATCACGGTGTGCGCCAGCACCAGGCCCACGGTCGAGCCGAGGAGACCGAGCCGCGCCTGGACGTCATACACGCCGATGGCCAGCAGGATGAGCGGCACCACCAGCGGGGCATACACCGCGCTGAGCAGCAGCGTGCGTCCCGTCGCCGACCGGAGTGCCGCCATCGTGCGCGCCAAGACCAGCCCGGCCGACGTGGACGCCACGGCGACTCCCGACGCCACGACGGCGCTCTTGCGGATCGAGTCCGTCCACAGCGGGTTCTGCAACACGTCGGCGTACCAGTGCACCGTGAAGCCCTGCGGCGGCCACACCAGCCGGGAGGTGTCGGTGAACGACACGGCGACCACGACGAGCAGCGGGAGGAGCAGAGCGGCGAGCACCAGCACGGCAGACACCCACAGTGCCACGCTCATGGTAGAGAACCGGAGCGGCTCTGCTGTCACGGTTCCCTTGCTCGACGCTCCGCCCGTCGGTGCCGCGGCCGCGAGACCACCCAGCCGGACGGCAGCGACGTACCCGATCAGCGTGACGACCAGCAGCAGGATGCCGATCGCGCTTGCGGTGCCCCATTGGTAGAGGTCGATCTGCTGCTGGATGTAGATCGCCACGGTCGTGTCCCGCGGCCCCCCGAGTACGGCGGGCGTGAGAAAGAAGCCGAGCGAGAGCACGAAGATCAGCAGCAGGCCGGTCACGATCGAGGACCTGACCATCGGTAGGTAGACGCGGAGGAAGGCCTGCCGAGGCGAGGCGCCGAGCGTCCTGGCGGCGGTCAGCAGGCTGTGGTCCACCCCCGACATGCCGGCGTGCAGGATCAGCACCATGTACGGCAGCAGGTAGACGATCATTCCGATGATCGTCGCCGGAGTGTTGAACAGCAGTGCGTAGGGCCCGTGCCCCCAAGTGCTGGCCAATCGGTTGATGAGGCCGTCCCGACCGAGGATCTGGGTGTAGGCGAACAGCCGCACCAGGATCGAGACCCAGAACTGCAGCATCACGAGCGAGAGAAGGATCATCCCGGCCCGACGCGACAGTCGTGAGATCAGGTAGGCGACCGGGAACGCCAACACGCCCGTCAGCGCCGTCGCCCATGCCGCGATCACGAACGTGTGCCCGATGATCCGGCGCAACGTCGCGTCGGTCAACGCCTCCCGGTAGTGGGCGAGCGAGAGGTGCAGGTCGCTGAGGTGTGCCTGCCCGGCGGGGTCCAGGCTGCGCAGGAGCACGGTGAGGAGCGGCCAGACGAAGAAGACCAGGCAGAGCGCGGCGACGGGGGCGAGCACAGCTCCTCGGCGCAGCGCTGCGGACCCGAGACGTCGCGTGGCGAGCAGAGGTGCCGACCCGTTGAGGGGCAGCTGACGGATGGCTGACATCGGGGGCTCCTGACTGGTTTTCCGACCGTCCGTTTCGCGGTCACACGCGGAACTTCGGCCCTGACTGGGAGGGGAGGGGTGTGCGTGCTGCGAGGGCGAGCAGCCGCGCCAGGACGTCCCGTGACTCACGTGGGTCGATGACGTGCTCGACCGCGAAGTGCTCAGCCGCGCGCCACATCGAGGTGTTCTCGGCGTACTGCTCGAGGATGCGGCGGCGTTCGGCCTCCGGATCCTCGGCGCCCTCGATCTGCTCGCGGAACTCGGCTTCGATGCCGCTGGAGACCGGCATGTCGCCCCACTCTGCCGAGGGCCACGCGATGCGAACGCTGTTGGCATGGGCGTTGCCGGTGGCGTTGGCAGCAAGGCCATACGACCGGCGGACCTGCAGCGTGTACACAGGGACGGAGGCGCGCTGGATCGCCTGGAGCGCTCGGGTGCCGTAGCCGAGCACGCCGCCTCGTTCGGCGTCCGGGCCGATCATGAAGCCCGGGACGTCGACGACGTACACAAGCGGCAGGTGGAACTCGTCGCACAGCTCGACCAGCGAGATCTGCTTGCGTGAGGAGTCGGCGTCGAGGGCCCCGCCGAAGAAGCGCGAGTCGGAGGCGAGCACCCCCACGGCATACCCGTCGATCCGGGCGAGGCCGGTGACGAGCGACCGGCCGAAGTCCGGAGCGAGCTCGAAGAACGAGTCGCCGTCGACCAGAGCGTCGAGCACCAGCCGCGGGTCGAATGGCCGCCGGCTGTCCGGCGGCACCACGTCCAAGAGGGTGTCGGGCTCGGCAGCGGGCTGGCACGGGATGGCTCGCGGTGGCCGCTCGTCCACGTTGGACGGCAGATACCACAAGAAGCTACGGATCGCGTCGAAGGCCTCCTCCTCGTCCTCCGCCGCGTTGGCGATCAGACCCGAGGTCTCCACGTGGACGGCCGAGCCGCCGAGCGTGAGCTTGTCGACGTCGACACCGGTCGCCCGCTTCACCAACGGCGGGCCGCCGGCGAACAGGCAGCCGTGGGGCCGCGACATCACCGTGAAGTGGGTCGCCACGGCGCGAGCAGCGGAGCCACCCGCGGCGGGGCCGAGCACCGCAGCGACGACCGGCACCTGCTCGAGCAGCTCGAACATCGGGTACGTCGGCTGCCCGGCCAGCAGGGTCGCGTAGCCCTTGACGTCCTGCAGCTCGATCGTGCCGCCGGCGCTCTGGATCAGCAGCACCAGCGGAATGCGGTAGCCGAGTGCCAGCTCCTCGATGAAGCCGCCGAAGCCGCCCTTGAAGCGATGCAGGTTCACACCGGCGCTCCCGGCCTGGATCGTGAAGTCCTCCGCTCCTACGGCGACGGGCTCGCCGTTGATCTCGGCGAGGCCACACAGGTAGGTGCTTGGTGCGCTGCCGTCGCCGTCCGGCGTCGTGGCAAGCATGCCGAACTCGAGGAAGGTGTCGGGGTCGACCAGGCGGGTGATGCGCTCGCGCGCCGTCAGGCGACCCCGGGCGTGCTCGCGCTCAATCCGCTCACGGCGCCCGCCCGCCAGGGCGTGCGCACGACGCCGAGCGAGCTCCTCCAGCAGAGGTGCCCACTCGGCGCGTGCGTCGCTCACTGACCGACCCAGTCGGTGAAGGTCTTGCTCAGGCCGGTGATGTTCGCGCTGTACCAGTCCTCGTCCTCCGGCTCCGCATTCGCGATGTTCTGGCCGAGGGGAACCCACTTCGCGACGGAGGGCGGAATCTGCAGGTCCTTGATCGGTGCAGGGTAGGGGAACCGCTTGAGGAAGGCCTCCTGCGCGCCCGTGTTGGTCAGGAAGTGCGCGAGGTAGGCCTGCGCCGCACCCTTGTTCGGCGCATTCGTCGGGACGCCGTAGTAGCCCGACGCGTACAGACCGCCGTTCCACGTGAAGTCGAGCGGTGCATGGTCGTTGGTCACGGCGTCGAAGAGCCGTCCGGTCCAGACGACGCCCAGGTCGCACTCGCCGCTGGTGAGGTACTGGATCGCCTGGTCGCCGCTTGTCCACCACACGATGTCGTTCTTGATGGTGTCGAGCTTGGTCAACGCAGACTTGACGTCGAGCGGATAGAGGTCGCCCGGGGCCGCCCCGCCCGCGAGGAGCGCGGACTCCATCGTGGCGCCGAACTGCGGGTACTCGAACATGCAACGCTTGCCCGGGAACCGCTGGGTGTCGAAGAGGTCGGCCATGGTCGTCGGTGCCTTCCCAGCCGGGAACTTGTCGGTGTTCCAGGCGAGGACGATCCCGTAGCGGTGGGACGGGAAGTAGTAGTCGGTGGCCGACTTGTCGTCGACCTTGTCCAGAGGTACGACGGAGGGGTCGAGCTTCTCGAGGTATCCGTGCTCCTGCGCCGCCTTGGCGTCACCGCCGGTCGCGAACTCGACGACGTCCCACTGACCCTGACCGGCCTGCATTGCGGCGTTGAACTTGGTCATGGTGGCGTTGTAGTCGTCGACCACCTTCACGCCGGTCAGAGCGGTGTAGTCCTTGTCGACCGTGGCGTTCAGGGCGGCGATGCCAGAGCCGCCGCCTGTGTCGTAGTAGGTGAGCTTTCCGCTGAGCCCGCCGTACACGCTGGTGGGGTAGGCGGAGGTGGGGAACTCCTGCGGACTCGCCGTCGCGTGGTCGGAGCCTCCACCGCAGGCCGCGGTGGCCGCGAGGACCAACGCGAGGGGCAGCGCCACCGCGAGGCGTTTGCGTGGGTGCGACATGTTCATCTCCTGATCGGTTGGATGGTTGCTGCTGTCGGCCGCGCCCCGAGCTCAGCCGCGTTCCTGGGTGTCAGCGAGGACCACCGGGATCCCGCTCCGCCAGCCGACCTCGACGCGCTCGCCGACGTCGGGGACCCGGCCGCGCGCGGCGACTTCGGCATCCAACCGGGCGTCCTCGCGGCGCAGCGTCAGGCGGTATCGCCCGCCGAGGAACAACCGCCGGGTGACGTCCATCGGCCCGAAGCGGCAGCGGTCGGCGCGTTCCGGTGCATGCCCGTCGACGATCTCGACGTCCTCGGGGCGGATGCTGCACATCGCCGTTGACCCCACCGGTGCCGGCGCGACGCCCGAGCAGCGGACCTCGATGCCGTCGACGTCGAGCATGCTTGCCGAACCGTGGCTCGACATGACCTGTCCGGTCAGGATGTTGGTGTCACCGAGGAAGGTGGCGACGAAGTGGTCCTTCGGGGCGGTGTACACCTCGGCCGGCGAGCCACACTGCCGAATGCCGCCATCGCTCATGACGACCACGGTGTCGGACAGGATGAAGGCCTCCTCCTGGTCGTGGGTGACGTAGATGGCGGTGATCCCGGTGTCCTGCTGGATGCGCCGCAGCTCGGCGCCGAGCAGCTGGCGGAGACGCCGGTCCAGAGCTCCAAGGGGCTCGTCGAGGAGCAGGACCTCGGGCTCGAAGGCAAGCGCTCGGGCGATGGCCACGCGCTGCTGCTGGCCCCCGCTGAGCTCGCCCGGGTAGCGACTCTCCAGGCCGCCGAGGTGAACGAGGCCCACCATCTCGGCGGTCTGTCGGCTGCGCTGGGCACGGCCGTCGCCCCTCAGCTTGAGCGCGAACTCGATGTTCTCCTGGACCGTCAGGTGCGGGAAGAGTGCGTAGTTCTGGAAGACGAAGCCGATGTTGCGGTGCTGGACGTCGATCTGCGTCACGTCGCGGCCGGCAATGTGGACCGATCCCGCGCTGGGCATGAGCAGCCCGGCGATGATGCGGAGCAGGGTCGTCTTCCCTGAGCCGCTCGGGCCGAGCAGAGTGTAGAACTGGCCTCGGCCGACCTGTAGGTCGAGCTCGTGCAGCGCGATCTGCGACCCGAACTCGTGGCGGACTCCGCGCACCTCGACGGCCGGAGCCGGTTCGGCGACGGCGACGGCGAGGGCAGCAGCGTGTGCTCGGTGGGCAGTGGGCATGCTCGGACCGTAGGAACGGTCCACACGGAGCACCGGGTGTGACGCAGCCGACATCCCCCCGGTGGGGGATGTTTGCCCGTCGGCACCCAAGCGTCAGCTGACGCGGGACATGAGGCTGGACCTCCCCGAGGAGACGGAGCTCGCATGGGCGATCAAGCGGCGCCGGCGCCACCCGATGTGTGCGTGATCGGCTTGGGACACCTGGGCACGGCGGTGGCACGGGCGTTCCTCGATGCGCGCCTGAGGGTCGCGGTCTGGAACCGCACGGCGGGCCCTGCCGAGCAGCTGGGCGGGCGGGGCGCGCTGGCGGCGACCGACCTCGTGGAGGCGGTCGCATCCGCGCCTCTGCTGGTCTCGGTGCTGATCGACCACGACGCGACGTTGGCTGTGTTGCAGTCGCCTGGCGTGACCGAGCGGCTGCTCGGGCGCACCTTCGTGCAGCTGGCGGTAGGTGGTGCTGAGCAGGCGCTGGTCCTGCAGGAGCATGTGACGGGGGCCGGAGCCGACTACCTCGGCGGTCACCTCCGGGCCTACCCGCGTCAGGTCGGCACCGAAGAGGCCGAACTCGTCGTCTGCGGAGGGCAGGTCGCACTTGATCGTCATCGCCATGTGCTGTCGGCCCTCGGTCGGGTCCGGTACGTCGGAAGCGACGTCGTGCTCGCGTCCCACCTCGTCAACTGCCAGGCGGTGCTGCTGGAGACGATCGTGGTCGGATTCCACGAGTGCCTGGCGGCTGCCCGCGCCAGGGGAGCCTCTCCGGAGGAGGTGGTGGCCGGGTTGGAGCAGACGTTCGTCGTGGCACGGCGGACGATCAGCGACACGGTCGATCACCTGCGTGACGAGCCGGACGGCCTGGTGTGCAGCCGCCAGGCCGCCATCGACGTGCACGCCGCCGGTATGTCAGCCCTCCTCGCCTCGGTGGCGGGCACAGGTGTCCGGTCCGATCTCGGCCGAGCCACCCTTGCCATCCTCGATATGGCGCGCGACCGTGGTCTGGGCGCCTACGAGATCTCGGCGTTGCAAGTGGTGCTGCAGCAATCCCCACCCAGTCGGCTCCGCTCCACGTGATCGGCCGCGGCAGCACTGGCCGGGGCACACCCGGCCACGCCCGGTGGGGTCAGTGGATCAGCTCGGTGACGACCTCGTAGACGGGCGCGCCGGGTGCGGGCGGCACGTCGGCGTACTGCGCGAGGTCGTGGAAGAAGGTCTTTGGGTCGATCGCGCCCTCGGGGCCGTGCACGCCGGGTTGGTGGACCTCGCCACGGGCGGCCATGAGCGCAGCGACCGCGAGGGGGATGCCGGTCATCTCGCCCATGTTGCGCTCGGGCTGAACCAGCGCCTGGGCGCCGACGCGGACGCGCTGTCCGTCCTTGGTGCCCTCGGCGATGGCGAAGATGTTGCTGGGTAGCACCGGTGAGGGGCCGGCGCTCTTGCCGCTGAGGTTGGGCTGGCGCAGCAGCTCGTCGGAAGCCTGTCGTACGTCGAGCTCACCGGACCGGACGCGTCCTGCGATGCGGGTGATGGCCTCCATCAGGCCGCGGCGCGCGCTCATCACGTTGAGCGACTCGCGCACCTCCGGCCGGACGCGCGGGAGCGTCAATGGCTCGGGGTGGCCGCACACCCAGACCGGGTCGGTGCCGACGCCGGGGTAGGTCAGGGTGGTCTCCTCGAGACCATAGCCGTCGACGAGGCCGCCGTCTCGCCAGAGCTTGATCGGCTCGGTGCAGTTGTGCACCCAATGCTCGATGGCGGCGGTGGCGTCGGGGAAGTCCTGGCCCTCGCCGGCGCGGGGGAAGTGCGCGGCGGAGGCGCGCCAAGAGGTGTAGACGCGGTCGACGGTGTCGCACTCGTCCATGGCGAGCATCGCGAGCAGGTTGCTGGTGCCGGGGCTGGCGCCCATGCCGATGACGGCGGTCACGCCGGCCGCGCGGGCGGCGTCGTCGAGCTCGAGCATCTCCAGCGTCGGCTCCCAGTCGTCGCAGATGTCGAGGTAGTCGGTGCCGGCGGCGATCGCCGCGCTGAGCACCTCACGACCGAACCGGTAGAACGGTCCTGCGCAGTTGAGCACGATGTCGACGTGATCGAGAGCCAACGACAGTGCGTCGGAGTCGGAGATGTCGAGCGCGAGGGAGGTGGCCTTCGGCCCGAGGTCGATCGCCAGCTTCGCGGCCTTCTCATCATCGCGGTCGGCGACGATGACCTGCTCGACGGCCTCGGCCTGCGCCAGGACGCGGCACGCGTAGGCACCCATCTCGCCGGCGCCGCCTGTGACGAGCACCCGCTTGGGTGCGGTGTGGTTCGTGTCCATGGACGCATCGTGGCTCACCGAAAGAGGCGGCCACGGGCCGCCCGGTGGTCTATGCCCACCTGGGGGAGTGGATCAGCGGTTGTCGACGGACTGCTGCGTCAGCCAGCTCGCGATCTGGGTGCGGGAGGTGAAGCCCAGCTTGGTCAAGATGGTTTCGACGTGCCCCTCGGCGGTGCGCAGCGAGATGACCAGGCGGGCGGCTATGTCTTTGTTCGTCATGCCGGCCGCGACCATCTCCGCCACCTCGCGCTGCCGGCGGGTGAGCAGTGATGCGGCCGGCGCGACGGAGCCACCGGTCGTCGGCGCGACATCCTGTCGTAGCGCCAGTGCGACGGCCTCCTCGGTCGGCATCGACCGGCCCTGCCCGAGCGCGAGCTCGAATGCCGCGTCGCCGGCCTGCTTGCGCGCCATGGCCTCGAACTGCTCGCGCTGGCTGATGAGGTGGCGGGTCCCGACCGCCGAGCTCCAGAGGCGGTCGGCGGCACCGAGCAGGGTGGCCGCTCGTGTCCCGTCCCCCTGCGCCGACGACGTCCAAGCGAGCAGCTCGAGCGCGAAGGCGAAGCCGAGAGTGTCGTGCAGTTGCTGCTTGATGGCCAGTGCCTCGTGCAGGTCGGCCTCAGCGCGGTCGACCTGCTCGCGCAGCAGGGCGACGTACCCTCGTCCCCACAGCGCGTAGGAGAGGTTCCACTGGTCGCCGTTGGCCTGGCACTGCTCGAGCAGTGCGTCGAGGACCTTCGCGGCGTGGTCGACCTCGCCGTTGAAGAGGTACGCCGCGGCGAGCTCGATCCGCAGGCTGTCGGGGTACTGCGCCTGGACCCCGGTTCGGACATAGCCCTCGAGCGCCTCGGTCAGCGGAGGTATCGCGCTGCTGGGGTCGGAGCTGACGGTCTGACGCATCCCCAGCGCATGCAGGGCGTAGGCGATCGCTGGGGCGTCGTCCAGCTCGCGCGCGAGGGCGAGCGCCTCCTCGGGCAGCGTGGCCATCGCCTCCTCGTCCCCCTGGAACACGGCGATGTAGGCCGCGGTGGCCAGTGCCCAGGCGCGCTCGTGGGACGGCTCGCGGTCCAGCGCGAGGGCTCGGTCCAACCAGAGGCGGCCCTCGTTGAGATGGCTCGTCCCGCCCCACAGCCAGGGAACGGCGGCCATTCGTAGCGCGGTCCGGGCCTCGCCGGGCTCGGAGGTGGAGAACTCCAGCGCGCGGCGCAGGTTGGCATGCTCGGTCTCGAGCCGTTCGGCCCACTCGCTCTGATGCGGCCCGACCCACTCGGCGCCGGCGGTCTCGACGAGCCAGAGGCACCAGTCGCGGTGCCGACGGCCGAACTGCTTCGACGCTCCCGCCTCGGTCAACCGGTCCTGACCGTAGGCACGCAAGGTCTCCAACATCCGGAAGCGGACATGCCCTTCGTGCTCGTCACGCAGGAAGATCGACTTGTCCACGAGGCCGGAGGCGGTGTCGATCACCGCCGAGGGCGGCAGGTCCTGGTCGGTGCAGACGGCTTCCATGGCCTCGAGGGTGAAGCTGCCGGCGAAGACCGACGCCCGCGCCCACAGGGCCTGCTCGGTCGGGGTGCACAGGTCGTGGCTCCAGTCGACGAGCGCCTGCAGCGTCTGGTGCCGTTCGGGCAGGTTCCGGTTGCCCTCGCGCAGCAGGCCGTACCTGTCATCGAGCCGGTTGACCAGCTCCTCCGGGGTCAGCACCCGTAGTCGGACAGCGGCCAGCTCGATCGCCAACGGGATCCCCTCCAACCGCTGACACAGGCGGACGACGGCGACCTCGTTCTCCGGCGTCAGCACGAAGCCAGGGAGGACGGCAGCGGACCGCTCGGCGAACAGCATGACGGACGGGTACTGCAGGGCTGTCCCTGGACGGATGGTGGCCTCGGGGTGCGGCGCCGGCAGCGGAGCGAGCGGGTAGGTGTACTCGCCGGCGATCCGGAGCGCCTGGCGACTGGTCGCAAGGATCTGGACGTCGGGGGCCACCCGCAGCACGTGGTCGGCGAGCTCGGCGACGGCCTCGACGATGTGCTCGCAGTTGTCGAGGATCAACAGCAGGTGACGCGACCGGAGATGCTCTCCGAGCACTGTCATCGGCGGTCGCGTCGACTGCTCCTGGATGCCCAGGGCGTCCATGATGGTCTGCGGGAGCAACGCGGGGTCGGTCAGCACAGCCAGCTCCGCGGAGTAGACCCCGTCCGGGAACGCGCGGCGCAGCTCGTCCGCCACGCGGAATGCGAGCCTGGTCTTCCCGACGCCGCCGATCCCGGTCACTGTCACCATTCGAGCCGTCGAGCACAGCTGACGGACCGCAGCAAGGTCCTGCCGGCGGCCGACGAAGCTCGTCAGCTCGACCGGAAGTTGGGACGGCGCCTTTGCTGACCGTGAAGCCATCAAGTCCTCGGTGACGTCGGCAGGATGGGTCGTCGCGATGCTACCGCCGGCTGGGGGCATGAGGTCAGAGATGCCGCTCGCTGATAGTGGGCGCGTGGCGGCCTTTGCCAGGCCGCCTCGGGGGACCCGGGGATCCTGTCAAGGCCGAGCCGACGATGGTTGCGACTAGCCCGTGAAGCCCACCCATCCGGGGGAGGTGGCGCCCGGGGTCACGGCAACAGGCCCAGCTCCTGCGCACGGCTGGCAGCCTGTGCTCTGTTGCGAACGCCCAGCTTGCGATACACCGCGCTGGTGTGCTGCTTCACCGTGTGGCGGGAGAGGTTGAGCAGGTCGGCGACCTCAGGGTTGCTCAGGCCGGTCGCCAGGTGCTGCAGGACGTCCAGCTCACGCGGAGAGAGCTGCGCTCCGGTGGGGCCACTGTCTCTGGGGAAGATCTTCGCGCCCTCGGCAACGCGCTGCAGAGCGCTGGCGATCACCTGGCGCGGCATCTGCTTCGACAGCGAGCCGACCGCGCCGTGGCTGAGCGCCATGGCGGCGGAGACCCGACCCTCACCGGACATGAGCACGACCCGCACGTGCGGCATCCGGTCGCGGAAGGAGCGGCACAGCTCCAGCGCCGAGCGCGAGGCCAGCGAGGTGCTCACCAGCACCAGCTGCGGGTGATGCCTCTGGGCGACGTGCCACGCGACGTCGGCCGACCTGGCCACCAGGCAGGAAGCCACCCAGCTCTGCTCGCAGAGGATCGAGCGGAGACCCGCTTGGACGAGCTCGTTCTCGTCGACGACGAGCACACGCTGGAGCTGACAGCGGTCTTCGGGACCGGACGCGCGGTCGTCGAGAGCGGGGGCAGGCGCGAGCCTCGGGGCGGGGACCGGTTCGAGGGCAAGGACCGCGCTCATGCCCGCGCCGCCTTCGACGCGCTCTGCTGCTTGCGAGATTCACCCATCGCTCCTCCTCCGGCCGGCTCCGCGTCATGGAGCGTCTGCGGAGAAGAGTCGTACGGGGGACTACGCGGAACACCCCGGGAACTACGTGCGTAGCTACCTGTCCGGTGAGGGGGATCACAGTCGGACAGGCGTCAGTCGAAGCGCACGACCCCCCGGATCAGCTCGCCGGCGAGCAGGTCCTGATAGCCCTGGTTGACCTCCTCGAGCTTGTACTCGCGGGTGACCAGCTCATCGAGCTTGAGCCGGCCGCTGCGGTACAGGTCGAGCAGCTTGGGGACGTCGTACTGCGGGTTGAACTGACCGAAGATGCAGCCCTTGACCGTCTTCTGGAACATCGCGAGCTGAGCGGCGGGCAGCTGGACACTGAGATCGTCCCACGGGCCCATCGCCGTGATCGCGACGGTTCCCGCCTTGCCGACGACGTTGAAGGCGTGCGTCACCACCTCGGGGTTCACGTCGCCGACGATCACCATGGCCTTCTCGGCGCCTTGCCCGTTGGTCATCTCCCAGACGGCCTCGAGCGCGGACTCGGCGTCGGCGAAGACGTGGGTCGCGCCGAGCTTGAGGGCGGTGTCTCGCTTGAACGCGACCGGGTCGACGACCACGACGTTCTTCGCGCCGGCCGCGGCAGCACCCTGAACGGCATTGATGCCCACGCCGCCCGAGCCGTAGATGACCGCCGTGTCGCCCACCGAGACGCCGGCTGCGTTGACGGCGGTGCCCCAGCCGGTCGGGACGCCACACGAGGCCAAGACGGCCTTCTCCAGCGGATGTGACTCGTCGACCTTGATCACCGAGTGCTGCGAGAGCGTGCCGAACTGCGAGAACGAGCCGACCGAGCACATGCCGCCGGCGTCCTCGCCGTCCAGGCGGAACCGGAACGTGCCGTCGGGCAGCTGGCCGTCGAGCAGGAACTCGCCGAGGTCGCAGAGGTTCTGGTGGCCGGTCCGGCACCAGCGGCACTCACTGCAGCTCGGGATGAAGCTCACCAGGACGTGGTCGCCGGCCTTGACCTTGGTGACGCCCGGCCCGACCTCCTCCACGACGCCGGCACCCTCGTGGCCGCCGACGATCGGCAGCCGTGACGGGAAGTCGCCCTTCATGAGATGGAGGTCGGAGTGACAGAGGCCAGCTGCGACGTACCGGACGAGGACCTCGCCCTCCTGGGGGCCGTCCAGCTCGAGCTCGACGATCTCGAACGGCTTGCCGACCTCGGTCAGCACGGCAGCAGTGGTCTTCATGTGCGGTCCTCGTCTGGTTGGGTGGGAAGGCGGTACGGCGACGCTAGGTTGCGCGCACGTCGCGGTCGCCCTTCGCAGACGGCCGACACCCGAGTGGGGGACCTCACCGGTTGTTCATCGATCCCCCGAGTGGGCGCCCTTGACAATGTCGGCCGACGTGACCCGCTCGAAACCGCGTGGAATCACTGCCAACCATCCACAGAGGAGACCGCTCGCATGGTGCAAGCTCGTGAAGTCGTCGAGGCCGAGGCCGAGGCCGAGGCCCGTCTCCGTCGCGAGCTGGCCGCGGTCTACCGCCTCGTGCACCACTTCCAGATGACCGATCTGATCTTCACCCACATCTCGGCGCGTCTGCCAGGGCCCCAGCACCGCTTCCTCATCAATCAGTACGGTCTGATGTTCGACGAGATCACCGCGTCGAACCTCGTGGTCATCGACCTCGACGGCAACCTCGTCGACGCGCAGCCGGGGGTGATCGTGAATCCGGCTGGGTTCGTCATCCACTCGGCGATCCACCGCAGCCGGGATGATGCGCAGTGCGTGCTGCACACCCATACTCGAGCAGGCTGCGCTGTGGCCGCCCAAGAGGGCGGCCTGCTGCCGTTGAACCAGATGTCTCTGATGTTCTACAACCGCGTCGGCTATCACGGCTACGAGGGTGTGGCCCTCAACAGAGACGAGCAGGAGCGCCTCGTTGCGAACCTCGGTGACAACCACTCGCTGATCTTGCGCAACCATGGCTTGCTGACCGTGGGCACGTCGGCGGCGGAAGCGTTCCTCCGGATGTTCTACCTCAACCGCTCGTGCCAGATCCAGGTCGACGCCCTGGCTGGTGGCACAGCTGTCGTGTTGCCCCCGGCGGAGATCTGCGAGCACGTCGTCCGGCAGTTCGAGGGGACAGAGGACAGCGACGACTACTCAGACAGCGCGGGTGACGAGCTCGTGTGGGAGTCGCTCCTTCGACTGGTCGAGCGGCACTATCCCGACTACGCGGACTGAGCTGCTCGGCGCGCGGGCCCGCGCCCGTCTACCCGAGCTGAGCAGTGCCCCGGGCGGCGTAGGGAGTGCGCCCGAAGACACGGCGCACCATGGGTTCGAAGTGCTCCATCGGGAGAGTGTCGTAGGTCGGGTCGAACGAAGGGCAGTCCCAGTCCCGGCAGAACGCCTCGCAGTCGTCGAACCACGGATGTCCGCGGAACTCCTCCCGAGCATCGGGGTCCATCCCGATCTTGTCCCAGTAGTACTTGCCCTGGAAGATGTCGTGCTGCTCGACGATCCAATGGGTCCTCTCGGACACGTACGGCTTGAGGATGGACGCAGCGAGGGCGGCGTGCGCATACGGCGCCAGCTCGTCGCCGACGTCATGGACGAGCGCGGCCACCACCATCTCCTCGTCGGCCCCATCGCGGAAGGCGCGGGTCGCGGCTTGCAGTGAGTGTTGGAGGCGGGTGATGCGGAACGGCTGCGGGCCGTCTCCGAGCCGCCGCACGGCGGCCAGGACGCGGTCGGCGAGGCCGACCAGCTCGGCCTCCTCGCACCTGGCGATGATCTCCCAGTCTTCCCGGGTGCTCTTGTCGATGCTGGTGAACGTCGCCTTCAACATCCCGCTCCTCACTCCTCCGTCGGACCAACAGGTGCTCATGCGTTTCCTTCGAGTGGTCTCACACAGTGGCACCCGGCGGGGCCTCGCGCGCTCCGCCTGGGACGCCAGGGTTCCCCGGCTGGGGGAGTGTCGGAGCGCTGCCTGCCCGGTTGATAGGGCCGTTGCTGCCCCAACCGGGGGATGCCGACGATGATCTGGAGCACGCGCCGCGAGGGCGTTCCTAGGTTGACCGGACCATCGTCCATCAGAGCAGGAGCAATCCGTGACCGACATCGCCGCGCAGCCGTTCACCCCGACCCTCGGATCGGAGGTGCCCGCCGCGCTGTGCCTGATCGACGGCGCCTGGGTCGAGGGGCAGGGGCCGATGAAGGACACCGTGAACCCGGCGACGGGAGAGGTGGTGACGCGGGTCGCCTACGCCTCGGCCGAGCAGGTCGACGCCGCGGTCGCGGCTGCCAAGAAGGCGCAGAAGGAATGGGCCAAAGTGCCGATGGCGGCGCGCGCCGACATCATCGTCGCCGCGGCCGACGCGATGGAGGCGCGGGCGGCCGAGATCGGCTGGTGGGTCTCGCGCGAGATGGGCAAGACACTGGCGGAGGCACGCGACGAGATCCTCGAGATCACGGTCCCGGTCACGCGGGCGACAGCCGCCGAGGCGCGGGGATTTGCTGGCTCGACGCCGCCCGCGAGCAGCGCGGCGTATCCGCGGCGTCGGGTGCAGACCATCTTCCAGCCGATAGGTGTCACGTCGTTCATCTCGCCGTGGAACTTCCCCGTCGAGATGATCGGCAACGCCGCAGTCGCGCTGCTCACGGGCAACGCCACTGTGTGGAAGCCGAGCGAGTGGGCGCCGTACGCCCCGCAGCTGATCACCGAAGCCTTCCTGTCCGTCGGCGTTCCTGAGGGGCTCGTCAACCTGGTCTACGGCGGCCCCGAGATCGGCGAGCACCTGGTGGCGAACCCGGATGTGGGCCTGGTGGCCTTCATCGGCAGCACTGCCGTTGGCGAGCAGATCGCCCGCGCGGCCGGCGTCAAGCGGCTCCTGCTGGAGCTCGGCGGCAACGGGCCGCAGATCGTCCTTGATGACGCGGATCTTGACAAGGCGGTCGAAGCCGCGACCCTCGGCTGCTTCTACCAGGCCGGTCAGGTGTGCACCTCAGCAGAGCGGATCCTCGTGCACGAGGACGTCCACGACGAGTTCGTCGCGAAGATGACCGCAGCAGCGAAGGCGATCAAGATCGGCGACCCGCAGGCCGACGGCACCGACATGGGGCCGCTCAGCGACAAGCGGATCCTCGACAAGGTCGTGGCACACGTCGAGGATGCCCGCGCGAACGGTGCGACGGTCACCACCGGCGGCCACCACGAGGGCCTGTTCTACGCACCGACCGTCCTGTCCGGCGTCACGCCGGACATGGTCATTGCGCGGGAGGAGACCTTCGGCCCGGTCGCGCCGATCATCAAGATCAGCAGCGCCGAGGAAGCACTGACGATCGCCAACGACAGCCCCTACGGCCTGAGCATGTCCGTCTTCACCAGCGACCTCGCCACGGCCTTTGACATGGCGGAGGGACTCGAGGCGGGCGCCGTCAACGTCAACTCCTCGACCAACGACTGGGAGCTCAACGGTCCGTTCGGCGGCTGGAAGAAGAGCGGGATCGGTCGAGAGCTCGGCGTCTTCTGCATGCGCGAGTTCAGCAACGTCAAGACGATCACCTTCGATCTCGGCTGACACCGAGCGCCGAGGGAGCGACGACGAGCCGATCGTCCGGTCGGAGGCTGGCCGCATGGCCGCAACCCGATCAGCACGTCAGTCGACCGGACGTCAGCCGTCGATGCCCCACTTCTTGGCCGCGGCGAGCAGCGACGCGGTGTGGAAGACGATCAGCTCGCGGTAGCCGCCGGTCATCTCCCAGGTGCCGGACCAGCCTTTGGGCGCGACGAACCAGTCGCCCGGGCCGTAGGTGTCGACCCGCCCGTCCGCTGACGTCAGGACCGCCTTGCCGCTGAGGATGTGCACGTGCTCGTCGTAGGGCAGGTCGGTGAACGCGACCGAGCCGTCGTCGGACTCGTAGACGCACGTGGTGATGTCCTCCCCGGCGTACCAGACGACGTTGCGGTTGGTCGCGATCGGGCGCGGCATCATCTCGGCCGGCCACATCGGCATCGGAGGGAGATTCCTGCCCTCGAGGTGGTCGCGCTTGGCGGGCACCGGATGGATCTCGGTCACGAGAAGAGCTCCTTGTGGGTGGTGATGTAGTCGTGCAGGGTCTCCTGCGCGCGCCCCAGCATCCGGGTGATGGTGTCGACGTGCTGGACACCGGCGTACGAGCCGGTCTCGTGGCTGAGGTAGGTCATCAGCTGGTCGAACGCCGGGCCCATGGCCTCGCGCAGCGGGCGGTCGTCGTCGACGTAGGTCACGGTCTCGCCGAGCACCTCGGTGAAGATCTCCGCGAGGCCGGCGAAGTCGTGACGGTCGGGCGAGGTCAGCACGTGCTCGCGCCCCACGTGATCGGCCGGGTCACCGGACAGGACCTGCGCGAGGATCTCGGCGACATCGCCCTCCGACACCCACATCCGGGGGCAGTCGGTGCTGGAAGGCATGGCGACGCGACGATGCGGCTTGACGTCCGTGGCCACGAACGACGGCAGGTTGAACATCAACCACGCCGGGGCATTGACGTAGCAGACCGGCAGGCCGCTCTCGTCGAACAGCGGCTTGGCGACGACGTGCAGGCCGGCGCCACAGCGCGCGGCGACGTACGCCGGATCGGTTTGCTCGAGGGTGAGGCCCGGTGGCATCCCGAGCAGCCGCACGAGCAGCTCGACAGTGCCGGCCTTCTGAGCGGCGCGGATGATGTTCGGAGTCACCACGGACTCGTCCGTGACGATGTCCGGGGTCACCACGAGGACCCTGTCGATGCCACGCATCGCGTCGGCCAGGCTGGCCTCGTCGTTCCAGTCGCAGAGCACCGCCTCGGCGTCGGGGAACCGCCGGCTCAGACGACGCAGGCCGGGCTCGCGACTGGTCGCGACCCGCAGCGACTTCGGGTCTCTGTCCTGCAGGTGGGCGGCGGTGAGACCGCCCAGATTTCCGGTCGCTCCGAGGATCAGTGTCTTTCCCATGGGTCGAGTAGAGCCCCGGACCGGCCGGGCAGCGCGTGCAAGCGCGTGCAACACCCCCAGTTGGGCGGGTCGGCGGTCCGGGGCTCTGTGATCGAGCCGTGCCGGGACGGTCAGGCGTCGGTGCGGGCCACCTTGGTGAGCGCGAAGAAGCCGAGGCCGCCGAGGCCGGCCTGCTCGGCCTCGCCCAGGTTCTTCACCGCTGCCTCGAGCAGGCGAGCCTTGAAGCCGGCCTCCTGCATGACACCGAGCGTGGCGCGGCAGCCCTCGGCGTACACGCCCAGGTAGGCGGCCTCAGTCTCGTGCTCATCGCTCACGATGGCGGAGACGGCTTCCTTGCCGTTGGCTGCCAGTGCCTGGAAGGCCATGTCGCTGATCGCGTTCAGGGTGTCAGCGTCGATGCCCTGGGACAGCGCGTAGGTCGCGGCCTCGACGTAGGCGTTGAGCGCGGCGGAGTAGAAGCCACCGATGATCGCGGCGTCGAGCACGCTCGCCGCCTTGATGTTGTCCGACACGAGCGCGGAGTACGGGCCGGGAGTCATCAGCGCCTGCTCGTGCTCGGCCCACGCCTGGGGAGAGCCCGAGTAGAGGATCATGCCCTCCTCGGTGCCTACCTGCTGCGGGTAGCAGAGGATCGCGCCGTCGAGGTAGCGCGCACCACGCTCGGCCGCCCACTTCTCCATCTCCACGGCCTCGGTGGGGGTGCCCGTGCCGATGTTGACCAGCGTGGTGCCGGCCCAGTCGGTGACGCCCGCGAGCGACTCACGGGTGGTGCCGTACGTCGAGGTGCAGGCGACGACGAGCTTGGCGGAGCGGACAGCCTCGGCGACGTCGCGGACCGGAGTGACGCCGTCCGGCGCAAGTGCATCGGCCTTCTCCGGCGACCGGTTCCAGGCGGCTGTGGTGAGGCCCTGAGCGGCGAAGTTGCGGGCCAGGGCGGCGCCCATCAGGCCGCAGCCGAGGACGGCCACGTCATAGGTCTTGGTGGTCTCAGTCATGTGTTCGCTTTCTGTTTCGCGGTGGGACCGGTCAGGACGCGCGGGGACCGAGACGGACCGGGAGCGTGATGCGCTGGTTGACGAAGTAGGACTCGGCGAACGGCGCGGCGCCGATGATCTCCATCTGGGGATAGCGCGACAGCGTCTCCTGGAGCATGATCCGCAGCTCGAGGCGGGCGAGGGCGTTGCCGAGGCAGAAGTGGCGACCACCGGCGCCGAAGGCCTGGTGCTCGGGGTTGCGGGTGACGTCGAACCGGTCCGGATCGTCGTACTTCGCCTCGTCACGGTTGGCCGAGGGGTACCACAGGACGACCGAGTCGCCCTCCTTGATCTGGGCGCCGCTGAGCTCGACGTCCTTCGTCGCCGTGCGGCGCATCAGGGTGAACGCAGGGAACATCCGCAGCGCCTCCTCGACCGCGCTCGGCACCAGCGACATGTCGTCGAGCACCTTCTGGCGCTCAGCGGGGTTCTGCATCAGCGCGATCATGGCACTGGTGAAGGTCGCCATGGTGGAGTCGTTGCCGGCCGCGAAGAGCAGCAGCATTCCCGCGATGATCTCCTCGTCGCTGAGCTTGTCTCCCTCGACCTCGGCCTTGATCAAGATGCTGATCAGGTCATCGCCGAGGTTCGCCTTCCGCGTCTCGACCAGGGTGAAGCACTGCTCCATCAGGTCGGGGATGAAGACGTTGATCCACTCCTCGAGGCCACCCGGGTTGTAGTGCGGGTCGTCCAGGGCGATGTAGCGGCTCATGTTGTGGATCCAGCGCGCGTCGTCCTCCTCTCCGATGCCCATGAAGCCGTGGATGACCCGCGCGACGATCGGCTTGGAGATGTCGTTGACGAGGTCGCAGGTCTCGCGACCCTCGAGCCGGTCGAGCACATGGGTGACGGCCTTGAGGACCGCGTGCTCCTCGGCGGCGATGCGCTCCTGCGTGAAGCCCGCGAGGAAGAGCTGCTTGAGCCGGTCGTGTCGTGGCGGGTCGAGGTTGATCATGTCGAGCTTCGACTGTTCCTTGAGGTCCTCGGGCATGCCGTCCCAGGTGAGGTCGGTGGCGCCGTCGCGGTTCGAGGAGAAGGTCTTCCAGTCGCGGCTGACCTTCGCGATGTCCTCAGCCTTGGTGATCGACCAGAAGCCCCGGGCCTCGGGGACGCCGACGACCTCGGGTGAGTGGTGCACGGGGCACTTGCCGCGCATCTCCTTGAAGACCTCGTGCGGCGGGCCGTCGATCCACAGCTCAGGGTTGGCGATGGTGAAGCTGTCGTCGTCGATCGCAGTCATGGGTTCCTCCCACGTCGGAGCAGGTCAGAGTCGTTTCAGGTAGCGCGAACGTAGGTTGCGGGTCCGCGCCGGGTGTGACCCCGGCAACAGGTACGCCCAGTTGGGGGAGTGCCGGGGTCATCGATCGGTGAAGCGGGTCAGGCGTTCTCCGCGTCCCACGCAGCGGCGGTGATCCCGCGAGCGCGCACCTGGTCCTTGTTGACCCGCTCGGTGGGGGTCTTCGGAAGCTCCCCGACGATCTCGAGGTAGCGCGGCAGCGCATGCTTGGGAAGGTCGGCGGCGAGGAACTCGCGCACGGCTGCAGCGTCGATGTCCGCGCCGTCGCGGGGCACCAGGAGCGCCGCCACGTCCTCCTCACCCAGATCCGACGGCACGCCGATGACGGCCGCCTCGAGCACGGCCTCGTGCTTGGCGAGCGCGAGCTCGACCTCCCACGCCGACACGTTCTCGCCGCGTCGCCGGATCGAGTCCTTCAACCTGCCGACGTAGTAGAGGTAGCCGTCCTCGTCGGCGCGCATCCGGTCACCGGTGTGGAACCACAGGTTTCGCCAGGAGGCGAGAGTCGCCTCGGGCTTGTTCCAGTAGCCGGCCATGATGACATCCGGCATCCGCGGCCGCAGGACGAGCTCGCCGATCTCGCCGACGGCGACCGGGCGGTCGTGCTCATCGACCAGCTGCGTCTCGAGCTCGGGGGAGGGTCGGCCGACCGCGCCGAGGCGGCGATCGTCCGGGCTGTTCATGGTGATGCCGAGCGCCTCGGTCATGCCGTACATCTCCACGAGGACGACGCCGAAGCGCTCCTCGAAGTCGTGCTGGATGGCGACCGGCAGGCCGCCCCCGACGCCGATGAGCGGACGTGTGCTCCTCTCGCCGGGCCGCCGTGGCGCGGAATGGAGCATCGACAGCATCGTCCCGAGGTAGGCGAAGTAGGACGCATCGCAGGCGCGCACCTCGTCCCAGAACCGGCTGACGCTGAACCGCTTGCCGAGCGCGAGCCGGCCGCCGGTCATCAGGCAGGCGACGACGTAGGACCGGGCGTCGGAGTGGAAGAGCGGCTCGGCCGTGTAGCAGGTCTCCCCGGCCTGCATCCCGAGGGCGAGCGCTCCTCGGCGGGCCCAGGTGACGTGGTAGGCCTGCGGCAGCATCACTCCCTTCGACGGGCCGGTCGTCCCGGAGGTGTAGATCATGGTGGCGATGTCACTCTCAGCCGGCGGCTGCAGGGTGGCGGCACGCCCGAGGTCCAGCAGCTCGGCGTAGGTCAGATGGCGGGTGCGGGGACCGAACGGGCTCTCGCCGCCGTCGGGCTCGATGACGATGGCGAACTCCGGGTGCTCGTCGACGACCTCGGCCAGCGCGCGCAGGTAGTGCGGAAGACCGAAGACCACCCGCGGAGCGCAGTCCTCGACCAAGTAGCGCAGGAACGCACCCCGGGCGTCGGGGTTGATCGGCACGTCGATCATGCCGGCGGCGTCGATCCCGAGCCACGCGGCCACGGTCTCGAAGCGGTTGTCGGAGACGATGACGCCGCGGTCGCCCTTGCCGAGGCCGAGCGACTGGAGCGCGGCGCCGATCGCGCGGACCGAGGCATGGAGCTCGGCGCGGGACCAGTCCTTTCCGTCGATGAGGAGGGCTGGCGCTTCCGGGAACAGCTCGGCCTGCTCCTGGAGTACGGCGAAGACGGTGGCGTGAGCCATGGTGGAGGCTGCCTCTCTCTGTGGCCTCGGGAACCGGCTCGGCCACGAGGTGCACGGCGGCTCGATGGGATGGAGGGGCTTAGGGAACCCGCCACGCATCCGGTCGGGGTGGCCTCTCGGGAAGCGGCACCCGACTGGGGGAGACGGCTTCTGGGCTCGTCATCCCCCGACTGGGCGCGGTGCCGCCGATGCCGCCACCGCGCACCGTGCCAGCCGCGACGATCGAGCCATGCAGATCGACTCCGCCATCCGTGAAGAGAAGTGCGACGTCATCGTCATCGGCGCGGGCGCCGCAGGCCTGGTCGCCGCGACGACTCTGTCGCCGAACGCCGACGTGATGGTCCTGGAGGCCGACACCCGCGCCGGTGGGCGCGTGGAGTCAGTGCGCCGGGGCGGCTACTGGCTCAACGTCGGCACCCAGTTCACCGAGGGCGAGGGTCCCCTCTTCGACGTGATGGACCGCTTCGAGATCGAGCGCGGTTCGCTCGCCGGCCGCAAGGCCGCCCTCTACCTCAAGGGCCGGTTGGTGACGACGGACAGTCCCACGCTGCTCTTGCTGCGCTCCCGTATGTCGCTGGCGGCCAAGGTCGAGCTGGCGCGGGTCGGGCTACGGATCAAGTGGGCCTACCGCCGGCTGTTCGGCAAGAATGCCACGACCGCGCTCGCCTGCCGCACGCGGCTGGAGTCGCAGACCGGCGCCGAGGCTCTGATGCGCGGCGTGAGGTCTCCCGAGATGGTGGCGTTGTTCGACGCATGGTCGGGACAGTGGATCGGCTGCGACCCGGAGGAGACCGCCGCCACCCAGCTCGCCGTCTCGATCGGCACGGCACTGGAGAAGGCCGCCAAGGTGCCCAACTTCGCGCTGCCCGTGGGCGGGAACCAGACCTTCACCGACGCGCTCGCCGCCGAGCTCGGCGACCGGTTGCGCCTGGGCGCGGAGGCGCGTCAGATCACCTGGAGCGATGACGAGGTGACGGTCGAGTACGTCGATGTGAGCGGCCCGGTTCGGGTGACGGCACGCCGGGCGATCGTCGCGACGCCAGCCGACCGGGCGCTGGAGATCATGCCCGAGCTGCCGTCGGCCCAGCGTGCCGCGCTCGCCGACATCAAGTACGGCCGCTACATCCTGGCCGGCGTCTTCACGACGGAGGAGGGGGCACAGCGGTGGGACGACTACTACGGCATCTCGACACCCGAGCTGTCCTTTCAGATGGCGTTCAACCACGCGGCACCGCTGCGAGCCGCCGGCCCGCGCCGGCCCGGCGGGGCACTGGTCCTGCTGGCTGGTGGCTCAGCCGCGGACAAGCTCGCCGAGCTCGCCGACGAGGAGATCGAGCAGCGGTTCCTGCGCGACCTGCTGTCCATGTTCCCGGAGCTCGAGGGACAGATCGACCACGTCGTGGTCAAGCGCCAGCCTCGCGTGGTCTCCTACTGGGAGCCGGGCAAGCGCACCACGTCGCAGAGCACACTGCGCGAACCGATGGGCCCGATCCGGTTCGCCGGCGACTACCTCGCCGACCCGTCCCTGGCGGCGGCCGCCGCCGCGGGCCAGCGCGCTGCGCACAAGACGCTGGAGAGCATGGCGTAACCAGAGACGAAATGAGGGCGCGGCCAGCAGGCGCTGGCCGCGCCCTCGTTCGCATCCAGGCTCGGAAGTCCTCTGAGTCTTGGGCTTCAGAGTCCCATGTCGTGGGCGATGATCAGCTTCATCACCTCGGAGGTTCCGCCGTAGAGCCGGTTGACCCGGTTGTCGGCGTAGAGGCGTGCGATGGGGTACTCGTTGATGAAGCCATAGCCGCCGTGCAGCTGCAGGCAGCGGTCGATGACGCGGTGGGCGACCTCGCTGCAGAAGAGCTTGGCGGACGCGGCCTCGGCAGCGGTGAGCTCGCCTGCGTCGAGTGCTTCGAGTGCGCGGTCAGTGACGGCCTCGGCCGCGTCGACCTCGGCCTGGCAGGCGGCGAGCTCGAACTTGGTGTTCTGGAAGCTGGCCACGGGCTGGCCGAACACCTTGCGGTCGGTCACGTACGCCTTCGCGAGCTCGACGGCGGCCTTGGCCTGGGCGTAGGCGCCGTGGGCGATGCCCCAGCGCTCGGAGGCGAGGTTCTTGCCGAGATAGGAGAAGCCCTGGTTCTCCTCGCCGAGCAGGTCCTGCGCCGGGACCCGGACGTCGACGAAGGCCAACTCCGCGGTGTCGGAGGTGCGCAGCCCCAGTTTGTCCAGCTTGCGCCCCACGGAGTAGCCCGGGAGCGAGGTTTCGACCGCAAACAGGGAGATGCCGTAGCGGCGATCATCCTCCTTGGCGGGGCTGGTCCGGGCCGCCACGATCACGCGGTCGGCCAGTGCACCCCCGGTGATGAAGGTCTTGGCACCGTTGAGCACGTAGTGGCTCCCGTCAGCCGAGAGCTTCGCCGTCGTCCGCATCCCCGCGAGGTCCGAGCCCGCGCCGGGCTCGGTCATGGCGAGCGCCCACATCTCCTCGCCGGTGACGAAGCTGGGCAGGTAGCGGGCCTTCTGCTCGTCGGTGGCCAGCATCTGCACGTAGGGGAGTGCGAGGAGGACGTGTGCGCTGGAGCCGCCCAGGAGGACGCCGACGCGAGCGATCTCCTCGTATTCGATGGCGGTGAACTTGTGGGTGGCGAGTCCCGCGCCGCCGTACTCCTCGGCCACCGAGATCCCGAACAGACCGAGCTCGCCGAGCTTGAGGTACAGCTCCTTGGGCACGACCCCGGCGGAGAACCACGCGTCGTAGTGGGGCAGCACCTCGGCCTCCAGGAAGGCGCGCAGGGTCTTGCGGAAGGACTCGTGGTCGTCGTCGAAGACGGTGCGGTGCATGGGGGACCTCAGCTCGTTGGGATGCGTGGTTTCGGCGGTCGAATGTAGGCACCGGCGAGGAGGGAACCCGGTCGCTGATCCCGGTGATGCCCGGGTGGGGGATGGAGGGGGCACGTCTGCGCCGGGAGCCAGGCCCGAGACATGCGCACCCCCCGGTTGGGCAGTCTTCGGCGCTCACCCCCCATCGACGCACGGATGACCCGGACATTGGGCGTCGTACCTGCCTGAACGCAAGGAGAGTCCCGCCATGACGCTGAAGCTGACGCTCGATCTCGACGGATGCACGGGATGCGCGTGCTGCATGATGGAGTGCCCCGACCTGTTCGACATCGACGACGAGTCGGGCATGGCGATCCTTCTGGAGCCCGCGCCAGCCGACGACCGCCTCGAGGAGGCCGAGCGCGCTGTGCGCTCGTGCCCGGAGAACGCGATCAGCCTCGAGCGGGTCTGAGCCATGGATCGCGTGGTGGTGGTCGGCGGATCCGTCGCAGCGGTGAACGCCGTCGACGGCTTGCGGCACGCGGGCTTCGAGGGTGAGGTCATGCTGGTCAGCGCCGAGGAGGTGCTGCCCTACGACCGCCCGCCGCTGTCCAAGGAGGCGCTGCGCGAAGGGCATCAGCACCACACGCTCCTGCTCAAGGAGCCCAGTTGGTACAACGAGCAGGACGTCCGCGTGTCCCTCGGCAGGCGGGCCGTCGGTCTCGATCCGGCCGGCAGGAGGGTGACCCTCGAGGGTGGCTCTGAGCTCCCGTACGACGGCCTTGTCATCGCCACCGGGTCGCGGACCCGCGCGCTTCCGCCGCTTGCCGGTGTGCCTGGTGTCTTTGAGATCCGTACGCTGTCCGACTCTCTCGCCCTGCACGCCGAGCTCGTGCCCGGCCGCCATCTCGTCGTGATCGGCGCGGGGTTCATCGGCCTCGAGGTCGCGGCGACGGCCCGGAAGATGGGCCTGGACGTCTCCGTCGTCGAGATCGCCCAGCTCCCGCTGACCCGCGTCCTCGGCACCGAGATCGGACGTTGGTTCCTGGATCACCACACCGACCAGGGCGTCCGGCTCCACGTCGGCACCGGCGTCGACCGGGTCGAGGCCACGGCGGGCGGCTCGAAGGTGCACCTCTCGGACGGCACCGTCCTGTCCGCCGACCTCATCGTCGCGGGCGTCGGCGTCGTGCCCGACACGGGGTGGCTCGAGGGCAGTGGCATCGAGCTCTCCGACGGCGTGGTGTGCGATGAGACGCTGCGCACCTCGGCACCGGGCGTCGTCGCCGCTGGCGACATCGCCCGGTGGCCGAACGGCCTCTTCGGCGAGACCATGCGCGTCGAGCAGTGGCTCAACGCGGTCGAGCAGGGCACCCATGCCGCCAGGACCCTGATGGGGGCGAACGAGGCGTTCGCCCCGGTTCCCTACTTCTGGTCCGACCAGTTCGACGCCAAGGTCAAGTTCGTCGGGTACGTTACCGGCGATGACGTGATCCACGTGACGCAGCCCAGCGAATCCTCGCTCGTGGCGCTGTTCGGCCGCGGCGATCGCCTGCGCGGTGCCCTGTGCATCAACTCCCCGCGCCAGCTCGCGCTCTCCAAGCGCGACATCCTCAACGGCGTTCCGTTCGCTGACGCGGCGGCCGCGCTCGGCTGACGCCGACGTGTCCTGGCGACGCTGACACCGCGTCGCGCCCGAGCAATGCGCAGACGGGAGGTCGAATGCGACACGTCCCCGAGCTCGACCTCGCTCTGTGGGCGTCGCGCCAGGAGTCCGGGCTCGGGGGGATGGAGATCGTCGGCGAGGCGCCGTACGCCGAGTCGTTCTTCATCAACCAGGTGAAGGCGCTACCGTCAGGCTCGGCCCGCGGGCCTGAGACCTGCGGGCCTGAACCCGCGGTCAGGACAGCTCGAAGCCGTGGTATCCGGCGGCGGCGACGCCGTCGGCGATCTCCTTGTACATCCCGACACCGCCGACGAACGGCATGAAGACGCGCTGCTTGCCGGGGATGTTCGCGCCCATGTACCAGGACGCGGCCTGCGGCATCAGGGTCAGGTCGGCGAGATCGTTGTTCGCCTGCACCCAGTTGTCCTCGTTCTCCGTCAGCGGCTCGATACGCCTCAGGCCGCGGTCGCGCAGGCTGGTGAGCGCATCGGCGATCCACTCGACGTGGTACTCCAGCGAGGTGATCACGTTGGAGAGCACCGACGGGCTCTGCGGGCCGCAGATCGTGAACAGGTTGGGGAACCCGGCAGACATGAGGCCGAGGTAGGTGCGCGGGCCGTGCGCCCACTTCGCGCTCAGCGTCCGGTCCGCGTTGCGGATCTCCATGGCGTCGAGCGCTCCGGTCATCGCGTCGAACCCGGTCGCCATGATGATCACGTCGAGCTCGTGCTCCGCACCGCCGGCCTGGATGCCGCGTGCGGTGACTCGCTCGATCGGCTCCTCCAAGATGTCGACCAGCGTCACGTTGTCCTGGTTGTAGACCTCGTAGTAGCCGGTATCGACACACAGCCGCTTGGTCGCGATCGGGAAGGTGGGGAGCAGCTTCGCCGCGACCACGGGGTCCTCGACCTTTGCGCGGATCCGCTCGCGGACGTACGCTGACACGCGTTCGTTCGCCTCAACGTCGATCAGCACGTCGGCGAACGTGTCGGTGAAGCACAGGCCGCCGACATCCCAGCGTTTGTCGAGCGCGGCGGAGGTCTCGGAGGCCGGGATCTCGGCCAGCGACGTGGTCTCGACGGGGCACTGGTAGCCGCTCGGGGTCATCCGGCTCACCACCCGGCGCGCCGGGTAGTCGGCCTTGACGCTCGGCAGGAGGTCGGCGACGGGGCCGTTGTGCGCGGGTACGGCGTAGCAGGCGGTGCGCTGGAAGACGGTCAACGAACCGACGAGCGGCGCGATGGCGGTGATGGTCTGCAGCCCGGAGGAGCCGGTGCCGATGACGCCGACCCGCTTCCCGGCCAGGTCGACGCCGTCGGGCCAGCTCGAGGTCCAGTACAGCTCGCTTGCGAAGTCGTCGAGCCCCGCGATGTCGGGCCGCGAGGGAACGGACAGGCAACCGGTGGCCGCGATGACGTACGACGCCGTGCGGGTGGTCCCGTCGGACGTCGACACCGTCCAGTGCCGGGCGACCTCGTCCCAGTCGAGCGCCTCGACCCGGGTGCCGAAGACGATGTCGCGGCGCAGGTCGAAGCGGTCGGCGACGTGGCGGGCGTAGCGGAGGAGCTCCGGCTGGGCGGCGTACCGCTCGGTCCAGATCCACTCCTGCTCCAGGTCGGCGTCGAACGAGTAGGAGTACTCGATCGACTCGATGTCGCAGCGCGCACCCGGGTAGCGGTTCCAGAACCAGGTGCCCCCGACGTCGGCGCCCGCCTCGACCACGACCACGTCGAAGCCGCGCTGCCGCAGCAGGTGCAGCTGGTACATGCCGGCGAATCCGGCGCCGATGACGAGGACGTCGTGGTCAGCCATGGAGGGACTCCTCGATGGAGGTGGAAGCGGAGGTGAGGGTGGTCAGGTGATCGCTCAGCAGCCGGAGGCCCTGGTCGTAGCCGGGGAGAATCCCCGCCATCTGCATGAATCCGTGCATCTGGGTCTCGGCCACCTCGAGCCGCACCGGCACTCCGGCTTCGCGCAGTGCGTGGGCATAGGCGACGCCGTCGTCGTGCAGAGGGTCGTACGCCGCGAGGTAGACCAGAGCGGGCGGGAGGCCGGCCAGCGACGGGGCGTGGATCGGCGAGGCGTCCGGGTCGGTGCGCCCTTCCTTGTCCGGGACGTACTGGTCCCAGAACCAGATCATCGTGTCGCGGTCGAGGAACAGCTGGTTCTCCGGCGCGAGGTAGGAAGTGGTGTCCACGTCGCAGCCGGTCACCGGGTAGATCAGGATCTGCTGGTCGATGCGCGGACCGTTCCGGTCGCGCGCGCGGCGAGCCAGCACCGCGGCGATGTTGCCACCGGCGCTGTCGCCGGCGACGACCAGCGGGACCCCCGCCGGGGCCAGGTCGGAGGCGTTCTCGGCAGCCCACTGGAGCGCGGTCCAGCCGTCGTCGATCGCCGTGGGGAACGGGTGCTCGGGAGCCTTGCGGTAGTTCACGAGGACGACCGTGACCTGGCCGCCGTTGACCAGGTCCCGGGCGACGTGGTCGTACTGCAGGTCGATGTCGCCGAGCACCCAGCCACCGCCGTGGAAGTAGACGACGACTGCCCGCGGCCTCTGCGCAGGACGTAGCACGCGCACGCGGAAGGTGCCACTGTCGGCGCCCGTGAGGCGCAGGTCCGAGACCGAGCCGACCGCCGGGCCGGGCCCGCTGTGACCGGCCAGGATCATGTCACCCAGCCGGACGATGGCCGGCGTGAGCTCTCTGACGGGCGGCGTCCCGGCAGCTGCCAGCTCGTCCATGAGGGCGCGAGAAGCACCGTCCAACGGCATGCTCATTGCGCGGTCAGACCACCATCGGTCACGAGCACCTGGCCCGTCATGTAGTCGGACGCCGAGGACGCGAGGAAGATCGCCGGGCCGGCGTACTCCTCGGGCTGCGACCAGCGCCCCGCGGGCACCTGCTTGCGGATGTAGTCCGCGACGCCCTCCTGGCCCAGCTGGGGCAGCATCGCCGTCTCGACGAAACCGGGGGCGAGAGCGTTCACCTGCACGTTCTTGCGCGCCCACTCGAGGGCGACGGCCCGGGTGAGACCCACGAGCCCGTGCTTGGCCGCGATGTAGGCGCTGTCGTCGCGCATGCCGACCAGGCCGAGGACCGAGGCGACGTTGATGACCTTCCCTCCGCCGTCCTTGAGGAACGGCGAGGCGGCCTTGGTCATCACCCAGCACGACTGGAGGTTGAGGTCGACCACCCGTTGGAAGACGGCGAGGTCGGTCTTCTCGATCGGGGAGTCGTGGTCGTCGGCGGCGTTGTTGACCAGGATGTCGATGCCGCCGAGGGTCTCGGCTGCTGTGAGGATCGCGGCCTCGGCGGACTCCGGCGCGAGCAGGTCGGCGGCCTGGACGTCGATCGTGCCGCTGAACTCAGCACCCAGCGCGGCGGTCTCCTTCAGGCCCTCCTCCGATCGGGCCATGATCAGCACGTGTGCCCCCGCCTCGGCGTACGCGAGCGCGATCGCCCGGCCGATGCCGCGGCTGGCTCCGGTGACGATGGCTCGCTTGCCGGCGATGTCGAAGATGTCGGTGGTCGAAGTCATGAGGTCGAGGATGCGCGTGCTGACCGCCGTGCTCTGCGATTCCAACGGCGGGGACCGCCCGGTTGGGTGATGTCCGCACCCTGCCCCGCGGAGCCGGCCTCCCCCGGGCGGGCGGTGTTTCCCGGCGAGGGTCACCCACCCCGGACCGACGACGGGAGCGTGGCGGGACGAAGCACAGTCCAGCTACGACCAGAGAGGACGTCGTGAGCACCTACGCCATCGTCGACCCGTACACGGGGCAGACCGTCCAGGAGTTCGCCGCACTGACCGATGACCAGCTCGAGGCGAAGGTCGCTCATGCCGACGAGACCTACCGGACCTGGGGCCGGACCCTCTCGCCTGCCGAGCGCGGTGCCCTGCTCGGCCGTGTCGCCGAGCTGTACGCCGAGCGCCGCGACGAGCTCGCCCGCATCATCAGCCGCGAGATGGGCAAGCCCGTCGAGCAGGCCGGGCTCGAGGTCGACTTCGCCAGCGCGATCTACGACTACTACGGCCGCAACGCCGAGAGGTTCCTGGCCGATGAGCCGGTGGCGCTCGAGTGGGGCGAGGGCACAGCCGTTGTGCGGCGTACGCCGGTCGGCGTGCTCCTCGGCGTCATGCCATGGAACTACCCCTACTACCAGGTCGCCCGGTTCGCCGCGCCCAACCTGATGGCCGGCAACACCATCGTGCTCAAGCATGCCGCGCAGTGCCCGGAGTCGTCCGCGGCCATGGAGCAGATCTTCCTGGACGCGGGCCTGCCCGCCGGCGCGTACGAGAACCTGTATGCGACCTACGCGCAGGTCGACCGGTTGATCGCCGACCCGCGGATCCAGGGCGTCTCCGTCACCGGTTCGGAGGGCGTCGGTGCGCATGTGGCCGAGATCGCCGGGCGCAACCTGAAGAAGGTCGTCCTCGAGCTCGGGGGGAATGACCCGTTCATCGTGCTCAGCACCGACGACCTCGACGCGACGGTGGAGGCCGCTCTCGGCGTGCGCTTCTACGACAACGCCGGCCAGATGTGCTGCGGCGCGAAGCGGTTCGTGGTGATCGACAGCCTCTACGACGGGTTCGTCGAGAAGATGACCGGGGCGCTGGCCCAGCTGACGCCGGGTGATCCGTCGAACGCGGAGACCGCCCTCGGCCCGCTGTCCTCGGTCGGTGCGGCCGAGTTCCTCGAGGACCAGGTCAACCGGGTCGTCGCCGGGGGCGCCAAGGTGCTCGCCGGTGGTTCGCGGGACGGAGCGGCGTACGCGCCCACCGTGCTCGCGGACATCGACCCCACCAACGAGGCGGCCCGCGAGGAGCTGTTCGGTCCCGTCGCAAGTCTTTACCGCGTCTCCTCGGAAGAGGAGGCGATCAGTGTTGCCAACGACTCTCCTTTCGGACTGGGGTCCTACGTCTTCACCACGGACGCCGACCAGGCGCAGCGGGTGGCCACGGCGCTCGACGCAGGCATGGTCTTCGTGAACATCGTGGGCGCGGAGGAGCCGGGCCTGCCCTTCGGCGGCACGAAGCGCTCGGGCTTCGGGCGCGAGCTCGGTCCGTTCGCCGTCGACGAGTTCGTCAACCGCAAGCTCATCCGCATCGCCGGCTGAGCTTCACGCATTCGACGCTGTGGCAGGGCCTCCCCCACCCGGGCGGTCCTGCTCAGTGTGATCCACGACTCGTCGCGAGTTTGTGGCGTAGTTCCCAGAAGCGACCGATCGCGGTCGCGCTGGTCCGGACCCTCGTTGCCGGGCCGAGGAAGAGGAGGAGCTCGTGAAGTACATCAGGTGGCGGCGCACAGCCGCTTTGGTAGCCGCCACGACGCTGAGCTTCGGGCTCGCAGCGTGCGGTGGTGACAACTCCACGGCAAGCAGCTCAACGAGCACTGCCGACCAGAACGCCTACCAGGCACGGCTGGAAGCTTTGTACAAGGGCACGTACAAGACGCCGGCCGGGCCGAAGGTGACGCCGCCGACCGGGAAGTCGATCTGGCTGATCGAGGCGAGCCTGGGCAGCGACTACGCCACGCGTGGGGTCGCGGCGGCGAAGGAGGCGGCCGCGAAGCTGGGCTGGACGGTGCACGTGTTCGACGCGAAGTACGACCCCAACCAGATGCTCACGGGCATCCAGCAGGCGGTGGTCGCGAAGGCGGACGGTGTCATCCTGTCTGCCATTGACTGCCCGACGGTGAAGAACGCCCTCGAGCAGGCGAAGACGGCGAGCATCCCCGTCGTCGGCGTCGAGACCAAGGAGTGCTCGCCGCCGCTGTTGTCGCACGTCGTCACGTACGCCAATCACGAGTCCTTCGCCGACACGACGGAGGACTGGGGATCGGCTCAGGCCGCGTGGGTGATCGCGAAGACCAACGGCAAGGCGAAGGTGGTCATCGACACCGAGACGGACCAGTGGACCACCGTGCTGTCCAGCAAGGGCATCCGGCGGGAGATCGCGAAGTGCTCGGGCTGCTCCGTTGTCGGTGATGCGACCTTCGTCGGCACGGACCTCGGCCCGGCTCTGCAGCAGAAGATCCAGCAGGCACTGGTCCAGCACCCGGAGGCGAACGCCTACATCCCGGCCTATGACGTCGTGATGACCCAGAGCGGCGGAGCGCAGGCTCTCCAGGCGTCGGGACGATCGAAGTCGCTGGCCATCGGAGGCGGCGAGGGCACGGCGGCCGCCGTCGATCAGATCCGCAAGGGCACCGGCGAGCAGGCATGCGCGGGCCAGTCGGTCGAGTGGGAGATCTACAGCGCTGTCGACGCGATGATCCGGATCTTCGACAAGCAGGACCCGAATGCTGTCGACACCGGCAACGGGATCCAGGTCTGCGACAAGGAGCACAACATGCCGCCGGAGGGCCAGCCGTACACGCCACCCGTCGACTTCCGCTCGGCCTTCCAGACCATGTGGGGCGTGAGCTGAGCGAGCGGTCCATGTGATCAGAGGTGGGCCGCGCGACCCGGCGGGCGGCCCGCCTCGGACCATGACGCTCGACCTCCAGGCGCCTGACCCAGCCGGGGGGGGGGTCGCCTCGCAGGACCGCACAGGACGCCCGGCGCGCCGCATCGTTGTGCCGATCGACCATGACATCTACCCGAGGGGATCATCGTGAGCGCAGACCTGAGTGCCCACGCGTTGGTGCTGACCGACGCGCACAAGTCCTTCGGGTCCAACAAGGCCGTCGACGGGGTGTCGTTCTCACTGGCCGCTGGCCAGGTGCACGCACTGCTGGGCGGGAACGGGTCCGGGAAGTCGACGCTGATCAAGATGCTCGCAGGCGTCGAACGAGCCGATGAGGGCCGCCTGACGATCGGTGACCAGACCATCCCGCTGAGCGACATGACCCCCGCGCGGGCGGCATCGGCCGGGCTCAGGTTCGTGCACCAGCAGCGCTCCACCTTCCCCGAGCTCACCGTGGCCGAGAACCTCGCGATCGGTGGATACGGCTTCCCGCTCGCTCGAGGGGGTCGCGTGCGCTGGCGCGCGGCGCGCCGGAGGGCCGCTGAGGTGCTGGACAAGTACGACATCGAAGCCCTCCCCGACCAGCTCCTCGGCGAGCTCGGTCCGGCACGCCAGGCGATGGTCGCGATCGCGCGCGCCCTGCAGGTCGGCGGAGACGGCGGCATCCTCGTCCTGGACGAGCCCACCGTGTCCCTGCCCGACACCGAGGTGCGACTCCTGCTCGACGCTGTTCGCAAGCACGCTGACCAGGGCCAGACCGTCATCTTCGTCACCCACCGCCTCGAAGAGGTGTTCGCTGTCGCCGACAACGCGATCCTGCTCCGCAACGGGCAGCTGGTCAGCGAGGTCGCACCGCGCTCGATCACGCGGGCCGACCTGATCGAGCTGATCGTGGGACGAGCTGTCGACGAGATCGCGCCGAACGCCGAGGCCGAGCTCGGCCCGGCCATCCTGGAGGCGGAGGCACTCTGCGCCGGCCCGATCGGGCCGGTCGACCTGACGCTGCATGCCGGCGAGGTGGTCGGCGTCGCAGGGTTGGTGGGCTCGGGCCGCTCGAGCCTGCTCAAGTCGCTGTTCGGCGTGCTGCCGATCGAGTCCGGATCCGTGCGTCTCGCCGGTCAGCCGCTGTCGCTCGCGACCCCGCGCGACGGGATGCGCGCCGGCATCGCCTACGTCCCGGAGAACCGTGCTGAGGACGCCGCCTTCCCCGAGCTCAGCCTGACCGACAACGTGTCGGTGGCCGTGCTCTCCGACTACTGGACGAAGGGTCGGCTGCGCGCCGGCCTCCAGCGTCGCGACGCCCGCGGGCTCCTGTCACGGTTCCGGATCAAGGCGCAGTCGGTCGAAGACCCCCTGTCCGCGCTCTCCGGAGGCAACCAGCAGAAGGTGATGGTCGCCCGCTGGCTGCGGCGCTCGCCGCGCGTGGTCCTCCTCGACGAGCCCACCCAGGGCGTCGACGTCGGCGCCCGCCACGAGATCTACCTCCTGATCCGAGATGCCGTCGAGGCGGGTGCTGTGGCACTCATCGCGTCCTCGGACAGCGAGGAGCTGGCAGCGATCTGCGACCGCGTGATCGTCCTCCGAGGAGGACGGATCGTGGGCGAAGTGCCACGAGCCGAACTCACCAGCAGCCGCGTCGAGCGCCTCGCCCATGGTCAATCGAAGGAAGTGACGGTATGAGCTCCGTGTCAGACAACATCACGGTCGGCGAGCAAGCCCGGCCAGAGTCCATCGAGCCGGTCCGGCGGCCGCGGCGCAGCGTGCGCTCCTACCTCGAGGCGTACGCGTTCCTGGGTCTGCTGGTGGGCGCTTTCGTCTTCTTCAGCCTCTGGTCCCGGACGTCGGCGACCTTCCCGACCAGCGCCAACCTGCAGGTGCTGCTTGGTTCGAACACGGTCGTGGCCATCACCGCACTCGCGGCGCTGATCCCGCTGATCTGCAACGAGTGGGACCTGTCGATCGGCGGATCGGCAGCCCTCAGCTCGGTCTTCGTCGCGCAGTTCATGACCAACGGGATGAACCCGTTCCTCGCGCTCGTCATCGGGATCGCCATCGGCGTCTGTGTCGGCGTCGTCAACGCGGTCCTCGTCACCAGGATGGGCGTCAACGCCGTCATCACGACGTTGGGCATCTCGATCATCATCACCGGCATCATCAGTCTGAAGACCGGAGGAGTGACCGTCGCGGGCAACATCTCCCAGGGGGTGACCGACTTCGGCACCCTCAGCTGGCTGGGGATCCCGCGCACCGTCTACGCACTCGCGCTGGTGGCGGTGGTCGTGTACTACCTCATCGACCACACTCCGTTCGGCCGCTACCTCTACGCCCTCGGCTCGAACCGGTCGGCTGCGCGTCTCGCCGGCATCCGCGTCAAGCTGGTCGTCGGGTTGACGTTCGTCATCGCCGGCGCGGTCTGCGGTGCGGCCGGCGTCCTCCAGGTGGCACGGTCCGGAGGAGCCAATCCACATCTCGCCGACGCGCTGCTGCTCCCGGCCCTCGCGGCCGCGTTCCTGAGCGCGGCGGCGATCCGGCCAGGCAAGTACAACGTGGGGGGCGTCCTCGTGGCGGTCTACTTCCTCGCTGTCCTCAACAGCGGTCTGAACCTGGCCGGCGCCCAGCCCTACGTGGCGAACTTCGTCAACGGGGGCGCCCTGATCATCGGTGTTGGCCTGGCCGCTCGCCTGGGGGACCGGCGGGAGCCCTGAGACCACCCCCATCCGGGTCATCGCCAAGGCCCACGGCCGTCTCGGGTCGAGCCGGCGAACCTACGTTGGCCCGGCTCGAGGCGGTCGATGGGCGGTCGCCGGGAAAGGGGCAGACATGAACAACCGAAGGAAGGCCATCTCGGCGGTGGTGGGCCTGCTCGCCATCGGCGCCGTCGCGACCGGAGTCGTCGTGACGTCGCCGGCGGGGAACGCAGCGACGCACAGCGCGACTTCCGGCTGCGCTCGGCCGCTGAACATCCTGCTGACCAACGACGACGGCTACTCCGCGGACGGCATCACGGCGGTGTACGACGCCCTCGTCGCCGCCGGGGAGCACGTCAAGCTCGTCGCCCCCGACACCAACCAGACCGGCAAGGGCGGTGCCCTGGCGTACGGCGGCACGCTGACCGTCACCCAGCCCGTGGCCGGTGACCCGAACGTGTACGCCGTGTCCGGCTCGCCCTCGGACTCGGTCGCGCTGGCGCTCGGCGCCCTCTACCCGGACGGCGCCCCGGACCTCGTGGTCTCCGGCGCCAACGCCGGCACCAACCTCTCCCGGACGATCAACCACTCGGGCACGATCGGTGCCGCCGTCACCGCCATGGACCTCGGCGTGCCCGCCATCGCGGTCAGCTCCGCCCACCCGGCCGAGTTCGACCCGCACTGGGACGGCACCGGCTCGATGAACTTCGCCGGCACCGCGACGCTCGTGCGTCAGATGGTGACGACCCTCCAGCGCAGCGCGCGGAGCTGCCAGGACCTGATGCCGGGCCGGATGGGGCTCAACATCAACTACCCGGCCGGGACGTTCAAGGGCACCGGCGTCGCCTCGCTGGCCGCCACCGAGCCGATCCCGACCACCTACACCGCGACGGGCCCGGGGCAGTACAAGGTCGGCTACAGCCTCGCTCCGCTGTACGCCGCCACCGCGGACCGGCAGGGCCCGACGAACGTCGACTACCGCCTGGTGGCCCGCGGCTACGCCTCCATCTCGCCCCTCGACGGCTCCCTCGCGGTCGAACCGCCGGCCTCCGCGAAGCTGGCCTTCGTCGACCAACTGGTCACCCGCCTCAACCGCACGGCGCCGTGAGGATCGAGCCGGCGAGCGCCAGTGGTACCACCGACCGGGGCCCGGGCCGCAGGCGTCGGGCCCCGGCCGGCTACACCGAGTGGTGGTCGATGGACCTGCGACTGTGGTGGCGCGACTTCGACGGCTACGACCACCTGACGGCGACCGCGTACCCGGTGATCTACGCCGAGGCGATCGGCCAGTTCATGGCCGAGGTCTGGGGCGTGCCCGACCCGCACTTCGTGGTCGCGGATCTCGGGGTGACCTACCTGCGCGAGGTGCGCCGCGCGGACAGTCCGGTCCGCGTTCACGTCGGGATCGCCCGGGTCGGCCGGTCCAGCTTCGAGGCCGAGATCGTGCTGTGCGCCGCCGACGGTGAGGTGGCCAGCGTTGCCGAGACCCGTTACTCCGCCTGGGATCCCGACGCTCGCCGCTCACGCGAGCTGACCTCCGCTGAGCGGTCTGCCCTGCTGACCCGGTGACCTGTCGCGGCGCGCTCGGACGCGTCGGGTGGTCGAAACAGGTAGTTCCACGCGTGCCCTTCGCTTCGCGGTTGACGACCGTGCGTCTGACAGGGAAATTCGGCAAGAACGGGGTGCTCGATGACAGTCGTGATGCAGGAGGCGGAGCTCGGTCAGCGCATGCCGGTGGTCGAACGCGAGTGGCTCGATGAGGTCCGGCCTCAGAGGGTCCTCGTCGTCGACGAGCACGAGCTCCTCCTTGCCGGGCTGCGTGCGGTGCTCGCGGAGGCGCCGTGGGTCGAGAACTGCCTGATGGCCGGTTCGGCCGAGGTCGCACTGCAGATAGCGCGCCGCCACTACCCGCAGGTGGTGTTGGTCAGCGCGTCGCTGGGCGGGCGCTCCGGGCCAGAGCTCTGCCGGACGCTGCGCGAGCGGATGCCCCACGTCAAAGTGGTGCTGATGTTCGGTGACGGGCGGATGCCCGCGGCTCTGGCGTCGTCGCTCGGCGCGGTCGCAGCTCTGTCGAAGAACATGGCATCCGGCGCGCTCCTGATGGCGATCAAGCACGTCGCAGAGGGCGGCCGGGTCTTCCCGAAGGGCAGGGCGACCCCGGCCGTCAAGCTCTCGCGGCGCGAGCTCGACGTGCTGCACCACCTTGCTGACGGGCTCAGCAACCCCGAGACGGCCGCCTCTCTGAAGCTGTCGCGGCACACCATCAAGCAGCACACCAGCTCGGTCTACCGCAAGCTCGGCGTTCGCAACCGGGCCGAGGCAGCCAGCAGGGCACAGGAGCTGGGTCTGCTGGGCCGGCTCGGGACGGACTTCGCCCGTGAGCAGCTCCATGCCGGCTGACGGGGACGAGTCGGCCTTCAGGCGTGTGGGCCCGTCCGCACGCACGCGCTCGTGACACTGGTCCGTCCCGGCCGACGACTCGGTGCCCGGTCAGCCATCTCCATCGAGGTCGTCGCGGCCGTCTCCTCCAGCGCGAGCGGCCCGTTCGGGAAGTCGCTCATCCTCAGTGGGTGGTCGACCGGCGGGGTGCTCCTGGTGCGCACCTGCCTGGCGGCGCTCGTGCTGCTGCCGCTGGCGTGGTGGGCCGCACGACGCCATGGCACCGATCTGCGTCGCAGCCTGGGTGGCGTCCTGGTGCTCGGTGTCCTCGGGATCACGGGCACCGTGGTCTGCTACTACAACGCCGTCGCCCGGCTTCCGGTCGGCGTCGCGATGATGCTGCTCTACCTCTCTCCGGTGCTCGTCCTCGGCTGGGTCTGGATGCGGCACGGCGAGCGTCCGGCTGCCACGACGTGCCTGGGCGCGGCGGTCGCGATCGGCGGCCTGGTCCTGGTCGTCGCGGCGATGGGGGTGCAGCGCCCGAGCCCGAGCGGCATCGTGTGGGCGCTCGGAGGCGCGGGCTGTGTGGCGACGTACTTCCTCACCTCGGACCGCATGACCGCCTCGGTCCCGCCGGTGGTCCTCGCCTGCGCGGGCCTGTCGGTCGCCGCCGTCTCGATCGGGCTGCTGGTCGTCGTCGGGCTGTTGCCGTTCCAGGTGGTGGGGGCGGCGGTGCACCTGGGTGGCTGGATCGTCTCCCCGGTGCTGCCGCTCATCCTCGTGGTGCTGCTGTCGACCGTGCTCGTGTACGTCGCCGGGTTCACCGCCGTCCGGGTCCTCGGTGCCCGCATGGCCTCGTTCGTCGCGCTCGCGGAGCCGATCGCGGCGCTCGGCTCAGCCTGGCTCCTGCTCGGCGAGGTCCCGCGCCCGCTGCAGCTCGCCGGCGCGGCGCTCGTCGTGACGGGCGTCGTGCTGATCCGCTCCGAGCGATCCGACCGTCCTACCGTGCGGTCCAGCCGCCGTCGACCACCAGCACCTGACCGGTCATGAACGACGACGCCGAGGAGGCCAGGAAGACCGTCGGCCCGACCATCTCCTCGGGCTGGGCCCAGCGGTGCATCGGCGTGTTGCGAAGCACCCAGGCGGCGTACGCCTCCTCCTGGAAGCCGGGCGAGGTCATCGCCGTCTCGACGTAGCCGGGCGCCAGCGCGTTGACACGGATCCCGCGGCGGCCCCACTCCAGGGCGAGTGCGCGGGTCACCCCGACGAGGGCGTGCTTGGCGGCAACGTACGCGGTCTCGTGACGCGACCCGATCGTCCCGAGCATCGAGGCGACGTTGATGACGCTGGAGTCCTCGGACAGGACGGCGGAGGCGGCACGGCAGAGGAGCCAGCACGACTGCAGGTCCAGGTCCATGACCTGCTGGTAGGCCGCCAGGTCGGTGTCCTCGATCAGCGACCAGTGCGTGGACGCGGCGTTGTTGACCAGGATGTCCAGGCCGCCGAACCGGCTGACGGCGTGGGCGATCAGCGGGTCGATGGCCGCGGGGTCGCTCAGGTCGGCCGAATAGGTCGTCAGCGTCCCCGGTCCGACGGCCTGCTCGGCGGTCTCCGCTAGTCCCTCGGCGGAGCGCGCCACGGCGATGACGTCGGCACCGCTGCGGACCAGGCCGGTCGCGAGGGCGCGGCCGATGCCGCGACTGGCCCCGGTCACGACGGCTCGTCGGCCGAGCAGGGGAGCGGCGGCGTTCTCAGTGGTCGGGCGGACAGTGGTCGTGCTCATGGTGATCTCCTCGGATCGTCGGTCAAGACAGGGCGTACGCCGGCGGGCGGCCCTCGGCGAAGGCGGCGGCCGCTTCGTGAGCGTCATCGCTCTGGGCGGCGGCGACGCTGGCGACGGTCTCGCGGCGCATGACCTCCTCGAGCGAACCGGTGCCCGCCTGGTCGAGGAGCTCCTTGCTCAGGCGCAGGGCCTGGGGCGACTTCGTGCGCAGCTCGGCGACGACCCCGGCGACCTCGGCGTCGAGCTCGTCGTCGGCGACGGTGCGGTTCACCAACCCCCAGGCCATCGCCTGTCGTGCGTCGAACGGCCGGCCGAGCATGACGATCTCCTTCGCCACGACCGGTCCTGCCGTCCGTGGCAGCACCGCGGTGAACCCGTTCGTCACGACCAGGCCGACCGCCGTCTCGGTGAACCGGAAGGTCGTGCTCTCGCCGCACACGACCAGGTCGGCGCTCAGCGCGATCTCCGCCCCGCCGCCGATGGCGTGGCCGTGCACCCGCGCCACGACGGGCGCCGGGCAGGCGCGGATCCGTCGGGTGATCTCGTGCAACCGCTCAGTGGTCGCGGCCAGCTCCTCGGCGGTCTTGGGACCTTCGGCGACCTGCTCGGCGGACCATTTCAGGTCGTGGCCGGCCGAGAACGCGCGGCCGGCGCCACGCAGCACCACGGCGCGCACGTCCTGCGGCAGGTCCGCGAAGGCGGCGTCGAACGCGTCGAGCAGGTCCGGGTTGAGCGCGTTCAGTCGCTGGGGACGGTTCAGGGTGATGGTGCGGACAGCATCCACGGTCTCGATGAGCACGGGGGACTCCGACATGTCGGAGATCATCGCCTCGCTGTCCGCTGGCGACGCTGCGAGCCGCGCGGAGGATCCCCCAGCCGGGTGGCACCGAGCAGGACGAGCCCGTGCTGCCAGGGGACGGTGGGGAGGATCGCACCATGCCCCAGCGAGACAGCCTGATCGACGCGCTCCGCAGCGCGGCCGCCGACGTACCGGACCACGAGTTCCTGCGGATCGCGGGAGAGTCCTTCAGCTACCGCGCCGGGCTCGAGTTGGTCGAGTCGACGGCTCGCGGGCTCCTCGCTCTGGGCGTCGAGGCCGGTGACCGCGTCGGACTCATGTGCGACAACCGCGCGGAGGTCGCCTGGATGTGGTTCGGCACCAACGCCGCGCGTGCCATCGACGTCCCGTTCAACGCCGATGCTCGTGGCCGGATGCTCGCCTACTTCGTCGACGACGCCCAGCCGCGGGTCCTGATCGCGACGCCGGACTACCTGACCATCCTCGCGGAGTCGATCACGCACGACCCCGAGGTCGTCGTCTGCGTGGGGGACAGCGCGGAGCGGCCGTTCGGCGACCGGGCCCGGCAGATCTCCTTCGAGGAGCTCGTCGAGCTCGGCCGGGCGCACGGGGGCGAGCTCCCGTCGCCGGGACCGGGCGAGACGGCCACGATCATGTACACCTCCGGCACGACCGGCCCGTCCAAGGGCGTGATGCTGCCGCAGCGGTACTACACCGCGCAGGCCGCGCACGTCACGAACACCTACGGCCTCACGCACGAGGACGTCATCTACTGCGTCCAGCCGCTGTTCCACATCGACGCGCGCGCGTTCATGTCGACCGTGGTGGACCTGCGGGCGACCGCCGTGCTCGGGCGCCGCTTCAGCGCGTCGCGGTTCTGGGACGAGGTCCGGGCAGAAGGCGCGACGGCCTTCGGCACGATCGGGACGATGCTGTGGCTGCTCTACAAGCAGCCGGCCCGCCCCGACGACAGCGACCACCCGGCCAGGCTGGCGATGTGCTCGTCCACGCCGGGCGACATCATGCGCGAGTTCGAGGAGCGCTTCGACGTCCGGATCATCGAGGCCTACGGGATGACCGAGTGCGTGCTCATCACCACGGCTCCTCCCGGCGAGTCCCAGCCCCGGCGGATCGGCCGGCAGCTGCCCGAGGTCGAGCTGCAGGTGGTCGACGACGACGACGTGCCGCTCGAGCCGGGCACGGTGGGGGAGCTCGTCTTCCGACCGCTCGAGCCGTTCGCCATGATGCAGGGCTACTGGAACAAGCCCGAGGCGACGGTCGAGGCGTGGCGCAACCTGTGGTTCCACACCGGTGACCTGGTCCGCCAGTACCCGGACGGGTTCTTGGAGTACATCGGCCGGAAGAAGGACTCCATCCGCCGGCGCGGCGAGAACGTCTCGTGCTGGGAGGTCGAGACCGCCGTGGTCGCCCATCCCCGCGTCCTCGAGGCTGCCGCCATCGGCGTCCCGTCCGATGTCGGCGAGGAGGACGTCGCCGTCCTCGTCGTGCCCGTAGCGGGCGCCGAGCTGGACCCGGCCGAGCTGGTCGAGTTCGTCGCCGCGGACCTGCCCCGCTTCGCGGTGCCCCGGTACGTCGAGCTGGTGGACAGCCTCCCCAAGACTCCGTCGGAGCGGATCGAGAAGGGCAAGGTGCGCGAGCGCGGCATCACGTCCGCGGCGTGGGACTCCAACCTCGCCCTCGGGCGTCGGTGAGCGCGGCCGAGCTCAGCTCCGAGCCAGCTGCGCTTGCTCGGTGACCCAGATCGCGAGTTGCGAGCGGGACTTGAAGCCCAGCTTGGTCAGGATCCGCTCGACGTGGCCCTCGGCGGTGCGCAGCGAGATGACGAGCCGGGCCGCGATCTCCTTGTTCGACATGCCCTCGGCGACCAGCTGGGCGACCTCGCGCTCGCGGCGGGTCAGACCGACCGCGGTCTCGGGAACGGCCCGCGTGGTCTCCGGCTCCGGCTCGCGCAGGGCGAGGGCCAGCAGCTCCTCCATGCTGAGCCGCCCCCCGCGCGCGTACGCCGTCGCGAACCGGGCCTCGTCGAGCTGGCCGCGCACCAGCGACTCGTAGTGCTGCCGGAAGCCGCGGAGCTGACGTGCTCCGAGCATCCCCCAGATCGCGTCCGTGCCCCCGAACAGGACCGCGGCCCGCTCCGCCTCGCGGTTGACCGCGGCCGTCCACGCGACCACCTCTAGGGTCAGTCCGTGGCCGAGGGTGTCGTGGAAGGGCCGCTTGATCCGGAGCGCCTCGAAGAGGTCTCGCTCGGCCTCGTCGTGGTCACCGCGGATCAGGGCCAGCAGGCCACGCAGCCACAGTGAGTAGGAGTAGTTCCAGTGCTCGCCCTTCGCCGCGCACCGGTCGTGCAGCGCGTTGGCGACCCGCAGGGCCGCGTCGTGCTCGCGCAGCGCGATGAGGGTGGCGGCGAGCTCGACCTGCAGGCTCTCGGCGTACTGGCTGACGAGATCGGTGGCGGCGTACTGCGCGAGGGCCTCCTCGAACATGGGGATCGCGGCGCCGATCTCGGAGGCGGCCCCGAGCGAGCGTTCGAAGCCGAGCACGTGGTTCGCGAACGCGAGGGCGCGTAGGTCGTCGAGCTCGACCGCGAGTTCGTGGGCCTGGTCGGCACAGGTCCTCGTCGTCATTACGTCGCCCTGGAAGGCGGCGATGTACGCCGTCGTGGCGAGCGCCCACGCGCGCTCGAAGGAGGGTTCCGGGTCGAGTGCCAGCGCGCGGTCCAGCCAGCGCCTCGCCTCCGTCAGGTGGTCCATGGCGCCCCAGAACCACGGCACCGCCGCCATCTCCAGGCCGACCCTCGCCTCGCCGGGCACCGTCACGCAGTACTCCAGCGCCGCGCGGATGTTCGCGTGCTCGAGGTGGAGGTGGGTGGCCCAATCGAGCTGGCGCGGCCCGGACCACTCCTCGCCGGCGGTCCGGATCAGCCCGGCGTACCAGTCGCGGTGCCGGCGCACCGTCGTGGCCCTGTCGTCCGGCGAGGCAGCGAGCCGCGCGAGCCCGTACTCGCGCAGCGTCTCCAGCATCCGGAACCGGGTGTGGCCCAGGTGCTCCTCGCGGATGAGGATCGACTTGTCCACCAGACGAGCGACCGTGTCGATGACGTCGTCCTCGGGAAGGCGGTCGTCGGTGCCGACCGCCTTCAGGGCATCGATGCCGAACCCGCCCACGAAGACCGCGGACCGGGCCCACATCAGCTGCTCGATCGGGGTGCAGAGGTCGTAGCTCCAGTCGATGAGCGACTGCAGCGTCTGCTGGCGCTCGGGCAGGTTCCGGTTGCCCTCGTGGAGGAGCTCGAAGCGGTCGTCGAGGCGGCTCGCCAGCTCGTCCACGGTGAGGACGCGCAGCCGCACGCAGGCCAGCTCGATGGCGAGGGGGATGCCCTCCAACCGGTGGCACAGGCGCACCACCGCGGCCTCGTTCTCGGGGGTGACCGTGAACCCGGGGACGACGGCCGCCGACCGGTCCGCGAACAGGGCGACCGCGGGGTAGTGGCCGGCGGCGCCCGGCTCCCGGTGGTCCTCCGGATCCGGGGCGAGGAGGGGGGAGACGGGGTAGAGGTGCTCGCCGGCGATCCGCAGCGCCTGACGGCTCGTGGCCAGCATCTTCACCTCGGGCGCGATCCGCAGGATGTGGTCCGCGAAGGCCGCCGCCGCCTCGACCAGGTGCTCGCAGTTGTCGAGGACGATCAGCAACGATCGCTCGGGGAGGAGGTCCTCGAGGACGGAGAGCGGTTCCAGTGCCGGTTGCTCCCGCAGCCCCATCGCATCCATCACGGCCTGCGGCAGCAGGTCGGGGTCCTTGAGCGTGGAGAGCTCCACCAGATAGGCGCCGTCGGTGAACGCGCGGCGCATCTCGTGAGCGGCCTGGATCGCCAGCCTCGTCTTGCCGACTCCGCCGATGCCGGTCAGGGTCACGAGGCGGGCCACGGAGAAGAGCTGGCGCACGGCTGCCAGGTCGTGGCGCCGACCCACGAAGCTGGTGAGGGCGGAGGGCAGCGCTCGGCCCGGTTTCACTGGCAGAGCAGCCAACTGGACGTCCTTCGAGGTGCCGTGTTCACGTGCGTCACGATCCTAGCGACGACGGGGTGCCCGAGCACCGGGGCGTCAGCGGGGCGCGCACCGCGCTAGCCGACCGCGAGGGGCTCCGGTGCTCGGGTCCTGCGCCGTTGGAGCACCTCGGCGGCCGCCCGCTCCCCGGAACGCAGGGCACCGTCCATCCCGGTGGCCCACATCTCGGCGGTGTGCTCCCCGGCGAAGTGGATCGGGCCCACGGACTGGGCCAGCAGGCTGGGCAGCCGCGGAAAGTCACCCATGAGCATCGAGACGACGCCTCCCGCGTACCGCTCCTGGGTCCAGTCCTGGACGACCCCGGCCAGCCGGCGGGGGGACGTGCCGGTCGCCGCGGCGACCAGGTCGTCGAGGACGGTGAGGCAGCGTTCCTCGTCGCGGAGCACCCCGTCGGCGCGGTCGGCCAGCAGGCCCAGCACGACGACGGTGTCCTCGGGCCCGGTCGGGCGCGCCCAGATCAGGGAGATCGGACCGTCGCTCATCGCCGACAGGCCGAGGGCCCGGGAGATGACCTCGCCGTCGGCGTACTGCCCGACGACCTTGCCGCCCTGGGTCATCGGGGTGGCCAGGAGGGCGGTGACCTTCCAGTCCGGCAGCACCGGATCGAAGCCGATCGCCAGCGTCGGGGTCACCGGCGTGGCGACCACGACGTCGCGTGCGGAGAACCGGTCGGTGTCGGTCTCGACCACCAGATGCCCGCGACGCCGGTGCGTGGCACGCACCGGCTGCTCCAAGCGGATGTCGAGGCCCTCAGCCATCGCCTGCGCGAGGGCGTCGGTGCCGTCGGCCATCATCCAGCAGACGCTGCCGACGTGGGGCGGGTGGAACATCGACATCGGGATCTGCGAGGCCTCGTGCACGGGGTTGTAGCCCGTCTGCCAGCAGAACAGGTTGCGAGCCGCCGGGGTCAGGCCGGCGCGCGCGGTCCAGGCGAGGACGGGCTCGGTGGGCTCGGGCGGCGTCGTGTCCAGGGCCGTCCTGACCTCGTCGGCCAGCCGGTCGCGCTCGCCGACCGAGAGCCGCCGGCCGCCGACCACGAGCGTCGTGCGCAGAGGCGATGCCGCGGTCAGCCGGCCGTCGGGGTCCGACGGGAAGAGGGCGACCTGGGGCGTGAGGGCGACCCCGAGCTCGTGGCAGTACTGGAGCAGCTTGTCCTGGCCGATGTCGATGAAGGACGCGCCGAGGTCCGCCGGCTGACCGTGCCGGAGACGGTCGCGCAGCGTGCGCGTGCGTCCGCCCACGAACGGCTGGGCCTCGAGCACCACGACGTCCTCACCCGCGCGGGTCAGGCTCCGGGCGGCGGCCAGGCCGGCCGGGCCGGCTCCGATGACGACCGTGCTCATTTCGGGGCCCCCGCGGAGTTGTTGGCCGGAGGAGCGAAGCGGGGGAGGCGAAGAACTCCGTGGGGTGAGTTCATGTGCGCACCATCCTCGTGTTGATCTCGGCCAGGGGGATCCGGGTCGGCGCGCGCAGGATCTCGTCGGCCACCCGATGGCCGGACCGGACCGCGCCCTCCATGGTGCCGCTCAGCTCGAGGTCGGTGAAGTCGCCGGCGAAGTGCACCCTGCGCTCGGGTGTCGCGAGCTGCGCGACGAGCGAGTCCCGGGTCGCCTGGTTGTACATCACGCCCATCGCGAAGGCGTAGCGGTCCGCGGTCCAGTTCTTGGAGTGCTGGACGATCCGGGTGACGGGTCCGCCGACTGCCAGACCGACCAACTCGTCGAGGAAGGCGAGTGCGGTCTCCTCGGACTCCAGGACGGCGCGGTCCGCGCCGGAGAAGAAGCCGCTCACGACGGCCGGCCCGGACGTCACGTAGGGGTTGCTGACCCACGCGGTGTTGAGCGGGCCGTCGCTGAAGACGGCGTGGCTCAGCGCGGCACGGACGGCATCGCCCTCGGCGTACTGGGCGATCACCTTGCCTCCGCGCGAACGCTGCATCGAGGTGAGCGCTCCGATCCGGGAAGCCGGGAGCGGCGGGTCGAAGCCGATCGTCGGGAGGACGAACGGCGGGATCGCCATCACGACGCGGTCCGCACTGAGCTGTTCGCCGTTCTCGAGCTCGACGCGGACGTGTCCGCCCGACTGCCGGACGCAGAGCACCGGCGCCTCGAGCCGGACGCGGAGGTCGCGTGCGAGGGCGTTCGCCAGCTGCTGGCTGCCCCCGACGATGCGGCGGACGTTCCCGACGTGGGCGTCCGTCAGGTAGTGGGCGTCGACGTGGACCAGGTCGTACTGGACGGGCATCCGGGCGATGCCCGCCAACGCCCGCCGCGCCACACCGGAGAGACCGGCCCGCCGGGTCCACTGCTCGATCACCTCGTGGACGGCTGGAGGCGTGTCACGCAGCGCGACCCGGATCTCGTCGTCGACCGCCGCGAAGCGGCCCCCGGTCAGCACCTCCCCGTCGACGATGATCCTCCCGTCGGACAGGTAGCCCTCCAGCGGCGTCTCGCCGGGCCGGGCCTGCGGGCGCTCATACCAGACCTCGTCGGACACCTCGACCCCGACCGCGGCGCACAACGCCGTCAGTGCGCGGTAGTCGATCGTGACCAGCTCGCCGCCCAGATCGCCGTGCTGTCCGTCGGCGAACCCCTCCCGGACGGTGTACGTGCGGCCGCCCACCCGGTCCCGGGCCTCGAGCACCGTCACGTCGAGACCGGCCGCGGTCAGCGCGTGTGCCGCGGTGAGGCCGGCGAGTCCTGCGCCGACGACGAGCACCCGAGGCGACTCGTTGCTGCTGGCATCCATGTTCCCAGCATCGGTGCGGCGCGATCGAGGGTCGGTGGTCCGAGGGATCGACGCCCCCCGGTTGGGGGATGGGCATGGCGGCCGCCACGGCGCACGCGGGCCCGCGGCGCGAACCTGCCGAGGTGACCACCAAGACGAGCACCCGTGTCGGCATCTACGGAAGCGGCAGGACCGCGGCCGAGCTGGTCCGGGCCCTACGACCGAGCCCGCACCGGATGACCGCCGGCATCGTCCACTCCGAGCGACGTGCCGGTGCCGATCTCGGCGAGCTGACGTGCGGTGACCCGAACGGCATCACCACCACGAGCGACCTGGCGGCAGCCGTCGGGTCCGGCGACTTCGACCTCCTCCTGTACGCCGGCCTGTCGGGGGAGCGTCATGAGGAGGCGATGCGGCTCTGCGTCGATGTCGGGATCGACATGGTCCACGCCTGCTTCGTGCACCCGCGTACGGCGCTGGACCCGACCGTCCACGACAGGCTGGCGGAGCGTGCAGCCGCGACGGGGTCGCGTGTCGTCGGCACTGGCATGATCCCGGGTCTCTGGCTCGACGTGCTGCCCGCCCTGCTGTCCAGCGGGCTCCCCGCTCCGGTCTCTGTCCGGGCCGCGCGCGCCTCGGATATCAGCTCGTGGGGAGCCGACGTGCTGCGCACCGAGCTCGGGGTCGGCACGGTGCAGTCCGGCACGGCCGACCACGTCGACGGCGCGCTGCGTCAGTCGGCGCAGCTGATCGCCGAGGCGCTCGGGCTCGTAGGCGTGACGCCCGAGTCGCGCGGGGGACTGGTGCTCGCCGACGAGGACACCATGGTGGGCGAAGTCGCCGTCGCCCGTGGGCAGGTCGAGGGGTTCCGCCAGGAGGTCCTCGTCGCGTGCGACGGTGTCGAGAGGGTGGTCCTCGCCTGGTCGGGCCTCGCGGGGAGGCCGACGGCGTCGACGGACGAGAACAGCGTGGTGCTCAGCCTCGCCGGCGGCGACAGGACGGCGATCGAGGTCAGGGTCGCCACCCCGCTCGACCCCTACCCTGGCACGGCGGCGCGGATGGTGCAGGCGGTGGGTGGCCTGGCCGGTCTCGCGCCCGGTCTCCACCCGACCAATGCGCTGCCGGCGTCGTCCTGACGTGCCGGTGGGCTCAGGCGGTCACCGCCCGAGCCCACCAGGAGTCGTCGGTTCAGGCAACCGGGCCCTCGGCGATCAGCAGCAGGTCCTCGACGGAGGCGACCGGCGGCTGGACGAAGGCGCGGAACACCTCGAAGAAGTCCTCGGGCTCGATCGCACCCTCGGGCGCGTGGACGCCCGGCTCGGTGATCAGGCCCTGGCGCAGCAGCTCGAGGCCGACCGCGAGCGCGGCACCGGTGCCGCCGCCCATCTTGCCCGGGGGCATGGAGGTGGGCTCGACGGAGATCGCCAGCGGCTCGCCGTCGCGCTCACCGCGGGCCATGGCCCAGACCTGGTGCAGCGGGTCGCGGGTGCGCGGCGCGTCGGCCGGCGGCTCCGGGAACTCCTCGAGCCTCTTGGCGCCCTCCTTCAGGGTCAGCTCGCCGGCGTCGTACTCCGCGGCGACGGACCGCGCGTGGTCGAAGACCCAGGCCGGGCCGGAGGTGAGGTTGGTGCAGTTCACCACCGTCGGGAGGTACTTCGGCAGGGTGAGCGCCTCGGGGTGGCCGACGGTGTACGCCGTGACCTGGCCCTTGCCGGGGTAGAGGATGTCGGTGGGGAGCAGCGGCTCGATGTCCTTCGGGGCACCGTCGCGGAAGGCGCGGATCGACCCGCTGATCTGGATCAGCCAGTGCTCGACGGCAGCGCCCGCCCCGTCGGCGTGGGGGTACGCCGGCTCGTCCTCGAGGACGGCGCCGCGCATCGACCAGCCGGTGAAGATCTCGGTGACCCTGTCGAGCCGCTTGGCGACGAGCAGGGCGGCGAGGTTGGAGATGCCGGGGCTGCCCCCGATTCCCTTGACGACGACCAGGCCCTTCTCGCGGGCGCGGGCGTCCAGCTCGTCGGCCTCGACCGTGGACTCCCAGTCGTCGTCGATGTCGAGGTAGTGGCAGTCGGCGTCGATAGCGGCCTCGAGGATCGGGCGGGCGAACTTCGAGAACGGGCCCATCGTGTTGAGGATGACGTCGCACTCGGCGAACGCGGTCCTCATGGCCTCGGTGTCGGTCGCGTCGAGGCGGATCGCGACGCACGGGCCGCCCACCTCGGTGGCGACCTGCTCCGCGCGGGCCAGGTCGATGTCCGCGACCAGCAGCTTCTCGGCCGAGCCCAGCTTGGCGATGCCGCGGACGGCCCAGCGGCCCATGGCCCCGGCTCCGCCGACGATGAGAACGGTGCCCAGGGGCGCCTTGGCGTCAGTCATGGTGGAATTGCTCCGATCAGGAAGGGAAGGTGTGCGGATGTGCGTCGGGAAGGGGGTCAGCGGAGGACGCCGCTGAGTCGGTCGGTGATCCGGTCGGCCGCCCAGCCCAGGCGCAGGGTCACGGGGGAGACGACGCCGGGCATGAAGCGCTGGGTCTCGCGCCACACGGCGGCCAGGTCGTCGTGCATGCCTTCGCCGGCCAGGTGGTCGGCGAGCAGAGTGCCGAGGTACGGCGCCTGGGGGAGACCGTGTCCGTTGCAGGCCATCGAGTACGAGATGTTCGGGGTCAGCTGCCCGACGTTCGCCATGTTGGACGGGGTCAGACCGATCCAGCCGCCCCACACCCGGGCCGGGGAGAGCTCGCCGAGCCCGGGGAAGCGCTCGTGGACTCCGCGCATGATGTCGGTGACCACCGACTCGCGGGGGAGCCTGCCCAGCTGAGCGTGGCGTGCTGCCTGCAGGCTACGGGTGGTGGTGACCATCGTGCCGCGAGCCGTGGTGCGGAAGCTCTGCATGACGAAGTGGTTGGTCGTGATCGGCGCGCGGCTGGTCCAGCCCTCCGCGTCGAGCTGGGCGTCGGAGACGGGCTCGGTCTCGACGGCGGTCACCCAGACCGGTGTGCTGAGGTTGCGGGGAGCGATGCTGAGGCCGTTCATGAACGCGTTGACGGTGAGGACCGCGTGGCCGGCCCGCACGTGGCCACCGGGCGTCGTGACGGTGACCCCGTGACCGGTGTCCTGGACGTCGGTGACCGAGGTCTGCTCGAAGACCCGGACTGATGAGGCACGGACGACCTCCCGCAGCCCGAGGGCGAGCTTGCCCGGGTTGAGGATGCCGCCGACCTTGATGTGCATGCCGCCGATGAACCGCTCGGGGATGCCGAGCGCCTCGGCGTCGCCCACAGCGACGCGCTCGTTGGGCTTGATGGTCTTCTCGATCTTCCGCAGCGCGCGCTGGCTCGTCGCCGTGGCGACGTTGCCGGTCGCGTCGTAGTCGCAGTCGATCTTGTTGTCCTCGATCAGCGACTCTGTGAAGGAGACAGAGTGCTTGGCGAACCGGTAGAGGCCCCTTGCCTTGTCGGCGTAGAACTTCTTGATGATGCGCGGGTCGCTGCCGAGGGTCTGCGTGATGTAGCCGGCGTTGCGGCCGCTGGCGCCCCAACCGCAGATCTCGGCCTCCAGCAGCACGACGTCCTGGCCGAGCTCGGCGAGCCGCAGGGCCGCGGCCATGCCGCCCATCCCGCCACCCACGACGACGACGTCACACGAGTCGTTGCCGACCAGGACCGGGGCGAGGTCGGTGGGACGGTCGACCCAGCCGCTCCCCGGAAGGTAGGTCACCGGGGCGGTGCGTGTCTCGTACATCTGGCGAACTCCTCTGTCGTCCCTGGACCTCTCGGGCCAGAGCCTCGCCGCGATCCGGCACGACGGGCCCACCTCGACCGCGGACGCTGCCCGGGTGGGCTACTCGCCGTGAGTGGATGTGCGCTACTGCGCGGTGTAGCCGCCGTCCACGACGTACGACGCTCCGGTCACGAAGCTGGCGTCGTCGCTGACCAGGAAGGCGACGACCGCCGCGATCTCCTCCGGCTCCGCCAGGCGGCCCAGGGGATGCCGGCCGGGAAGGGACGGGTCGGACTCGATGTCGAGACGCACCATCGGTGTGTTCACCCATCCGGGACACACCGCGTTCACCCGGATACCGTCCGCGGCGCACTCCAACGCAAGGGTCTTGGTCAGGCCTTCGATCGCGTGCTTGCTGACGACGTACGACGCAGCGCCCGGGATCGCGACGAGGCCGTAGATCGAAGCCGTGTTGACGATGGCGCCGCCGCCGCTCGCCACCAGGTGAGGCACCGCCATGCGGGCCATCAGGAACGCCCCGTCGAGGTTGACGTCCAGCACGCGTCGCCAGTCCGCGAGCGGCGTCGTTGCGATGAAGCTCTCGTCCACCACCCCGGCGTTGTTGAAGAGGACGTCGAGCCGCCCGTAGTCGGCGGCCAGCACCTGCGACAGCGCCGCCATGTCGTCCTCGTCGGTCACCGATGCGCGGTGGAAGGTGACCTCGAGGCCGAGGTTGCGCAGCTCGGTCTCGGCGAGCTTCCCGGTCTCGGCGTTGTGGTCGACGACGAGGACGCGCGCCCCCTCCTCGGCGAAGCGTCGCGCCGCGGCCTTGCCGATCCCGGAGGCTCCACCGGTGACGAGCACCACCCTGTCCAGGAAGCGTTCCATTCCTCGCTACCGCCGTTGCCCAGCATCGCTCCGCTGGCGCCGCTCACCGGTGCTCTGCGCTGCGGCCGCGAGCCGGAGCCCGAGCCGCGGTGCCAGCCCGGTCGCTCGAGCCGCGAGCGCGTTGATCCGCGGCACAGAGCGCACAGGGCTGCTGCTGGACAGCAGTTCCACGCCTGCCTGTGCGACCTGGTCAGGGGTCAGCTGGCGGGCGGCCGCGAAGAGGATCGCCGCCCCCGGGTCGGACGAGCGCGATCCGACCATGTCGGTCGCCACGACGTCCGGACACAGCGCGTGCGCGCGGATCGGCAGCCCGGCATGGTCCAGGTCTCCCTGGAGCGAGGTGGTGAAGGAGAGCACGGCCGCCTTGCTCGCGGCGTACACGGCCAGGCCGGGGACCGGTCCGTGCGCCGCCATCGAGGCGATGTTGAGGATCCTGCCGCCCTTGTCCGCCATGGCCAGCGTGGCAGCACGCGAGCCGAGCATCATCCCGAGAACGTTGACCTGGAGGGTCGAGGCGATCTCGTCCGGTGTGTGCGACCACGCCGGTCCTGCGATCAGGACGCCCGCGTTGTTCACCCACACGCGAACCGAGCCCAGTGCGGAGGCGGCGTCCGCGATCCGCTCGTGGCTGCCAGGATCGCGTACGTCCTGCGCGGCCCACTCGCAGCCGGAGCCGAGTCGGCGCGCGGTCTCGCGCGCGAGTGACTCGTCGCGATCGGTGATGAGGACGCGGTGACCGCGAGCGGCCAGGCGGCGGGCGATGGCAGCTCCGATACCACGGCTCCCGCCGGTGACGACGGCGACAGCCGGCTCGGAAAGGTCGTTCGACATGTCTTCTCCGATCCGTCGGGGACTCAGCGTGCTTCGGAGACGACCTCGACGACCTCGCCCTCGGGCCGGTCCTCGACGAGGAGCGAGAGCTCGTGGAAGTAGGTCTCGGGGTCGATGGCTCCCTCGGGACCGTGCACTCCCGGCGCGGTGACCTGCCCGCGCGCCAGCATCAGCGTGGCGATCGCGAGCGGATAGCCCGTCATCTCGCCCATGTTGGCGTTCGGGAGCACGATCGGCTGGGCGCCGACGCGGATCCGCTTGCCGTCCTTGGTGCCCTCGGCGACGGCGAACAGGTTCGGCAGGGTCGGCGACGGCCCGGCGGCGGCACCGCCGGTGTCGGGCTCGAGGAGGATCTGCTTCGAGGCGCCGGTGACGTCGAGCTCGCCGCTACGCACCCGCGCCGCCACACGCTGCATGCCCTCCATCAGGCCGCGGCGCGACACCATGAGGTTGAGCGACTCCTGCACCTCGGGCCGCACGCGCGGGAGCGTCAGCGGCTCGGGGTGCCCGCAGACCCAGACGGGTCCCTCCCCGCGACCGGGATAGGCGATGGTGACCTCTTCGAGGGCGAACGCGTCGACGAGCTCGCCGCCGCGCCAGATCTTGATCGGCTCGGTGCAGTTGTGCACCCAGTGCTCGAGCGCGGCGTTGGTCTGCGGCTCCTCGCCCTCGGCGGGGTAGGGGAGCGCGCCGGCCCGCCAGGCCGTGACGACGCGGTCGACGGTGTCGCACCGGTTCATGGCGAGCAGCGCGAGCAGGTTGCTGGTGCCCGGGCTGGCCCCCATGCCGATGACGGCGGTCACGCCTGCCGCGCGGGCGGCGTCGTCGAGCTCGAGCATCTCCAGCGTCGGCTCCCAGTCGTCGCAGATGTCGAGGTAGTCGGTGCCGGCGGCGATCGCCGCGCTGAGCACCTCACGACCGAAGCGGTAGAAGGGGCCGGCGGTGTTGAGCACGATGTCGACGTTCGAGAGCACCTTGCCGAGGGCGTCGGCGTCGGAGATGTCGAGCGCGAACGCGACGGCCTTGGGCCCGAGGCCGGATGCCAGCGCCTCGGCGCGCGCCACGTCACGGTCGGCGACGAGGACCTGCTCGACCTCGTCGGCCTTCGCGAGCACACGGCAGGCATAGGCACCCATCTCGCCGGCGCCGCCGGTCACCAGCACGCGCTTGCGGGTCGTCGCGGAAGTGGAAGTAGTCGTCATGGAGGCATCCTTCGTCCGCGCGGTTCCACACGGCCCGGGCGTACGCCGCATCGCTAGCCCGTCTGGGGGAGTGGATTGCGGCCCGCCCGGGCGGGGCGGTGCGCTTGGTTGGTGGGGTCAGTCGAGCACTGCGGTCATGTCGATCTCGACGACGTGGTCGGGGTCTGACAACCCGCTCACGCCGATCAGCGTCATCGTGCTCGGCTTGGCGCCCACCTCGGCGAGCGCCTTGCCGAAGCCGGCGTACACCTGCTCGAGGTTGGTGGGTGTCGGGTCGACGACGTAGATCATCAGCCTGACCACGTCCTCGGGGCGACCTCCTGCGGCGGCGATGCCGGCATACCCGTTGAGCATGGACTGGAGCATCTGCCCCTCGTAGTCGTCGCGGGCGGCGACCATCCTCTCCTCGATGTCCTGGGCGACCTGACCCGAGGTGAACACGATCCGGCTCCCGGTGGCGACGGTGACCTGGGGCCAACCGTGGGTGGGGGGCATGGTCTGCGGCTTGAGCTTCTCAGTCGTCATGGCCGTCACGCTCGTACGAGATGCCCCCCGAGGGCCGCCGATCGAGCCCGGCTCCACCCGCATGGGGGAGGGTCGCGGTGGGCGGAGTCGAGCGGTGAACGGCGCTGTGGAGGGATACTCCCCCAAGTGGGTGAGGCCTGAGTCACAGGTCGTCGCCGCGGTGAATCATCCCTACGGTCCCACCGGTAGGGCTGGACCCCAGCCGCGTCGACGGTGCCGCCGAGCATCGGCACGTGACCCCTTGGAGAGGACCATGGATCAATACGAAACCGTAGTCGGGTTGGCCGATGAGTCGCCGACCCGCACTCCCGCCTCCAGCCCCGGTGCACTGATCGCAGTCGCAGCGTTGCTGGCGACCGTCACGAACGCGGTGGCCTTCATGCTGCCGCCGCTGCTTCCCGTGATCACCACCAGCTATGCGCACAACTCGGTCAGTGCGGCGACCTGGGTCTTCACCGCGCTGACGCTGGGGGGTGGTGCTGGCTTCGTCCTCATCCCGCGGCTGACCGACATCCTGAGCGACCGTGCGACCAGCCTCATGTCGGGCGCGTTCCTGACCGGCGGAGCCCTGGTCGCGGCCGTGGGCGACAACTACGCCTCACTCGTCATCGGCTCGGTGCTGCTCGGCTTCGGTGGTGCCGCGCAGCTCGTTCCCTTGAGCTTCTTGCGCCGCCACCTGCCCGGCAACGGTGTCTCCACGGCCGTCATGGTGCTGATCATGGCGACCGGAAGCGGCGTCGTCCTGGGGATGGTCGGCGGTGGCATCTCGGTGCGCCTGTGGCCGCTCCCGGACCATCTCAACGCCGACGGGTCACTGCCGACCCTCTCGATCGCGCCCTTCTACTACGTGCTTGCGGCGCTGTTCGTCATCACGACCATCGCCCTGCTCGTCGTGGTGCCGAACTCGCCTCCGGAGTCCGCAGGGCGGATCGGTCTGCTCGGCACCGTCTGGCTGATCGGCTGGGTGACGCTCATCCTGCTCGCGTTCAGCGCGCCCACCGACTCCACGATCGGCAAGAACGCGACGCTCATCCTCGTCGTGGGAGTCGTTGCGGCCGTGGGATGGGTGTTCGCCGAGCGCCGGTCGGCTCGGCCGGTCTTCGACCTTGCGGTCCTGCGTAGGCCCTTCGTGACGACGGCCTGCCTCTCGGCCGGCCTGTTCGGCTGCGTCGACGCGGCGTTCCTCGTGCTCGCCAACTACTACATCCAGAACCCGACCGGGCTGCCGGCGTCCACGGACGGCGGGCAGACGGGCTGGCCGACTCACGTCGCCCAGTACGGGTTGAGCTACGACCCGTTGCAGACCAGCATGATCCTGCTGCCCTTCGCGCTGACGATGTTCATCAGCGGCAAGTACTCCGAGCGCATCATCAGTCGCGGGCGCCCCGGCCTCGTCCTCGTCGGCGGTGCGGTGATCTGTCTGGCCGGCCTGCTCTTCCTGGCATTCGCCCACGACCAGGCGTGGCAGTACGTCGTCGGCTCCGCCGTCGTCGGACTCGGCAGCCGGGCCGGCTACAGCGGCGCCTTCGCCGTCCCGCAGTTCGTGGTCCCGCCGGCTCAGGCGGGCATGGCCGCCGGCATGCCCGGCACGATCATGGCGATCGGCTTCGCGGTCGGCGCCGCCGTGGTGACCGTCCTGCAGAACGGATCCGGCTTCGTGTACCACTCGGTCGACGTGGCGAGCATGCTCGCCGGCAAGCTCAACCCGGCCGATGTCAACCTGAAGATGTCGGACTACCTGCTCGAGGGCACCCACATCCCGAGCGCGGACGTCTACACCAACGGGTATGTCGTGGCGATGATCTTCCCTGCCCTCGTCATCGTCGCGGCGGTGATCTCGCGACTCCGGAACCCGAACGGCTTCCAGAAGGTGCTCGAGGAGCACGGCGCCTGACCCGGCCACGCAGCCTCCACAGCCCCTCGTCGACAGTGGGCCCGCCTCCGGGAGGTGGGCCCACTGTCGTCGTCCCTGCGTCGTCCCGGCGGGTCCCCCGTGGTCGACGTCACACATCCCCCACTCGGGCGCGAGCGGTGGTCGCAGGCCGGCGCAGGACGGTCGTCGCAGGCACGGTGGGCGCACCAACCACCTGAAGAAGACACAAGGAGCGCTCCATGCCTGAAGCGGTCATCGTGGCCACTGCCCGTTCACCGATCGGTCGAGCCGGCAAGGGCTCGCTCAAGGACATGCGGCCCGATGAGCTGACTGCCCAGATGGTGAGCGCGGTCCTCGGCAAGGTGCCCGAGCTCGATCCGCGGGAGATCACCGACCTGATCCTGGGCTGTGGCCAGCCGGCCGGGGAGGCCGGCAACAACCTGGGCCGTGCGGTCGCCGTGCTGGCCGGGATGGACCACCTCCCCGGCGTCACGGTGAACCGTTACTGCTCGAGCAGCCTGCAGACCACTCGGATGGCGTTCCACGCGATCAAGGCGGGTGAAGGTCATGCCTATATCTCGGCCGGTGTCGAAACCGTGAGCCGGTTCGTCAACGGGTTCGCCGACAACCCCGAGGGCCAGAACCCCCGCTTCGACGGCGCCCAGGCAGTGACGACCAAGCGCGCAGAAGGCGCCGCGGAGAAGTGGGAGGATCCCCGCGAGGCCGGGGAGCTGCCCGACCTCTACATCTCGATGGGCCAGACGGCCGAGAACGTCGCTCAGGTGCTCGGCATGTCCCGCCAGGAGCAGGACGAGTTCGGTGTCCGCAGCCAGAACCTCGCCTGCCAGCGGATCGAGGAGGGCTTCTGGGCCCGCGAGATCACGCCGGTGACGCTCCCCGACGGCTCCGTGGTCTCGAGTGACGACGGCCCACGTCCTGGCACCACCCTCGAGGCGGTGAGCCAGCTCAAGCCCGTGTTCCGGCCGGACGGCACCGTCACGGCCGGCAACGCCTGCCCACTCAACGACGGCGCGGCCGCGCTGGTGATCATGAGCGACACCCGGGCGAAGAGCCTCGGTCTGACGCCGCTCGCGCGGATCCTCTCGACGGCCGTCACCGGTCTGTCGCCCGAGATCATGGGCCTGGGCCCGGTCGAGGCCATCCCAGCGGCTCTGCGCCACCTCGGCATGAGCGTGAGTGACATCGATCTGTTCGAGATCAACGAAGCGTTCGCCGTCCAATCGCTGGGCTCGGCCCGGCAGCTCGGCATCCCGTTGGAGAAGCTGAACGTCAACGGCGGCGCGATCGCGGTCGGCCACCCGTTCGGGATGACCGGCGCTCGCATCACCGCCACGCTGATCAACTCGCTGCAATGGCACGACAAGCAGTTCGGCGTGGAGTCGATGTGCGTGGGCGGCGGCCAGGGTATGGCGATGGTCATCGAACGGCTCGCGTGATCTGTGTGGCGAGCAACAAGCGGTTCGAGGGCCGTACGGCGATCATCACCGGCGCAAGTCGCGGGATCGGCCTCGGCATCGCGGAGCGGCTCGTGGCCGACGGTGGGCGGGTCGTGATCACGGCGCGCAAGAAGGAGGCGCTGGACGAGGCTGTCGCCCGCCTCGGCGGTGCGGACGTGGCGCGCGGGGTCGCTGGTCGTGCCGACGACACCGAGCATCAGGCAGACACCATCCGCACGGCGATCGAGGCGTTCGGGAGCGTCGACTTCCTGGTCAACAACACCGGCATCAACCCGGTGTACGGCCCGCTGGTCGACCTCGACCTGGATGCGGCGCGGAAGGTCGTCGAGGTCAACTGCATCGCGGCGGTCTCCTGGGTCCAGCAGGTGCATCGCGCGTGGATGGCCGAGCACGGCGGTGCGATCGTCAACGTCTCCTCGCTCTCCAGCGTGCGGACCGCACCGAACATCGGCTTCTACGGCGCCTCCAAGGCGATGCTCAACTCGCTCACGGAGCTGCTCGCGGTCGAGCTCGGCCCCAACGTCCGGGTCAACGGGGTCGCGCCGGCCGTGGTGAAGACCAAGTTCGCCGCGGCCCTCTACGAAGGGCACGAGGAGCAGGCTGCCCGGTCATATCCACTCAAGCGCCTCGGCGAGCCGGAGGACGTCGCCGGACTGGTCGCCTTCCTGCTCTCCAGGGACGCCGCATGGCTCACGGGCCAGACGGTGCTCGTCGACGGTGGCGTCAGCCTCACCGCCGGCGAATGACCTCGTGACCGAACTACCACTCTCCATCCACCTGACAGGAATCCCATGACCAACTCCCGCACTGCCGTTGTCACCGGGGCCGCGCGCGGCATCGGAGCCGGCATCGCTCGCCGTCTGGCGACCGACGGCCTCTCCGTCGCCGTTCTCGACCTCGACGAGGCCGCCTGCAAGAAGGTCGTTGCCGACATCGAGGCCGAGGGGGGTCGCGCCCTGGCAGTCGGGGTCGACGTCGCCGACGAGGCCGCTGTCCAGGACGCGGTCGGTCGTGTCGTCGCCGAGCTCGGCGAGCCGACCGTGCTCGTCAACAACGCGGGCATCATCCGCGACAACCTGCTCTTCAAGATGTCGACCGGCGAGTGGGACGCGGTCATGAACGTGCACCTGCGTGGTGCCTTCCTGATGACCAAGGCCGTCCAGGGCTACATGACGAAGGCCAACTGGGGACGGATCGTGAACCTGTCCAGCACCTCGGCTCTCGGCAACCGCGGTCAAGCCAACTACGCGGCCGCGAAGGCAGGCGTCCAAGGGTTCACCAAGACGCTCGCAATCGAGCTCGGCAAGTACGGCGTCACGGCGAACGCCATCGCTCCGGGCTTCATCGAGACCGAGATGACGATGGCCACCGCGGAGCGCATGGGCGTGTCGTTCGACGACTTCAAGGCCTTCGTGGTCAAGGACATCCCCGTGGGCCGCGGTGGCCTGCCAGCTGACATCGCCCATGCGGCCTCGTTCTTCGCGAGCGAGGGCGCCGGCTTCGTGTCCGGTCAGGTGCTCTATGTCGCCGGTGGGCCGAAGGCATGAGGACCTTCGACGGCATCGCCGAACTCGAGGCCGCGGTCGGCGAGCACCTCGGCTACTCCGGCTGGCACACGATCACCCAGGAGCAGATCGACACCTTCGCCAAGGGCACAGGCGACTTCCAGTGGATCCACATCGATCCGGTCGAGGCTGCGAAGGGCCCCTTCGGCGCCACCATCGCCCACGGCTACCTCACCCTGTCGCTGGTGCCCATGCTCACCTGGCAGGTCTACGACGTGCGCGGCATCAAGATGGGCGTCAACTACGGCGCCAACAAGCTGCGCTTCCCGTCCCCGGTCCCGGTCGACTCGCGAGTCCGCGCCGGCGTCGAGCTTCTCGAGGTCGCACCCGGAGGGGGCGGCTACCAGGTCGTGACACGGGTGACCATCGAGCGCGAAGATGGCGACAAGCCGGCCTGCGTCGTCGACACCGTCAGCATCCTGGTGCCGTGATGCAACTCGCCGAGCGGTCCCTCCCCGGACTCGACCTCGACAGGCTGACCACCTGGCTGACAGATGCCGTCCCGGGCGCCGGGAGCGACCTCGCCGTGACCCTGCTGGCCGGCGGCAAGTCGAATCTGACCTACACCGTCAGCGACGGGACGAGCGCGTGGGTCTTGAGGCGACCTCCGTTGGGACACGTGCTGGCCACGGCGCACGACATGGCTCGCGAGTACCGCGTGATGGCGGCGCTGCAGGGCACCGACGTACCGGTTCCGGCGACCATCGCCTTCTGCGAGGACGACGACGTGCTCGGAGCCCCGTTCTACGTCATGGAGCGGGTCGCAGGGCGGGCGTATCGGCACGCCGCCGAACTCGATCCCCTCGGTCCGTTACGGACCCGTGGCATCAGCGAGGCGCTGGTGGACACCCTGGCCACACTCCACACTGTCGATCCGATCGCCGTCGGCCTCGGTGACTTCGGGCGCCCCGAGGGATTTCTCGGACGGCAGGTCCGGCTGTGGAAGAAGCAGATGGACGCGTCGTACTCGCGCGAGCTCCCGGCCGCTGAGGAGCTGCACCGCCTGCTCGCAGCCAAGGTTCCGACTCAGGGGGTGACCGGGATCGTGCACGGCGACTTCAGGCTCGACAACGTCCTCATCGACGAGCAGGACCGTCCTGCCGCTGTCATCGACTGGGAGATGGCGACGTTGGGCGACCCGCTCACCGACCTCGCGCTCATGTGCGTCTACGGACGGCTCGGCGAACAGGTCAAGGGCGACGAGGTCGTGGACGCCACATGTGCACCTGGCTTCCTCAGCGAGGAGGAGATCATCGCCCGCTATGCGGCGAAAAGCGACCGGGACCTGTCCCGGTTCGGCTTCTATATCGGGCTCGCGTCGTACAAGCTCGCCGTGATCCTCGAGGGCATCCACTACCGCTACATCCACGGCCAGACCGTCGGGGACGGGTTCGCCGCTGTCGGCGATGTCGTGCCGGTCCTTCTCGACGGTGGCCTGCAGGCCCTGAAGGAGGACAGCTGATGGACTTTCAGTACGACGCCCGCACCGAGGAGCTTCGCACCGAGCTCCTCGACTTCATGAAGGCGCACGTCTATCCCGCGGAGCCGGTCTTCGGAGAGCAGCTCGCGGCGCTCGACAACCTGTGGGCATGGGACTCGGCTCCGGTCGTCGACGATCTGCGGAAGGAGGCGCGCAGCCGCGGCCTGTGGAACCTCTTTCTTCCTGGCGAGGAGGGTGCCGGGCTCACGAACCTGCAGTACGCCGCCCTGGCGGAGATCTCAGGCCGGAGCCTGCACCTCGCGCCGCCGGCGATGAACTGCGCGGCGCCGGACACCGGCAACATGGAGGTGCTGCACATGTTCGGCACCCCTGAGCAGAAGGAGCGCTGGCTCGAGCCGCTGCTGGACGGCGAGATCCGCTCGGCGTTCGCGATGACCGAGCCCGACGTCGCCTCCTCCGACGCCACCAACATCCAGCTCAGCATCGTGCGCGACGGTGACGACTACGTCATCAACGGCAGGAAGTGGTGGATCACGGGGGCGATGAACCCGAACGCCACGATCTTCATCGTCATGGGCAAGACCGACCCGATGGGGGAGCGGCACCGGCAGCAGTCGATGGTCCTGGTCGAGCGGGACACGCCGGGCCTCGAGGTCGTTCGCGGCATGCACGTCATGGGATATGACGACCACGAGCACGGCGGCCACGCCGAGTTGCGGTTCACCGACGTCCGTGTCCCGGTGAGCAACCTGATCGGCGAGGAGGGTGGCGGGTTCGCCATCGCCCAGGCCCGTCTCGGTCCCGGCCGGATCCACCATTGCATGCGTGCGATCGGCACCGCCGAGCGGGCCATCGAGATGGTGTGCGCCCGCGCCGATGAGCGAGTCGCCTTCGGGAGGCCCCTCTCCGCCCAGGGCGTGATCCGGGACTGGATCGCCGAGTCGCGAGTCAGGTTGGAACAGCTGCGGCTGCTGGTCCTGAAGACCGCGTGGTTGATGGACACGGTGGGCAACAAGGGCGCCCACACCGAGATCCAGGCCATCAAGATCGCGACGCCTTCGACAGTCCAGTGGATTCTCGACAAGGCGATCCAGGTCCACGGCGCCGGCGGGCTCTCGCAGGACTTCCCGCTGGCCGCGATGTACGCGGGTGTCCGCACCCTCCGCCTCGTCGACGGACCAGACGAGGTCCACAAGAACGCGTTGGCCAAGGCGGAGATCGCTCGGCAGCGCAGCACCAGGGAGGCACGATGACCATCGACGAGCTTCGCGTGAGGGTGGCCGACTTCCTGGCCACCCACGACCCGAGCACGACTGACCGGCTGGAGTTCCTCCGTGCCCGGTACGACGCTGGGCTGGCCTGGGTGCGCTTCCCGGTCGGACACGGCGGGCTCGGTCTCGACCAGACGCTGCAGCCCGAGGTCGACCGGTTGTTCGCCGAAGCCGGCGCGCCCGACAACGAGCCGCAGTCCAACGGCATCGGGCTCGGCATGGCCGCCCCGACGATCCTCACCTATGGGACCGAGGAGCAGAAGGACCGCTTCCTCAAGCCCTTGTGGACCGGTGAGGAGAAGTGGTGTCAGCTGTTCAGCGAACCAAGCGCCGGCTCCGACCTCGCCAACGTCAGCACCCGCGCCGTGCGCGACGGTGACGAGTGGGTGGTCAACGGCGAGAAGGTGTGGACCTCGATCGCGCACCTCGCCCGGTTCGCGATCCTTGTGGCCCGCACTGACCCCGATGCCGTCAAGCACGGTGGGCTGACGTACTTCCTGTGCGACATGACCGACCCAGGTGTCGAGGTGCGGCCGCTTCGCCAGATCACCGGGGAGGCTGAGTTCAACGAGGTCTTCCTCACCGATGTCCGCATCCCCGACAGTCATCGGCTCGGAGCGGTGGGCGAGGGATGGCGGGTCGCCAACACCACTCTCAACAACGAGCGCGTCTCGATCGGCAAGGGTGGGCAGCGCGAGGCCGGCATGATCGGGCGTGTCGCCCAGACCTGGCGCGAGAACCCCGAGCGTCATACGGCAGAGCTGCAGGACCGCCTGCTGCAGCTCTGGGTCGAGGCGGAGGCCGCCCGGGTGACGGGGGTCCGGCTCGCGCAGAAGCTCGCCTCCGGTCAGCCCGGACCCGAAGGCTCGGTGATGAAGCTGCTGTTCGCCCGCAACGCACAGAGGCTCTCCGGTCTCGAGCTGGAGCTCCTGGCCGAGGACGGCCTCCGCTTCTCGGACTGGACGATGGTCCGTCCCGAGAGCGTCACGTTCACCGGTCGCGACGCCGGCTATCGCTACCTGCGCGCGAAGGGGAACTCCATCGAGGGCGGCACCGACGAGGTCATCCGCAACGTCGTCTCCGAGCGCGTCCTCGGGCTGCCTGCCGAGCCGCGCACCGACAAGGACCGCCCCTGGAAGGAGCTTGCCAAGTGAGCGCCACACCCGACCTTGACCTGCTGCCCACCGACATCGAGGACGACCTCAGGACAACGGTGCGTGACCTCCTCGCCGACCGCTGCTCGCCGGGCGCCGTCACTGCCATGTACGACGGCGACCGCGCGGTCGTCGAGCCGCTCTGGAAGGCGTTCGCGGTCGAGCTCGGCCTCGCTGGTCTGCTCGTGCCCGAGGAGCTCGGCGGCGCCGGCGCCTCGGCGATCGAAGCAGCAGCCGTGCTGGAGGAGCTCGGCCGGGCGTGTGCACCGGTGCCGTTCCTGACCAGCTCGGTCGTCGCGACGACTGCCTTGCTCGCCTGCGACCACGCGGCAGCTCGTGCGGCCCTCGGCGAGCTGGCCTCCGGTGAGGGGACGGCTGCCCTCGTCGTACCGCTCTCGACCGGGCCTGACGGTCAGCTTCCGCTGGTGACCGTGGCGGATGGCCGGTTGACCGGCACCGTCCGAAGCGTCGGAGGTGCGATCGAGGCCGATCTGCTCGTGGTGCCTGCGAGAACCCCTGACGGCATCGGGCTGTTCCTCGTCGAGCAGAACGCCGCATGGGTCGAGCCGGTCGTGTCGCTCGACATGGGCCGCCAGGTCGCAGACGTGAGTTTCGACGGGGCGGCAGGCCAGCTGGTCAACGGGGACGCCGAAGCCACTGTGCGCGCGGCTCTTCTCGCAGGCGCCGGGCTCCTGGCCTCCGAGCAGGTCGGTGTCGCGCGGTGGTGCTTGGAGGAGACCGTCGCCTACCTCAAGGTCCGTCGGCAGTTCGGCCGCATCGTGGGCGGGTTCCAGGCGCTCAAGCACCGTCTGGCGGACCTGTACGCCGAGGTGGAGTCCGCCTCCGCCACGGCTCGGTACGCCGCCGCAGCTCTCGCAGCCGGCGAGGACGTGCCGATCGCCGCACGCGTCGCTGCGGCGTACTGCAGCGACGTCGCGGTGCACGCAGCCGAGGAGGCCGTGCAGCTGCACGGTGGCATCGGGATGACCTGGGAGCACCCGACGCACGTCTACCTGAAGAAGGCGAAGGCCGACCAGATCGCGCTGGGCACCCCAGGAGCGCACCGGGCAGGTCTCGCGCCGCTGGTCGAGCTGTCGCTCGGCGCCGCGACGGACTGAGCTCGACGCGCGCCGTGGACATTGCAGGACAGGACGGAGTGACCATGAGCCGACCACCCGAGATCACGCCGTACCGCCGCAGGACACGGCCCCAGGCGCCGCCCGAGGTGCTGCACTGGCCCGAGTTCGTCGTCTCCGCGGCCCACAGTGTGCCCGCACCGAGAGACAGCGCTTTTGCGCGTGTGCCGTTCGGCACGTGGCATGGCCGAAAGGTCGGCAGCCCCCGGACCCTGTGCGGAAGATCCGCGACAACATGGACCTACTTCTGGACGCTCGACTTCCGGCGGACGGGCCGAAAGTTCGCATGCCCCGACTGCGCCCGGGTCGCGGGTCTCGAGTCACCAACCCAGTGAGGACGGCACGGAGTGGACTAGCGGGCCTGTGACCCGAGTGATCGCATGCGATCGTGCTCCGTCCGCGTTGCCTTCAGCATCGCTGTCACTGGCATCCCCTCTGAGGCGGTGACCTGGCAACACTTGGCGACAGCGCGGCCAGTCTTGACCGACGAGGACCATCGGCAGCCAACGGCGAATCCCGGGCCTGACCTGGGAATTCAGTCGTTCTCAACAATCACCGTAAGCGTCCCGTCAGGCCCTTTTTCGACTTTCACGGCGGTAGCGCCGGTTCGAATCCGGTAGGGGGTACTACGCGAGCTCTGGGTTTGACCTGCGGAAGCAGCGTCGTTGCTAACTGCTGCAAGCGTCTCTTCGGGCATCGCCTCAGGGCTGTGCCCTCCCGTGGGTGCAGCGTGCGTCGTCGGCGCGAAAACGGCGCCTGGCCTGGCGAGACGATACCTTTCCGAGGACCGGTGCTGCGCGGAGCAGCCTCGTGTCGGATGCCTTCGGAGTTGTCGCCGGGCAGGATACGGGCACAAGTTCCGGCGCTAGTTGAGGCGGCTTGCAGGCGTGGAACGCGGCTTCGGGATGGTCGAGCTGCTGTCCGGGCCTAGGGAGCAGACCCGGGCTTGACCGAGCAGGTCGTCATGAGCGACGTTTCTGCTGCCGCAGATCATGCTGCATTATGTGATGCGTGGGTACTCTGCGTCGACAAGTCGCACGCAAGTCGCTGCCGCTCTCGCAGCGCGACTTGGATGATCTCGCGACGCTGCGCGGCTCGGTCGCCCATCGCGAAGCCCTGGCCATCCTTGCCGGCACTACTATCGGCACCGATGAAAGCGAAGCCACGGTGCTGCACGCGTTGGTGGTGGCCGGTCTGAAGGCAGTGCGCGAGCGGGTGGAAGAGGATGCCTACGCGCAGGTGGCTGCTGAGCTGGACTCAGCGGCCAAGAAGCGGAGCGCTCGCCGGCGGCGACCGGCCTGGGCGGATGAGGTGTGACGTGGCCGCTTCAGCGCGGCCTGGTCGTTCGCGCCGACATCAACCTCGATGAGCCGAAGATCTTCGTCGTGGTTTCGAACAACCGACGCAACCGCCAGTTGCCCAGCGTGCTGGCCGTGCGGCTGACCACCTCGCGAAAGCCCGCAATGTCGAGCATCGTTGAGCTGGGCCACCCCGAAGTGTTCGTCGGTCGAGCGGTGTGTGACGACATCGTCGAGCTATATGAGGACGAGGTGCTGTCCACGCTGGGCACGTTGTCCCCGCGAGCGATGCGAATGGTCGGCGCGGGCTTGGCTGCTGCGCTTGACCTTCCAGCTCTCGAGTAGCAGGCGAGCCTCACATCGCGAAGCCGGTGATCGACAACGCTCATTCCCGCAGGGTGTAGGCAACATTGAGGGCACCTACCGAGTCCGGCAAACATCGGAGACCTGCGACCACCACGTGTCCCAATTCCGGACATCGTTGCACGTGACGGCGCAGGATCCGGGTGATCCGGATAGCGTAACTGGCCGCCGATGGCAGGTCTATGACAGCTGAGATACTCGCCGGTCGACGGTGGTGTGCGGAGATCCATTGCCTCGTGCGGCGGAGCTGTGGTGTCGTCGGGCCTGGTCCACTGGCGCCCGGCGCCATGACGTCTGCTGTCGAGTCCTGGGAGTGAAGATGAGCAACAACGAGATCACCTTCGTCATCGAATGTGAAGTCCAGCCGGGAAGGTCGGCGGACTTCGACGCCCTAGTCCCCGTGCTCGAGGCCGCTGCTCGCGAGTTCCCTGGGACGGTGGAGTACTGCTGGTACGCCGGCCCGACGCCTACGTCTCGTGGACTCGTCGAGAGATACCGAGACTCCGACGCAACCCTTGAGCACATCCAGGCCTTCAGCGCCGAGCTGACGCCGCGCTACCTCGAGACGGTGACGATCAAGTCGGTCACCATGATCGGTCCCGCCTCGGACGAGCTCAACGCTCAGCTCGCGCCTTTCTTCGATGGCGCCGTGCCAGATGTGAAGGCGACGTGGTATCGCCCCGTGGAGGCGGGATCCACGGCCAGCTAGGTGTGATGCCCAAGCCAGATTGTCCGACCTGGTGATGGGTGCGGCCTTCCCGATTCCTGAGTGGGGCCTCGGTGGTTCTACTCGGGAACCGTCCTGGCCGAGCGGCGAGGCGGCCTGACTCGGAGTTGTAGAACTTCTTCGTGCAGCGGGTTGTTCCGCTGACAGCCGAGCAGGCCGCGGATAATCGGAGCGAGAAGCGCACTATGAGCCCGAAGGGTGTTCTCAAGTGATGTCCAGCGAGGAGACCGCTCATCGCAGCGCGCGAGACGGCCGGCGATTGCCTCGAGCTGCCCAAGGATGCGACCGACCACAGCGGATCGAGCCCTTGACGCCCCAAGAGTGGCGTGAGGCGATGATGAGCACCGTTGATGATTTCGCGTGAGCTTGCCGGGCGAGGAGATGGCGGCGCGAAGAGGATGATCGTGCTGATGGAGCGCGCTCGCCAAGGACGCACCCACGCGTTCGTGAACGAGGGCTCCCGACCCTACGTCGGCAAGGGTGTGATCCAGCGGATCATCGACGTCGCACCCGACGAGCCGGCACCGCGCCGCGGCGCGGCCATGCAAGACCCTGCACTGGCAGACACTGGCGCAGATCCTCACCGAGCCGCTACCAGGCCCTGTCCACGAGTGTGGGCCACCGGGGCTCGAACTCCGCAGCCGAACCTGCCTGACGCTCCGGGATCCGTTTCAACCGTCGCCGACAGTCTCATGTTCGATGACAAGACGTGCCGTCATGCAACCTACCAACGTCGAAGTCCTGGGCGCCGGAACGGCCGTGCCATCGGGCGTTGGCGCATCGCCGCAGTGATGACGGGGCGCTTCTCGCGGCCTTCCGCACGTTCGCCCAGCCGCAAACCTGGGCCTCACGCTTGAGATCACGATGTTGTGGCACTGCTGACGCGACTGATCGCCTGCTACGACGCGAACTGCATGGTGGGCTCGCCGATCATGCTCAAGAGAGGCCGTTTGCGGGCCTTCAGAACGCGACCTCGTCTGCTCCCTTGAGCTCGAGGATCTCGCGCGCCTCCTTCGGTGTGGCCACCTCGAAGCCGAGGCTCTCGAGCGCCTGCCGGATCTTCCTCACCTGCGAGGCGTTGTCGGGAGCGAGCTCGCCCGGGCCGAGCCAGAGGGAGTCTTCGAGTCCGACGCGGACGTTGCCGCCCATGGCGGCTGCCTGGGCGGCGATCCGCATCTGCGAGGCGCCGGCGCCGAGGACGGACCAACGATAGGAGTCTCCGAAGAGTCGGTCGGCAGTGCGCTTCATGTGCAGCACGTCCTCGGGGTGGGTCCCGATGCCGCCGAGGATCCCGAACACCGACTGGATGAAGAGAGGCGGCTTCACCAGGCCGCGGTCAAGGAAGTGCTTGAGGTTGTAGAGGTGCGCGATGTCGTAGCACTCGAACTCGAACCGGGTGCCGTTCTCGTAGCACGTGGAGAGGATGTACTCGATGTCCTGGAACGAGTTCCGGAAGACCAAGTCCCGCGTGGCCGCGAGGAACTCGGGCTCCCAGTCGTGCTTGAACTCGTGGTACCGGTCGAGGAGGTGGAACAGACCGAAGTTGATCGAGCCCATGTTGAGGGATGCGACCTCGGGCTTGAACTCGGCGGCCGGCTTCACGCGCTCCTCGACCTTCATGTAGGGGCTGCCACCGGTGGTGATGTTGATGGCCGCCTCCGTGCCGGCCTTGACCTGCGGCAGGAAGCGTCGGAACGCCTCCGGCGTCTGGTCCGGCTGCCCCGTCTCCGGGTTGCGCGCATGCAGATGGAGGATGGATGCGCCGGCCTCGGCTGCACCGATCGCCTGCTCGGCTATCTGCTCGGGCGTGATGGGGAGGTATTCCGACATCGAGGGCGTGTGGATCGCGCCGGTCACCGCGCAGGTGATGATCACCTTGTTCTTCCGTGCCATTTCCAACCGCCTCCATCCGCCACCAACTCGTAATGAGTAGGCATTCAATAACGGGGAACAGTCGGTGTCAAGGTCATCCGGGAGGCAAGGGGTCGATGAAGGCGTCGACCGCCATGGAGACCAGTTCGGTGCGGTCATTCGGAACAGGGGTCCGGTGGATGTGCTTGCGGACCAGGTAGTAGATCAGCGTGGACTGGAGCTGCCAGATGCGTTCGTGATCGATTGCTGGGCCGGCGCCGCCGCAGGCCGCCGCCTCCTCGGAGATGATGCCCATGACCTTCTCGACCCGGTCCGAGATGTAGTCCCGCGTCATGTCCAGGCCGTCGAGGCTGGCGTACATCACGATGCGGATCCAGACGCTGTCGTCGATGGCATCGAGGTAGCGCTGGTAGAAGTCGAGAAGCCGGCTCCGCAGTGGCCTGCCGCGGTCCCTCAAGAGATTCGCCCAGTCGTCGTCCCACCGAGACTCGATGACTTCGTGGAAGACGCCGCGGATGAGTGCGTCCTTGGTGGGGAAGTAGCGGTAGATGAGGGGCTCGGAGATCCCGAGCCGCGTCGCAAGCTCTCGGGTCTGAGCGTTGAAGCCCCTTTCGGCGAAGAACTCGATGGCGCTCTGGAGGATGGCAGCGCGACGAGCTTCGGGCGACAGTCGGGTTCGCGGGGGGCGGCCCTGCTGGCGGGTCACGAGCTCTCCTCTCTATTCTGCGGGCGTGTCGGACGGTCAACCTATCGCCGTGCTTTGTTGAATGATTCTTCATTGAGAATTACGCTGCGTGGCCGGAGCGCCGGTCGGCGTCCGGTCGGCCTCCAAGACAGGTGTCCCATGCCCCATCACCCGTACGTCGCTGCGATCGGTGAGCGAACACCAGTCATCGATCCGAGCGCCTGGTGCGCCCCCTCTGCGAGCATCGTGGGCTCGGTGACGGTGGGTGCCCGGGCGTCCGTGTGGTACTCGACGAGCGTGCGCGGTGACACGGAGACGATCGCGATCGGCGCCGACTCGAACGTCCAGGACTGCTGCGCTCTCCATGCTGACGCCGGCTTCCCGCTGCGGATCGGTGGGCTCGTCTCGGTCGGGCACGGCGTCGTGCTCCACGGTTGCCAGCTGGGAGATCGTGTGCTTGTCGGCATGTCAGCCACGGTCATGAACGGTGCCGTCGTCGGCGACGGCTCGATCGTCGGTGCTGGAGCGCTGGTGACGGAGGGAACGAACATCCCGCCAGGCTCCCTCGTGATCGGTGCGCCGGCGAAGGTGGTTCGGCCGGTCACCGACGCCGAGCGGCAGGGCGTGGTCGAGAACGCCGTCGCTTATGTGCGGCTCGCCCGGGAGCATGCCCGGGCAGTGCGCGTCGTGGAGCACTGAGGGTCGACCCAAGCGCACCTTCGATCACGCCCGCCGCGAATCCGGCGCCAGGCACCGCTTCCCATGAGGTCCTGAAGCTGCGCGCTCGGTCGAGATCCTCTCCCGCACAGGTCACGCGGGCCGTCTCAATAGGCGCGTCCGGGGTTGAGGATGCCGTGTGGGTCGAACGCTCGCTTGATGTCGTGCATGAGTGCCACCTCGGCCCTTCCTGCCTGCCGCGTGACCAGCTCTGTCTTGAGGGCGCCGACCCCGTGCTCGCCGGAGATGGACCCGTCGAGCGCCAGGGCGGCTTCGAGGATCTGATGGAAGGCGTCAACGGCGCGGGCGCTCGCGGCAGGATCCTGGGCGTCGTAGACGATCGTCGGATGCAGGTTGCCGTCGGCGACGTGCCCGAACGTCCCGATGATGACGTTCGTGTCGCTCGCGATGGCGTCGATCGCGTTCAGTAGCTCGGGCAGCCGGTGGGTCGCGACGCTGACGTCGTCGAGCAGTGTCGTGCCCAGTGCCTCCAGCGCCGGGTACGCGGCGCGGCGCGCTGCCATCATCGCGTCCCCCTCGCCCTCGTCGTCTGTCGCGTACGTCTCGGCGCCCCGCTGCGCTGCGATGGACGCGCAGCGCTCGGCCGTTCCGGCCGCGTCCGCGTCGTCGAACTGGGCGAGCACGACCGCGCCGGCCGTCTCGTCGAGCCCGATACGGGTCATCTGGTTGACCGCTCGGACCGTCGTGCGGTCCATCAGTTCGACGGCGGCAGGAACGGCGAAGTTCGTCCACGCGGCTACGGTGTCGATGGCCCCTCTCGTGTCGGCGAACGTCGCGGCCAAGGTGGCTGTCGTAGCGGGCACCGGGTGCAGCCGGACAAGGGCTTCGACGAAGATGGCGAGGGTCCCTTCGGACCCGACAAGCAACCGGGTGAGGTCGAGCCCCACGACGTTCTTCCGTGTCGTCCCGCCGGTTCGGATGATGTCGCCGGCCCCCGTGACCGCGGTGATGCTCATGACGTGGTCGCCGGTGACGCCGTACTTCGCGCAGCACATGCCCCCCGCGTTCGTCGCGAGGTTGCCGCCTACGGAGCTGATCGCGCGGCTGCCGGGATCGGGGACATACCGCAAGCCGTGCTTGCGCGCTGCACGATCGAGCTCGCCATTGATCACGCCAGGCTCTACCGAGGCAGTCCTCGCGACGGGGTCGATGTCGAGGATCCGGTTCATGCGACTGAGATCGAGGACGATGCAACCGTCCATGGCATTCGCCCCGCCGCTGAGTCCGCTCCCCGCGCCCCGGGTGACCAGCGGGACCTTGTGCCGCGCGGCATAGGCCACCACCGCCGCCACCTCGTCGACGGAGCGTGCCAGGACCACCGCGACGGGAGTGCCGGATGCGGTCACGAGACAGTGGTCACGCGAGTAGGCGGTCATGGCCCCGGGGTCGACGACGACGGTCGCAGCACTGGCGCCAAGGTCGTCGAGGAGCGTTGTCGACATGAATCGGTCCGATCATGGGGGAGTGGTGTCGACATACTAATGAATAACTCCTCAATAGTTGACCGCCGTCCCGAACTGCTGACAGCATGCGTCCACCGTCGAACCTCGAGGAGTGCCATGTCAGAGATCGGCTTTGGGGGCAAGGTTGCCGTCGTCACCGGCAGTGGACGCGGGCTCGGCCGGGCCTATGCGCGCCTCCTGGCCGCGCGCGGCGCGAGCGTGGTCGTCAACGACTACAACGTCGCGGTCGACGGGTCGCCGGGCGACCCCTCTGAGAGCCCGGCCGCGAATGTGGCCGCGGAGCTCAACGCGGCCGGTGGCCGAGCAGTGATCAATACCGACAGCGTCGCCGATCCTGCAGGAGCAGCGCGGATAGTCCAGCAGGCGCTGGACAGCTTCGGTCGGATCGACATCGTCATCAACAATGCCGGGGTTGGCTTCAGCGACCACATCCACCAGGAGCCGGGTCCCCTCTATGACGTCAACATGGGCACCCACCTGCTCGGCGCGATGCAGGTCACCGGTGCTGCGCTGCCGCACCTGGTCGAGCAGGGCAGCGGACGCGTCCTGAACGTCAGTTCCGGAGCGATCTTCGGGTCGGCGTGGCCCGATGGCAACGTGCTCGGCGCTTATGCGCTGGCCAAGGCAGGGGTCTTCGCCTACACGCGGCAGATGGGTCGATACGCCGCCCCGCTCGGCGTCAAGGTCAACGCCGTTCTCCCCTTCGGTTTCAGCCGGACGAACGCCGACGAGGGCGGCCACATGTCGGACTCGGAGCAGGCGGAGATGTGGCGCACGGTCCTTCCGGCCGAGGCGGTCGCCAACGGCGCCGCCTTCCTCGTGAGTGACGAGTGCCCGGTCAGCGGCGAGTGCTTCAGCATCGGTGGCGGCCGCATGGCGCGGGTCGTGTTCGCCGAGCCGCGAGGGTACGTCTCGCCGCACATCTCCCCAGAGGAGGTGCGCGACAACTGGTCGATGGTGATGGGCGAGGTGGACTCGGATGCGGTTCTGGCCGGCTTCTCGGAGGTGAGGTCGCTCGACCACGAGTTCGAGCTGATGGTCGCGGCCGGCGTGGGCGGTGACGACAGCGCCTGAGCCGGGCCCGACCCGAGGCACCTCTCCAGGGAAGTCCTCAGGACCGGGCGGGACGCCGGTCTGCGCTGGCGTCGGCGACGTCGGCCAGCAAGCAGGCCGTTCGTGCCTCGATCACCGCCCGGGGTGACCGGAGGTTGAGGCTCGTGAGGGTCTCGATGCGACGAAGCCGCTGGCTGACCGTGTTGGGGTGCAGCACCAAGAGGTCTGCCGTCATCTTCCGGTCGAGGTCGCAGTTGAGGTACGCACGTAGGGTCTTGAAGAGCTCAGTGCCGTGGTCGGCGTCGTACTTTCGCAGCACTCCGATGGTTCGTTGCGTGTAGCGCCGCAACTCGGCGGGGTCGGCGTACTGCAGGAGGAGGCCGGCAGCCCCCAGGTCGTCAAGCGTGACCAGGCTGCGGGAATCGCCGTCTGCGGCGGCGAACGCCAACGCTCCTCGCGCTCCACGGTAGGCGGCTGGGATGCCGTGCCGGTCGAGCCTTGTCATCGCCATGGACGCGGCGGCACCGTCGTGCGCCGACGAGATGGCCCGTCGCAGCGCCTGTTCGCCCTTCGCCAGGTCGACGCTCTCCGGCCACAGCGCGACGACCACGCCACGAACGGCAGCGATGAGCGGGCGTGGCCTGAGGTGTGAGGTGAGGCGCACCGCCTCTGTCACGGCCCGCTGGGCGAGCTCGACCTCGTCGACGGGAGCCCGCCTCGGTCGGGGGGAGCCGGGAGCTTGGATGGGCGAGGCCACCAGCATGACGTGGGGCAGGGCCAGGTTGTGCCCCATCAGACCGGCGCGGTCACGGATCGGCTGCGACTGCGGGTCAGCGCCAGCGAGAAGATCCGCGAGCAGCTCCCCGCGCAGCGACTGCTCGACCTCCGCAGCCGTCCGCTGTCGCAGCAGCTCCAGGGACACGACCACCGAGGCGTGTTCCAGCGCACGCACGGTGAGCGGGTCGAGATCGTCATCCGCGCCGTCGAGCAACCACACGGTGGCCACGACCGCGCCTTCGAGCACCACGTCGGCGGCGAGGTGGTTGTCCACCCTTCTCACCAGGCTCGCCCCGGACTGGGTGCGCCGCTGTGAGGAAGCGACCGCTTCGATGTGGTGTGCACCTGCGACGGGGTGGGGCTCTGCCGCCAGGGTGGAACCGTAGGAGTCGCGGATGACCACGTCCCGGCTCAGGAGCTCGTTGAGCGCCGATGCGATCCCCGGCACTCCACCGGACCGCACCGCGACGCTGAGCAGACGCTCGTGAATCTCCTCGGACCGCGCGATCAACTCGTGCTTCTCGCGCAGGTCGTCGAGGATCCGGGCAGAAGTGAGCGCGATGGTTGCGTGCTCGGCCAGCAGCTCCAGCTGTTCGATCTCTTGACTGGTGAAGTGGTGGGGGGTGACCCGATAGCTGTTGAGCGTCCCGATCACCGTCGAGCTGGCGAGCAACGGGACGGCGAGGATCGACCGGTATCCCTGGTCGGTGGCCACCTTGGTCCAGCTCGACGGCGGCTCTGCGGCGACGTCGCTGACCATCGTGGGCCGACCTGACCGGAAGGCTCGGCTCGCGGGAGCGCCGGTCGTGGCGTTCGTCTCGAGACGGACGGCGTGCTCCCTGTTGATTCGCGCGATGTACTCATCAGGCAGGCCGCTGGCCCCGGCCACCGCGAGGTACTCGCCGTCGTCGTCGGGGAGCATGACTGCGCAGAAGCTCAGGTCGAGGAGGGTCTGGGCGGTGGCAGCAACGAGGTCCAGCAGGGACGCTAGATCCCGGTCCCCGTTGACCGCCGCGGTCAACGTGCCGATCGCGGCCAACCACGACCGCAGCTCGGAGGTCGTCTCGCCACCCATAGCCGTAGTGTCCGCCAGGCCACGGATCCTGGTCAACCTATGCTCCTATCAACATCGGTTGTGGGCATTCCGGGTGCCTGGCGCCACATCGAGCGAGGAAACCATGTCTTGGGCTCTATAGCGCTGCCGACGAGTGTGGGCGCAGTATGCCTTCGACGGTCTGCGTCCTGTTCTCCACCTCCCCTTCGGCGGCGAGAGCAGTCCGATGAGTTCCGAAAGGTGCGCAGTGGTTGATTTCTCGCTCTCCGAGGAGCAGCTGGCCCATGTCGCGTGGGTGCGGGAGTTCATGGACGCCCACGTCCGCCCCGTGGCGCCTCGACTCGACAAGATCTCTGACCCGGACGAACGATTCCCGTGGGAGATCGTGGAGAAGGCCCACGCGGCGGGACTCATGCGGTTCGGGCTCCCTCAGAGGTACGGCGGCACGCCCGTCGACGAAGTGACTCTCTGTCTGATCATGGAGGAGTTCGGCGCGGCTGACGTCGGTGCGACCGGCGTCATCGCGCAGTACTGGAACTGCATCTCCCTGATCGACCGGATGGGCAGCGACTTCCACCGCGACACCTTCATTCGTCCCTACCTCGACAACCCTCGCGCGGTCTACGCGCTCGCGATGACCGAGCCCACCGCAGGCACCGACGCCCAGCTCCCGTTCGACTCACCAGACGGCGGACCGATGCTCGAGGCGGTGCCCGACGGTGACGAGGTCGTCCTCAATGGGGTCAAGACGTACATCAGCTACAGCAATGTCGCCGACGTCATCATCGTGTTCGCGCGCACGGATCGCTCGGTGGGATTGACCCAGGGGATCACGGCCTTCGTCGTCACCAAGGACACCCCAGGCTTCCGGGTGGCGCGCACCTTCGACCTCATGGGTCACCGCCTTGCCCCGATCGCGCGGCTCGAGTTCGAGGACTGCCGCATCCCGAAAGCCCATCAGCTGACAGCCTGGAACGCGGGCTTCGCCGAGATGTCGCGCTTCACGGTGGGGCGCTACTGGGTCGGCGCGCGGTGTCTCGGTGTCGCCCGGACTGCCTTCGAGCTGGCCCTCGACTACGCCAAGACCCGCGTGCAGGGCGGCAAGCCCCTCATCGAGCACCAGATGGTCGCACGCCAGATCGGGGAGATGGCGATGACCATCGAGGCTGCTCGCAACACGATCTGGAAAGCGGCGTGGGCCGCGGAGCACCCGGAACAGGCGGATCCCATCGTGCTGCGGATGGCCCGGGTGCTCGGCTCCGAGGCGGCGATGAAGGTCGCGCTCGACGCCGTCCGCATCTTCGGCGGCCCGGGGACCTTCACCGACGTCGGGGTCGAGAAGCTCCTGCGGGACGCGGCCACGGGCCTGCACCCGGCGCCGCTGGACGTGCAGCTGATGATCATGGGCCAGGCGTTGGCAGGAAACCGCCAGGGGCCGGTTGCTCCGCTCAACGTCGCCTCCTGAGCGGCGGACCCGCGGACCCGTCGCCCGACCCCACCCAGACCCTGTCCCTTCAAGCCCCATGCCCACGAGCCACCGCGGAGGACCGATGACCCTGACCCTGAACGACCACATGGTGGACAATGCCTGGCTTCCGCCGTTCTCCAAGGCGGAGTACGAGCGCCGCTTCGCGCTCGTCCGTCGGGGTATGGCCGAGCAGGGGCTCGACGCGCTGGTCGTGTACGGCGCGCACTCCTTCGCTGGCCGGGACCTCGGTCAGATCAATGCCGTGTACCTCGCCAACTACGCGGCGTTCATCCACACCTACGTCGTCGTCCCGCTGCACGACGAGCCGACGATGTTCATCCCGATCGCACCCCACCTGGCGAACGCGAAGGACCTGTCCTGCCTCACCGACATACGCAGCGCAGGCACCCGCTGCGAGATCGGAGTTGCGGACCGTCTGCGGGAGCTCGGTCTCGAGCGCGCGGCCATCGGTGTGGTCGGTCCGCTCAACCCGTCCTGGTGGGACATGTCGTTGCCGGTCGAGGCTTGGAACCACCTCACGCAGGCATTCCCGGAGGCGCGGTTCAGGGTCGTGAGCGATCTCTTCGAGCAATGGCGGCTGATCAAGAGCGACGAGGAGCTCGAGCACCAGAGCCGGGCCGCAGCAATCAACGACGCCGCGCAGGAGGCCGTCGTCCACGCCACCAGGCCGGGAGTGAGCCACCACGAGCTCTCCGAGATCGGCTATGCGGCCGCACAAGGGTTGGGTGGCAACACCGCCTACATCCACATGAGCTCGACCTCGATGACCGATCCCAGGATGGTCTACCCCGACCCCTATCCGACTCACCGATTGGTGGAGGCGGGCCAAGTCGTCATGTCCGAGCACAGTGTCGGGTTCGGGGGCTACTACGGCAAGCTCATGACGACATGGTTCACCGGAGAGCCGACCCTGGAGTACCGCGACCTCTTCGAGGTCGCCTCTGAGGTGTACCGAACCGCGCTCGCCGAGCTGAAGCCTGGCATGACGAGTGCGGACGCGGACCGCATCATCGAGCCGGTTGCGAAGGCCGGCTGGACCGTGCCCTTCCCGCTGGTGAGCGGGTGGGGCGCCTACAACTCGCCGCCGATGGTGGGATGGCCGTCGACGGTCGACGAGGGACTTCGCGCCCGAGCGATCCGCACCGTCAACCCCTCCGAGTTCGAACCGGGCATGGCCGTCCGCATCAGCGTCAACCCGCACACTCAGGATGGCCGGCGCGCACTGTGGGTTGCTTCCGCGTGCGTCTTCACCGAGACGGGTCTGGAGTCGCTGCATGCCTACGACCCGACGGTGCTCCGCATCATGCCGGGGGAGTGAGCATGCAGGCCGTCGTCTTCCATGCGTTCGGCGGACCTGATGTACTCCGCGTCCTGGACCGCCCTGAGCCAGTGCCCGGCCCGGGGGAGGTGCGGGTTGCCATCGCGGCTGCGGCGGTCCACCGCTTCGACCTGCTGACCCGGTCGGGCGCCATCGTCCGCGCGGGGATGGTGCCCGCCCCGGAGCGTGGGTTCGAGTGGGGACTCGGCTGGGACTTCGCCGGGGTGGTCGACGCTGCCGGCGACGGAGTCGACATCGCCGCGGGGCAGCCGGTCATCGGCATGCAACCTGCGATCGGTGTGCCGACCGGAGCGCAGGCGACGAAGGTGGTCGTGCCCTCTACCTCGGTGGCGCCCGCCCCCGACGGCATCGGTGCCGTCGCCGCGGCCACGCTGCCGCTCGACGGGCTCACCGCGATCACAGCCTTCGAGGCTGCGCAGCTCGAAGCCGGCTCTCACCTGCTGGTCCTGGGCGGCGCCGGCGGGGTCGGGTTCTTCGCCGTCCAGCTGGCGGTGCGTGCAGGCGTGAGGGTGACAGCGACTGCCAACGACGCGGACGCAGGGGGCGTGCGGGCACTCGGTGCAGAGGTCGTCGGACGGGACGAGCTGGTCAACGGCGTCGACGCCGTTCTCGATACGCCGGGGCTCGGCGCGGCTGCGCTGGAACCGGTGCGAGACGGCGGCACGCTCGTCACGGTTGCCGGACCAGTGGAGCCCGTCCGTGGGATCCGATCGGTCCAGGTCAGGGTGAGCCAGCTCGAGCAACGCAGCCGGCGCCTGGCCGAGCTCGCGGAGCTGGCGGCCTCGGACAGCCTGGTCCTGCCAGCGGCGTCGACCCTGGGCCTCGAGGATGTCGGGCAGGCGCACGAGCAGCTCGCCGCCGGTGGCGTGGGTGGTCGGCTCGTGCTTGTGCCACGGTGACCGACCAGGAACGACTGTCAGCTGTGACCGCCCTGTGCCGACCCGGCACGGGGCGCGAGTTGTCAGCCGCAGGAGGCGCCGTGGGACCGGAGATGTCGGTGTGCACACACCCTCGGCTGCGGTTGTATGTCACCAGACGTCGATGGCGCTTCGCGGCGCGTGGCAGGGTCCGTGACAGCAATCAGTAAGCCGTTCCGGTCCCGCCGCGCTCCTGCCGTCCGGTGCCGGCGTCGTTCGGCACGACGGTCGGTGCGGCACGCGTCCGCGACCGAGTCGTGGTCGGGCGGGCGGGCGGGTCGAGCCTCGATGAAGGGCCTTGTCATGACAGACGTGCAGTCCACCAGCCAGCCGCACACTACGCCGCGCACCGAAGAGGAGTGGATCGCACTCGTCGACGAGCTCTGTTTGCGCTACCGCAACTGGGGCCGCTGGGGCGACGACGACCAGCGGGGCACCCTCAACTTCATCACCCCTGACGCCCTCCGGCACGCTGCCACGATGATCCGCTCCGGAAGGGTCGTCTCCTGTGCGCTGCCGTTCGACAACCACGGACCGCAGAGCGGAGGCTTCGGCGGACGCACCAATCCGGTCCACTCGATGCTCCAGGACGGCGGCGACATCGCCCTCGGTGCCCAGGACCATCTCGCCATCCTGCGGTACACCGACGATGCCGTGGCCATGCCGCTGCAGTGCGCGACGCAGTGGGACGCCTTGGCGCACATCTTCTACCGCGGCCAGATGTACAACGGTCATGGGTTGGAGCACGTGACGAGCACGGGCGCCTCCATCAACGGCATCGAGAAGATCAAGAACGGCGTCGTCGGGCGCGGCATCCTCCTCGACATCCCGCGCCACCGCGGGGTCGACTGGCTCGAGGCGGGGGACGCCATCGACGACGCCGAGCTGACGGCCTGCGCGCAGGCACAGGGGGTCGAGGTCCGCTCGGGCGACATCGTCCTGGTGCGGACGGGCCAGATCGCCCAGGTCCGCTCCGCGGGTTCGTGGGGACAGTACGACGGCGGCCCGGCTCCGGGGCTGGGCCACCGCGCAGCCCATTGGCTGGCGGCCAACGAGGTCGCGGCGATGGCGACCGACACCTGGGGGACCGAGGTCCTGCCGAACGACACCCCCGGAGTGTTCCAGCCGCTCCACCTGATCATGCTCGTCAACGCCGGCCTGACGATCGGCGAGATCTTCGACCTCGAGGAGCTCTCGCGCGCCTGCCAGGAGGAGGGCCGATATGAGTTCTTCTTCAGCGCGCCCCCCCTGCCGATCACCGGAGCCGTCGGGTCGCCGATCAACCCCTTGGCGATCTTCTGATGTCCCTGTTCCAGGCGGACAGCGTCGAGGTCACCGTCCTGGTCGAGAACTGGGTCGACATGTTGCTGCCGGATCGTGAGCTGGCCCCGGGCGACCATTGTGTCCGCACCGGCCTGGTCGAGCACTTCGACCATCGTCGTGTGCCGCCGCAGGCTGAGAACGGGATCAGCCTGCTGGTGACGGCTCGCCGCGGCCGTCACACGTCCACGGTGCTGTTCGACGTGGGCCTGACCGGTTCGGTTCTCATGCACAACCTGGATGTGCTGGGCATCGACCGTGACGCCATCGATCACGTCGTCCTCAGCCACGGCCATCCCGACCACTTCGGCGGTGTCTACTCGTTCCTGCAGGCGTTCTCTCGGCCGATGCCGGTCGTCACCAGTGACGAGGCGTTCTGGCCGCGGTATGCCGTCATGGGTGACGGCCGGACCTCCGCCTACTACAACCAGGCTTTCACGATTGCGGAGGTCGAGCGGCACGGTGGACGTCCCGTGCTGACCCGGGGTGCGCTGGACCTGGGTTGCGGCGTCTATACCACCGGCTTCATCCCGCGGACCGTGTCGTTCGAGGGCCCCGTGGAACCGCCCGCTGAGCACGCCCCAGGGCTGTACCAGGTGCGTCCCGACGGCAGCTATGGGCTCGACGAGGTGTCGGAGGAGCAGGGTCTCGTCATCGATGTCAAGGAGAAAGGGCTGGTCGTGCTCACAGGCTGCGCGCATGCAGGTGTGCTCAACACGATCGACCGAGCCCGCGACATCTGTGGTCCCAAGCCGGTGCTCGCGGTCCTGGGTGGGTTCCACCTGGGCTTCCCGACGACGCCCACAGAGAACGTCGACCTCACGATTGCGGGGATGCTCGAGCGGGAAGTGTCGCACGTCATCCCGATGCACTGCAGCGGTCTGCAGACCCATGCAGCCATGCTCGCCCGGATGCCGGAGCAGTACCTGCAACCCGCGGTGGGCACCGTCCTCCGCTTCGGCACATGAGCGAGCAGGTCAAGCCGCTCGACGGCGTCCGCGTCATCGCTCTCGAGCACGCGGTTGCTGCGCCGCTGTGCACGCGTCACCTCGCCGATCTCGGCGCGGACGTGATCAAGGTCGAGAGGCCCGACGGGGGCGACTTCGCCCGTGGCTACGACACGTTGGTCAAGGGACTGGCGTCCCACTTCGTCTGGCTCAACTACGGGAAGCGCTCGATCGTCCTCGACGTGAAGTCCGCAGATGGCCGGGCGACCCTGCTCCGACTCGTGGAGGCAGCAGACGTGCTCGTCGCGAACCTCAGCCCCGGTGCCCTCGACCGCCTTCTCCCGCCCGACGAGCTCGAGCGACTCAACCCACGCCTCGTGACGTGCCAGATCAGTGGCTACGGGCCGACCGGACCCTACAGGGACAGACGAGCGTTCGACCTGCTCGTCCAGGGAGAGGCAGGCGTGACCGCCAACACCGGTCTGCCCGGGGAACCGGCCAAGCCCGGAGTCTCACTGGCCGACCTCAGCGGGGGGATCTACGCGGTGACGGCGATCCTCGCTGCGCTGAGGGCGCGTGACCTCACCGGGCGGGGCCGGCGGATCTCCATCTCGATGTTCGACGTGCTGACCGAGTGGATGAGTCCATTGCTGCTCGCGTACCGCGAGAGCGGTGTCGACGTCGAACCGGCGGGGACCAGGCACGCAACGATCACCCCGTATGGTCCTTTCGCAGCGAAGGACGGGGTCGTCGTGAACATCGCCGTACAGAACGACCGTCAGTGGCAGGAGCTCTGCCGCCTCCTCGGTCTTGAGGGCGCTGCGTCGGACCCCCGGCTCAGCGCCAATTCGGGGCGCCTGGAGCACCGCATCGAGGTGGAGGACGCGGTCGCCACGGCCGTTGCCCTGTGGTCGTCAGACGCGCTCGAGGGGGCGCTCGACAGCCATGGGATTCCGTGGGGACGGTTGAACCGGACCGCCGACGTGGCTGCTCACCCGCAGCTCGCCGAGGCCGGGCGGTGGCGGCCGATCCAGCTCCCGGGCGGTGAGCGCGTCCACGTCCTCTCAGATCCCTTCTCTCAAGAGGAGGAGAGCCGTCGTTGCAGCACTCCGCGGGTTCCAGCGCTCGGCGAGCACACGGACGACGTCATTCGAGAGCTCGCGGGTCTGGAGGAGGAGTGACGTGGCGGAGTACCTGGTGCGGATCGTCCTCACGAGACCCGAGGGGCTCGACGACGCCGGATGGGCACAGCTGCTTGCCGCGGAGCGCGAGGTGGGGCTCGACCACCTCGCCCGCGGCGTCATCGTGCGCATCTGGAGGGTGCCGGGGACGACATCGAACGTCGGGGTCTGGTCGGCGAAGGACGCCTCAGAGCTCGATCGCCTCCTCGGTGGTCTCCCGGCGTCGCGCTACATGAGCATCCGGGTCGAGGCGCTGGCCGAGCATTACCTCGAGGCCGCGTTTCGCGACGGCTCGTCCTGAGCGAGGTCACCGTGAGGCGCGGCGCAGGATGTCCCGCGCGCGCTGCTCCACCGGCCTGTCGACCATCTGAGCGCCGACGACCCGCGCTCCGCCTTCAGCTGGCCCGGACAGCACGTCGCGGGCCCAGGTGACGTCCGCGGGGGACGGCGCCATGCCACTCCTGGCGGGCGCAACCTGGTGGGGATGGATGCACAGCTTGCCGCGGAAGCCGAGGGACGCGGCGTGGGCTGCGTCGCGGGAGACCTCGGCCTCGTCCTCGAGGTCGGTGGTGACTCCATCCACCGGACCGAGCAGACCCGCGGAAGCGGAGGCGAGCGCGAGCAAGGACCGTGCCATGAGCAGCGCCTGGCGATCCTCGGGGGCGACGCCGAGCTCAGCTGCGAGGTCGACGTTGCCGAAGGCCAGCCGCACAACGGCGTCGTGCTCGGCAATGCTGCCGGCGGCTGCTATCCCACGAGGGGTCTCGACCAGGGCGACCACACTGGTCCCCGCACCCAGTGCAGTGGCGGCCGCCGCGACGTCCGTGGACGACTCCACCTTCGGGAGCATGACGCTCCTGACCACCCCGCGAAGCGCCTGAACGTCCGACATGTAGTCCGGGCTTCCGAGCACGTTGATGCGGACGACGGCTGACTCGCCATCGCGCAGCCAGGCCTGGACGTGGCGACGAGCGGCCGGGCGGGATGCGGGCTCGACGCCGTCCTCCAGGTCGATGACGACGACGTCGGCCCCGGAGGAGGCGGCCCGCTGGAATCGGGCCGGCCGGTCGCCCGGGACGAACAGGAACGTCGTTGCGACGCGCGGGTCGATCACCGGTGAGAGACTAGTGGGCGGTGCGGAGCTGAGGCTGTGTCCCGAGGGACACAGCAAGAGGGGTCGAGTGTGGAGCCGAGGCCGTCGTCGGAGGGCCGCCTCCCCGATAGCGTCGGCGCGTGAGTGTCTGCACGCGTGTCGGGATCGTCGGGGCCGGGAACATCGCCCGGGAGGTCAACCTTCCGAACCTCCAAGCCATCCCGGGCGTGGAGGTGGTCGCCGTCTGCAACTCCAGGATCGAGACGGCGCGGCAGGTGGCTGCCGAGTTCGGCATCGCCGAGGTGGTGGAGGACTGGGCGTCGATGGTCGAGCGCGACGACCTCGACGCGATCTGGATCGGAACGCCGCCGGTGATGCATGCACCCATCGCGATCGCGGCGCTCGAGCAGGGCAAGCACGTCTTCTGCCAGGCGCGGATGGCGATGGACCTCGCCGAGGCTCGCGCGATGCTCGCCGCCGCCCGGGACCGTCCACACCTCGTCACGATGCTCTCGGCCCCACCCGTGGGCATGAAGGCTGGCAAGCTGCTGCGGAACCTGCTGGACGAGGACTATGTGGGCGAGCTCTACCACTTCACCTTGGTGGCCGACTCCGACATGTTCGCCGACCCGACGGCTCCTGCGCATTGGCGCCAACGGCGCGAGCTGAGCGGACAGAACACGCTGGCGGTGGGGATCTACTTCGAGATTCTCCAACGCTGGCTGGGCCGCCCCAGTCGGTTGCACGCCCGGACCAGGGTCTGCGTCTCCGACCGCCTCGGGTATGAGGTGTCGGTGCCAGATGTCGTCCAGGTGACAGGGGAGTGGGCCGGCGGAGTGCTCGGCGCGCTGGAATGGACCGGTGTCTCCCTGTTCCCGCCCCATCCGATGCTGACCGTCTACGGCCGCGAAGGCACCCTGCAGTACGACTTCGCCACCGATGAGGTTCGAGCCGGCCGCCGGGGTGACCAGAAGCTCATGCCGGTCGCGCTCCCGCCCGACCTGGAGACCCCCTGGACGGTCGAGCAGGACTTCATCACCGCGGTCCGCACCGGCGGGCACCCCGAGCCCAGCTTCGAGACCGGGGTCGCCTACATGGAGCTGACCGAAGCCGTGCACCTCAGCGCCGCCTCCGGGCGCGAGGTCGTGCTCCCGCTGCCCTGAGTCGCCGGGGCCACGCCAGGACTTCCGGTGGGCCGCGCTGCCCTGGTAGGCGCGGAGACATGCCGAGGTCGACAACAATGGTGGCGAAGCCATGGTCTGGTTCCGGCGCGAGGCGTTGAATGAGAGCCCCGGCGGCGTCGGGCTGAGTCGGTTCGACAGAGGGGACGACATGCTGTTCCAGGACGCGGTGGCGGCGGGTCTGGCCGACCACGGCATCGACACGGTCTTCGGCCTGATCGGCGACGGCAACCTCTTCGTGATGGACAGCTTCGTGCATCGGTCGGGGACGACCTACATCGCCGTCGCCCACGAGGCCACCGCCGTCGAGGCGGCGTCCGGCTACGCCCAGGTCACCGGACGACTCGGCGTCGCGACCGTCACGCACGGTCCTGCGCTGACGAACACCGTGACCGCCCTCGCCGATGCCGTTCGGGCGCGCGTCCCGCTGCTGCTCATCGCCGGTGACACGCGGGCCGGGGATGACCAGCACCTCCAGAAGATCGCCCAACGCGAGGTGGTCCTGGCGTCAGGCGCCGGCTTCCAGCAGCTCCGCTCACCGCAGAGCTTGTCGGACGACCTGACGACGGCGATCCGTCGCACCCACGCAGAGCGACGGCCCGTCGTGCTGAACTCGCCGGTCGACTTCCAGTGGGCGGAGACCGACTACGCCCGGCCGCCCTCGGGGCACGTCGCGCTCGACGGTGTCCGCCCCTCCGAGGAGGCGCTGGACGCCGCCCTCGGCATCATCGCCTCCGCCAAGCGTCCGGTCGTGCTCGCTGGTCGAGGGGCGATCGAGCCGACCGCACGCAAGGCGCTCCTGCGCCTGGCCGCTCGGATCGGTGCTCCGGTGACGACGTCGCTCAAGGCCCGGGACCTCTTCCGCGGCGAACCCCACGACCTCGGCATCTGCGGGACCTTGAGCCACGAGGTGGCGCTCGACACGCTGGCCGCGGCCGACTGCGTCATCGCCTTCGGGGCCTCCCTCAACCGCTTCACGACGTCGGAGGGGTGGCTCGTCGACGGGCGTCGGCTGGTGCAGGTCGACGACGACGTCGCGAGCCTGGCCCGCCACGTCGTTCCTGATGTAGGCGTCCTCGGCGACGCCGCGGCAACCGCCGATGAGTTCGTGACGCTGCTCGAGGAGGCCGACGTCGCGTCCACCGGATTCGCCTCCCAGGAGCTGGCACGGCGTCTCGCCGGCCGCGACGTTGTGGCGGCGGATCGCAGCACCGACAGCACGGTGGACATCCGGACGGCCGTGCGCCGGATCGACGAAGCCGTCACCCCGGACCGCACGGTCGTGACCGACAGTGGGCGCTTCATCCACACGGCGTGGCCCGTCATCGGCGTCGAGGACCCGCGACAGTTCCTTCACACCGCGAGCTTCGGCTCGATCGGGCTCGGTCTCGGCACCGCGCTCGGGGCGGCCGTGGGACGGCCTGGCCATCCGACCCTCCTCGTCACCGGAGACGGCGGGTTCATGAACGGAGGCCTCAACGAGTTCAACACGGCGGTCAGGCACGGTCTCGACCTGATCGTCGTGGTCCTCAATGACAGCGCGTACGGAGCCGAGCACATCCAGTTCGTTCGTCGTGAGCTGGACCCCGCTCTGAGCACGTTCCTCTGGCCCGATCTCGGCCCGGTCGCGGAGGCCTTGGGCGGACGCGGCTTCACGGTGCGCAACCTCGCGGAGCTGGAGGTCGCTCTCGCAGCGCTGCCGCACCGCGACCGGCCGGTCCTCATCGACGTCCACATCGACCCGGAGCTGGTGCCCGCGGCGCACTGAGACACGCGGCTCGCACTCGGGGATCGAGACCGGTGCCGCACCCTGGCCCGGCAGAGCGAGAGACAGGAGGAGCCATGGCTGACTTCACGTTCGCGCCGCTGACCCCGGTCCAGTTCCTGGACCGGGCGGAGCAGGCGTTCCCGCACCGATCTGCTGTCGTCGACGGCGACGTCCGGCTGACCTACGCCGAGCTCGCGACTCGTTGTCGCCGCCTGGTGACGGCTCTCGCCGGAGCGGGCGTCTCGCCCGGCGACCGTGTCGCCGCGCTCTGCGCCAACAGCCACGTGATGCTGGAGCTGCACCATGCAGTGCCGGCTCGCGGAGCGGTGCTGGTCGCGATGAACGTCCGGCTCGCGGTGGAGGAGATGGTCTACATCCTCGAGCACTCCGGCGCGCAGCTCCTCGTCGCGACGAGCGAGTTCGAGTCCCAGGCCCGCGAGCTGGCGGCGCGCACGGGAGTTCGTGTCGTCGTGGCGGGAGGACCGACCGACGAGTACGAGTCGTGGCTGCCTGACTCGGGGTCCGACACCGACCGCGAGGCGTTGCACGAGCAGGACCTGCTCGCGATCAACTACACCTCCGGCACCACCGGTCGACCCAAGGGCGTGATGTACCACCACCGGGGCGCCTATCTGCAGGCCGTCGCCATGGCCTTCCATGCCGGACTCGGCACCTCGACGTCCTACCTGTGGACGCTGCCGATGTTCCATTGCAACGGGTGGTGCTTCACGTGGGCCGTGACCGCAGCGGGAGGCACACACGTGTGCCTTCGCCGGGTCGACACCGCCGAGATCTGGCGGCGTCTCCTCGAGGACGGTGTGACACACCTCAGCGCTGCGCCGACGGTGCTGGCGATGATCGCCGAGGACAACCGCGCCGCAGCGCTTCCGCGACGGATCCACGTCGACACCGGCGGCGCCCCGCCGTCGCCGGCGCTGTTGCAGCGCCTGCGGCCGCTCGGGCTGGACGTCACTCACTTGTACGGACTGACCGAGACCTTCGGTCCCGTCGCCGTGAACGTGTGGCAGCCGGAATGGGACCACCTCGACGAGCCCGAGACCGCGCGTCTGCGGGCGCGCCAGGGCATCGGAAACATCATCGCCCGGCCGCTGCGTGTGCTCGACGTCGGCGGTGCCGACGTGCCGGCCGACGGCAGGACAGTGGGAGAGATCGCCGTCAGCGGCAACGACGTCATGCTCGGCTACTACCGCGACGAGGAAGCCACCGCCGCGGTGACCCGGAGCGGTTGCCTCCTGACCGGCGACCTGGGCGTGATGCACCCCGATGGCTACGTCGAGATCCGGGATCGCGCCAAGGACGTCATCATCTCCGGCGGGGAGAACATCGCCTCGGTCGAGATCGAGCGGGTCATCGACGCACATCCCGATGTCATCGAGTCCGCCGTGGTCGGCGCGCCGGACGATCGATGGGGGGAGGTCCCAGTCGCCTTCGTCGTACGACGGCCGGGGTCTGCCCTCACCGGGGCAGAGCTGACCGCTTTTCTCCGAGAGCGGATGGCGGGCTTCAAGGTGCCCAAGACGATCACGTTCGGGGAGCTGCCGAAGACGTCCACTGGCAAGGTCCAGAAGAACGTCCTGCGAGGCGGGGGCCGTCGGCCACCGGTCGCACCCGCTGAGTCGACGTCGGTCGGGTGAGGAGCCGTCGTGGGACCGGAACCGCTTGAGCGCGCGGTTCCTGTCACGACGACGACCTGGTCGAGGTGGCGGCCGAACTCGTATCGCGACGGACACGTCTGCCTGCCGAAGAAGGTTCCGCCTTTCGCCCCAGCCCTCTCGTGTCCTCGGGACCACGACCACCCGGAGGATTGTGTCGATGCCGCCATTGTGCCGTCTGCGGCAGGGCCAGAGACTTCGTATGGCGTACGTCACTCGCTTCATGTCGCGTGCTGTAGCGCCCTGATCGTCACGGTGCGGACCTTGCCGTGCGGCCAAGCCATTGCTCCAGCGGCGTCCAGCTGGAGCTTCCAACCCGAAGGAGTCAGCACATGAAAGACGGGATGTTCATCTTCGACGCGGTGATCCACCGCTTTGACTTCCGCCCCTCCAACCCCAAGTTGAAGCCCCCGATCGTCGACGGCTACATCGACTGGGTTCGGGGCCTGGTTGACGGCATGGCGACCGAGGGGAACCCGGGCAATCCCGACGCTTTCGTGGACGGCAAGCTGGACGAGCTCTCGGAGGCGAACTTCCTGTTCGACAACTCCGACACCGACATGGCCATGGTCCAGACCGTTCCGCTGCTGGACTACTGGGAGGTCGGTTCGGCGCCCGCGGACGCGCAGGCGGAGCTGGCCGCCGCCTTCCCGGACAAGATCCTGTTCTGTGGTGGCGTGGATCCCGTCATGCAGGGTGTGCGGGGCGCGCAGAAGGAGATGGAGCGGCAGGTCAAGGAGCTCGGCGCGAAGAGCTTCAAGTTCTACCAGGCGCAGTCCCGTGACCTGAAGTGGCGGGCCGACGACCGGGCGATCGCCTACCCGCTCTACGAGAAGGCCCAGGAGCTGGGGGTCGACTACATCCAGTTCCACAAGGGTGGTGCGATCGGAGACCAGCTCGTCGAAGACCTGCGCTCACTCGACATGCAGGGCGCGGCCCTCGACTTTCCTGACCTGACGTTCGGCCTGCACCACCTCGGCTTCCCGTACCTTGACGAGACGTTCGCCGTCGTCAGCCGTGCCCACAACATCGTGCTGGTGCTCCCACTGTGGTTCAACCAATACATGATCCAGCCGCGCCCGATGATCGAGGTGCTCGGCAAGGCGCTGTTCGAGATCGGTCCGGATCGTCTGTTGTACGGCTCCGAGGCCTTCCTCTGGCCGCGCGTGCAGACGTTCATCGACGCGTTCGACGAGCTGGAGATGCCGGACGACCTGCAGCAGGGCTGGGGGTACCCGCCGATCACTCGGGAGATCAAGGAGCAGGTCTTCGGCCTCAACGCCGCACGCATCCTTGGCATCGACGTCGAGGCGTGGAAGGCCAAGAACGGCACCGGCGCAAGCGCGGAGACCGACCTGTCGGCCGTCGGGGCGGAGCACGCGACTCCGGTCAGCGCGGTGGCGCCGTGACCGAGCACGTCGGGTCCGAGTCCTCGCAGGAGGTCCTGATCCAGGTCGAGGACCTGTTCGACCGGGAGATCCGTCCTCTGCTGGCCTCCCATCTGGGAGGCGCGAACATCACGGGGATCGATGACAACGGCACGGTCGAGATCGAGTTCACCGGCGCCTGCACGTCCTGCGCCTTCCGACGCAACACGATCGTCGGTGCGATCTACCCTCGGTTGCGCGACGTCGAGGGTGTGAATGCGGTCTCGACCCCCGGGGTTGCCGTCCCGGTCGCCCAGCAGCACCGGCTGGCCGCGGTCTTCGACCACTACGCCGCCCGCGGGACGGCGGGCCACGAGAAGACGCCGTCGCAGCACGCCTGCCAGCGTGCCTGCTGAGCCGGCCCCGATCTGAGCGACGACAGGAGAGCAGGTCGGATGGGACGACGAGGTCCCGAGTTCGAGGAGTACGCGGACCGCTATCCCCACATCGCGATGGAGCGCACCGAGGGCGTGCTCCAGATGAGGTTGCACTCGGAGGGTCGGAGCCTGGCCTTCGGGATAGCGGTCCACGAGGAGCTGGGGTATGCGTTCGCAGACATCGCCGACGACGTGGGCAACGAGGTCGTGATCCTCACCGGAACCGGCGGCGCGTTCTGCGATAGCTTCGACACCACCGGCATCGAAGACGTCACGCCTCAGGTGTTCGACGACCTCATGTACCACGGACGTCGTCTGATCGAGAACTACCTGTCGATCGACGTCCCTGTCATCGCGGCCGTCAACGGCCCGGTGCGGTTCCACTCCGAGCTGGCGATCCTGGCCGACGTCGTCCTGGCGTCCGACGACGCAACCTTCCAGGACGGATCCCACTTCACGAACGGCGTGGTGCCCGGGGACGGGCACCATCCGTTCTGGACCCACGCCCTGGGCTGGAACCGGGGACGGTACTTCCTCATCACCGGTCAGGTGCTGGACGCGATGACCGCGCGCGAGTACGGGGTCGTCAACGAGGTCCTGCCGCCACAGCGGCTACTGGAGCGGGCGCACGCCCTCGCTCGCGAGATCGCGCAGAAGCCGCGACTGGTGCGGCAGTACACGCGCCGGCTCTTCACCCACGAGCTGAAGCGCCTCTCGCACCAGGACCTCTCCATGGGATTCGCCCTGGAGGGCATGGGGCAGCTCGACTCCTGGGACGCGTCCACGCTCGTCGCCAGCGACTGAGAGTACAGCCCACATCGAGCACGCGCGCTGGCTCGGACCCCCCCTCGGACCGACCATCGGGCAGGACGAAACGGAGTGAAGCGTGTCTGGAGCATCGACGCATCGACGTCTGGACGGCAAGGTCGCTGTCGTCACCGGAGCAGGGGGCGGCATCGGCCGCGAGCACGCCTTGCTCCTCGCCGAGCAGGGCGCGCGTGTCGTGGTCAACGACGTGGGGCTTCGCGAGGACGCGAGCGCCGAGGCCGTCGTCAGGGAGATCCAAGAGGCCGGCGGCGACGCGATCGCCAGCACCCACTCCGCTGCATGGGACGGCGCCGCGTCGATCATCAAAACCGCCCTCGAGGCCTACGGCGGAGTCGACCTGCTCATCAACAACGCCACCGTGACCAGGTTCGGTGACACCAGGGAGTACGACGAGGCGGACTGGGACGCCACGATGGACGTCAACTTGAAGGGCTACTTCGCCATGACGCGGGCGGCGGCGCCGGTCATGATCGCGCGTGGTGGCGGCTCGATCGTCAACACGAGCTCGGCCTCGGGATACGGAGCCCCGGCCCACGCCGCCTACTCCAGCGCCAAGGAGGGTGTTCTCGGCCTGACCCGGTCGGTGGCCCGGGAGCTGGGTCGGTTCGACATCCGGTGCAACGCCATCCGTCCGGTGGCTGCCACCAGCACCGGGGGGAGCCTGAAGGGCAGGGCCGGCAAGTTCCTCACCCTCTTCGAGCTGACGATGGACCCGCGGATCGCGTCGGTGGTCAAGACGATGGTCGCCGACCCCGAGCTCATGGCGCCACGCAAGGTGGCGCCCGTCGCCGTGTGGCTGTGCTCGGAGGCTGCCGCGGGCATCAGCGGACAGGTCTTCGAGGTCCACGGCGACACCATCAACCGCGTCGAAGCGCCTCAACCGGTCCGCACGATCTACCGCGAGGGCGGGTGGGACCTCGACGGCTTGGACGCCGTGGCGCCCACCGCACTCGTCGACGGCGTGCGCCACTCCTTCGGCCTGACCGAGTTTCCGGAGCTGCGCGACCCGGCGTACTAGCCGTGTGCGCGTCAGCTGACCGCGTGGTGGTAGGAGCCACACGACAAATCAGCATGTTGTGGCTCCGGACACATAGCGGCCGTCGGCCCCGGCGAACAGAATCCTTGTGACATCCGTCTCAACGCTCGGGATCCCTGAGCACCCGGCGCGGGCGGACCCACCACCAGGAGGGCGCGGAAGGCATGAGTGCGACACCCACCCCTGTCCCGGCTGTGAACGTAGCTCCGGCTGCGAGACCGGAGCTCCGGATCCGCAACCTGTGGAAGTCGTTCGGCGGTGAGCACGCCCTTCGGGGGGTGGACTTCGACGTGCGGCCCGGAGAGGTGCATGCGCTGGTCGGCTCGAATGGGTCCGGGAAGTCCACGCTGATCAAGATCCTCGCTGGGTTCCACCAGCCGGACCCCGGCGCGTCGTGCGAGGTCGGTGATGAGTCCCTGACGCTGGGCAGCGCGGCCGCAGCGGATGACGCCGGCATCCGCTTCGTGCACCAGGAGCTCGGGCTGATCGGCAACATGAACGCGGTCGACAACCTGGGACTCGGTCGCGGCTACAACGCCTCGAACGGATGGATCCACTGGCGGTCCGAGCGCAAGCGCGCCAGGGCGCTCCTGGGCCGACTGGGAGTCGCGATCAACGTGACCGTGCCCGTCGACCAGCTCTCCCTCGCGGAGAGGACCCTCATCGCGATCGCTCGCGCGACCGACGTGCCGCAGGGCCGGGTGCGCTTCCTCGTGCTCGACGAGCCGACGGCCTCCCTCGGGGGACCCGACGCACGTCGGCTCTTCGACGTCGTCGAGCGTGTGCGTGACGAGGATGTGGGTGTCGTCCTCGTGTCGCACCACCTCGACGAGGTCCTCGGCATCGCCGACCGGATCACGGTCCTCCGCGACGGCCAGCTCGTCGGCACATTCGAGAAGGCTCAGCTGGATCGCGACCGGCTGATCGAGCTCATGACCGGACGGCAACTGACCGTCCTCTCCCCGAGCGTGGCTGAGCGTCACAGCGGCGAACCAGCCCTGTCCGTGAGCGGGTTGTGCGGTCAGATCCTCCACGAGCTCGATCTCCAGGTCTGGCCGGGTGAGATCCTCGGGGTCGTCGGACTGACCGGATCTGGGTCCGAGGAGCTTCCGCGCTACCTCGTCGGGCTGGACACGCCCACGACGGGCTCGATGAGGGTGGGCCCGTCCGCGGTGGCCCGCAACAACGCCACGCAGGCGGGCCGGCGTGGCGTGTGGCTCGTCTCCGGTGACCGTGGCAGGTACGGCGTCGTCCCGAGCTTCTCGGTCACGGAGAACATCACCCTCGCCGGCCTCACCCCGTTCGTCTCGAGGGGCATCTTCCGCCGATCCAGGGAGCGAGCAGAAAGTCGGCGCTGGATCGAGACCTTCGAGATCCGTACGCCGTCGGCCACCGCCAACATCAGCAGCCTCTCGGGCGGCAACCAGCAGAAGGCGGTGCTGGCGAAGGTGCTTCGCACCTCCGTGAAGGTCCTCGTCCTCGACGATCCCACCCGCGGTGTCGACATCGCCGCCAAGGAGGAGATCCACAAGGTCATGGACGAAGCCGTCGCCAACGGCATGGCCATCGTCCTGTGCTCGTCCGACCACGGCGAGGTCGCGCGGCTGTGCCACCGCACGATCGTCTTGAAGAAGGGCCGGGTCGTCGCCGAGCTCGGTCGCGCCGAGGTCACCGAGGACCTGCTCGGCGAGCTCGTCATCTAGGAGAGAGAGCATTCCATGAAGACACCGGAAGCCGACAGCATTCGCGGCGCCGACCCCGTGGCTCCGCGAGTCGAGGTCGCAGACGACGCGTCCGGCGTGCCTCAGCAGGGCCGCCGCGCGTTGAACCTGGGCATGCACCGGTTCAGCGGCCTGTACGTCCTGGCGCTGATCATCATCGTCTTCGGGATCTGGGTGCCGGACACCTTCCTGACCACACAGACCCTCAAGACCGTCGCGTCGCAGCAGGCGGTCGTCGCGATCCTCGCGCTCGCTCTGCTCGTGCCGCTCGCCGCCGGAATCTTCGATCTGTCGGTCGGGACGATGCTCGGCCTGGCCGTCGTCCTCGTGTGCAAGTTCCAGGCGATGGGGATCCCGTTCGGGCTGGCCATCGTCCTGACCCTGCTGATCGGAGCGACAGTGGGAGCGGTCAACGCGTTCGTCGTCGTCTTCTGGCGCGTCGACTCCTTCATCGCGACCCTGGGTTCCTCCTCGATCCTGGGCGCGCTGATCTACTGGGTCTCGGGCAATCAGACGATCGTCACCGGGATCTCACCCGACTTCGTCCGGCTCGGGCAGGGAGACCTCTGGGGCGTCCCGCTTCCCGTCGTGTACCTCGTCGTGCTCGCCGCGCTCCTGCTCTACCTGACGGAGTATCGCCCCTTGGGACGAAAGATCTATGCGACCGGCGGCAACGAGCTGGCTGCCCGGCTGAGCGGCGTCCGGACCGACGCCCTCGTGGTGCTCTCGTTGGTGCTCTCCGGCTGCATCGCCGCCTTCGCCGGCGTCGTCTTCGCCGCGATCATCGGCTCGGGATCGTTGACAGCCGGACCGCCGTTCCTCCTGCCGGCCTTCGCTGCGCTCTTCCTGGGCTCCACCCAGATCCACAACGGGCGGGTGAACGTGCTCGGCACGCTCGTCGCCATCTACGTCCTGGGCGCCGGAGTCAAGGGCCTGTTGCTCGTGGGTGCGCCGTTCTGGGTCGGTGACCTCTTCAACGGCGTGGCGCTGATCGCGGCCGTGGCCCTGGCCGTCCGCCGTGGCAAGGTCAAGGTCGCCTGACCGTGGTCGAGCCCGCCTCGCCGGTCGGGATCCGGAGCGCTGCCGCTGCGCACAGGGCCATCACCGCCATGAGCACGGCGAACCCGACGGTGTAGCCCGCTTCGCGGGGCAACCCGTCGGAAGCCGCCGCCGCGGTCACGATGGTCGCCGTGACGGCCGATCCGGCGGAGCCGCCGATCGTGTGGATGTTCGTGTTCATGCCGCTGGCGACGCCGGTCTGCTCCGGAGGCACGGCAGCATGATGAGCCCGGACTCGGAGACGGATGCGGCGAAGCCGTAGCCCGCGATCGCAGGGGTCTGGCACAGCTGGGGCAGGAACGCGAAGGACGCGTACGTCGCGAAACCGACGAGGAGCGCTACCAGCTTCGCAGTCCACACACCTCGCAGGCGCATCATGCCCATGTCGATCAGAGGAGTCGCCGAGCGTCTCTCGACCCGCACCCAGGTGGCGGCGAGGAGGTCCGCCGCGAGCACCAGACCCAGGACCAGCGGGGATGCCCACCCCCAGCGTGGGCCCTGGGTCACGGCGAGCAACAACGCCACCAGCCAGGACGACATCAGCGCCGCCGGCAACAGTCTGATCCGCCCGGGGTCCGGACGGGGGACTCTGGAACGAGCAGCGCTGCTGACAGCGCCGCAGCTGCGGTGATCAGCATCGGGAGCCAGAACAGCCAGTGGTAGTCGAGGTTCGAGACGATCGGTCCGGCCAGCACGAGTCCGAGCCCGGCGCCCACGGCCGCGAGCGAGGCAAGTGCGCCGATCATGCCGGCGACCTTCGACGCCGGGAACTCGTCGCGGACGATCCCGAACGACAGTGGCAGCACGCCGCCGCCGATGCCCTGCACGACACGACCGAGGATCATCACGGCGACGGTCGTGGCCGACGCTGCGATGAGCGAGCCGAGCGAGAGTCCCGCGAGGGTGAGGACGAGCGTGCGCTCCTTGCCCACGGTGTCCCCGGCCCGGCCGACGATCGGCGTGCACACGGAGGCCGAGAGCAGGTAGGCCGTCAGGACCCAGGTCACCGTGACCTGGTTGGTGTCGAGGTCGGTCCGGATCTCGGCGAGGACCGGGACGACCAGCGACTGGAGCAGGGCGAAGGCCGAGACGGAGGCGCAGAGCACGGCGAAGGTCACCTTCGGGTGGGACCTGCGCGACTTCCTGGGCACAGGGATCCTTCGGGATCATCGATGACACGGGCCGTCAGGAGGCCCCGAAATGCCGACAGCGCCGAGCGATGCACGCGACGCGCGCATCGCCCAGCGCCGATCGACCGGGCGAACGGGTGCTACTGAACCAACCAGAGCTTCTTGAAGATGCCTTCGTAGTCCCCGCCGTCGACCTCGGCCCGCGGAAGGGTCGCCTCGGCGTTGTCCTTGGTGATGAGCTGGAACGGGATCTGCGCGCTCGTGGAGACCGCGACGTCACCTTTGTTGAAGTAGCGCGCGAGGGCGTCGATGGACGTCCAGCCCATGCCAGTGATCGGTGACGCGAGCCAGGCCTCCTCAGTGCCTGCAGCGATCGCCTTCAGGTTCTCGGTGGTCGGCTGGATCCCGATGATCTTGGTCTGGTCTTGGAGCCCGGCAGAGGCGAGCGCCGCCGACACGCCGGTCGCGACGGCACCGAAGCCCATGGATGCGAAGTTGATCGACGGCGTGCGCTGGACCGCGCTCACGACCTGCTGGGGCACCTTGGTGCCGATATCGCTCGCCTGGACCGCGTGCGACTCGTAGTGACAGGTCGGGCACAGCTTGAGGAACTCGTTCTTGAAGGCGGTCTCGTAGACCTGGAGGATCGGGAAGGACGGGATGTTGAACATCGCGACCGACGCCTTGTCGCCCTTCTGCGCGACGGCGTACGAGGCCATGATCTTGCCGGCCCGCTCGTACTGCGACGGGTCGGCGACGTTGGCGACGATCGGGGGCGCGACGGGGTCGGTGTTGTTCGATGTGACGACCGGGATGTGCTCGGATGCGAATGTCTTCGCAGCCGCGGCGTAGTCGGTCGCGTTGATCGCCTGCGTGATCACGGCATCGGGGTGATCTGCTACGGCTTGCGCGAAGGCATCGGTCGCACCGGTCGGATCCGAGGGGTCGAACACGATCGGGATGGGCGTCCACCCGAGGAGCTTCGCTCCATCGACCGCGCCTTCCTTGATGTACTGGGACTCCGGGATGTTGTTCACGACGATGACCACCTTCTTGCCCGGTGCCGGCGTTGTGGTCAACGGCGGCACGTCAAAGGACGTCAAGGGCTGCGAATACTGATGCACGGTGGTCTGGGCTGCGCTCGTGCCCGCCCCTGCGCCAGATCCGGAGCCAGAAGACGAGCTGCCGCTGTCGGAGCCTGAGCTCGAGCCGCACCCCGCGAGCGCGGTCATGAGTGCTACGGCTGTGCCGACCCCGAGACCCTTCCGCCATCCGCCATGTGTCGCCATTGCAGTCACTAGTCCTTCCATCTCGCCGGCGTGGGTATCCACGCTGGACACGGAGCCCCGAGTTGTGACGACCGTCGCACTGCCTTCGCGAACGCCACAATGTGCCGGGAGCCACTTGTCGGTCGGGTGGATGTGGCGCCCAACACCGGCGAGGGGTGGTGGGCCACGCGGGGCGGAGTCCCCGAAGAGCCTCCGTTCGGATGGTGCCCACGGACAGCGATCCCCTGAGGATCGGTGTCCGAGGGGACACGCGGACTCAGCCCGGTGTGTCGATCCGGATGTGGCAGACCAGGCGCGTACCAGCGCACACTCGCCGGTTGTGGCGCTCGCCACGTGGCGGATGGTGGCACTCGACGATCTGTCCGCCTGAATCGACCGAAGGACGGAGCGGACGTGGGACGAGTGGACGGGAAGGTCGCCCTCATCACCGGCGCAGCGCGGGGGCAGGGTCGCTCGCACGCGGTTCGGCTGGCCGAGGAGGGCGCCGACATCATCGCGGTCGACCTGTGCCGGCAGATCGACACCGTCGAATACGACCTCGCCACCGAGGACGATCTTGCGGAGACCGCCCGTCTCGTCGAGGCTCTCGGCCGGCGGGTCGTCACCCGCCGCGTTGACGTCCGAGATGGCGACGCCATGCGTGCTGTCGTCGAGGACGGACTGTCCGAGCTCGGGCAGATCGACGTCGTGTCCCCGGGCGCCGGAATCCTGAGCGCTGCGCCCACATGGGAGCTCACCGAGCGCCAATGGGACGATCTCATCTCGGTCAACCTCACCGGCGTCTGGCAGACCCTGCGGGCGGTTGTGCCCGCCATGATCGCTGCCGGCCGGGGCGGGTCCATCGTCCTGACGGGGTCGTCCTCGTCGCTGATCGGCTTCGCCAACCTCGGCCACTACGGTGCGGCGAAGCATGGTGTGCTGGGCCTGATGAAGGTCCTGGCGCTGGAGCTCGCGCCGCACTTCATCCGGGTCAACACCGTGTGTCCGGGTGCCGTCGAAACGCCGATGGTGGCCAATGCCGGCACCTACAAGCTGTTCACCGGCGGCAAGCCCGACGCCACTTTCGAGGACGCCGTCGGTCCGATGACGGACATGAACGCGATGCCCATCCCGTGGATCGACCCCGTCGACGTCTCCAACGCGGTTCTGTACCTGGCTTCGGACGAGTCACGCTACGTCACCGGCGCCGCCTTGCCGATCGACGCCGGCAACATCTGGCCGCACAAGTTGCCCCACGCGGTGTCCTGACCCTGCCGTTCCACGAGCCCTGAGCGTGCGCGAGATCCCCGGACATGTCTTCGCGCCTGCTCGATCTCCGCTTGCGCGCTGGGACAGGACCGTCGACGAACCTGGCGGCTGAGTGCCGGTGTGCGCCACGTCTGATGTGGCCTGTGGCGTGCCGCCGCTGAACGAAATGGCTGGACAGACACAAGAGGACGAGGCGTTGTGTATCTCGTGATATCGCTGTGCGGTACCAAGTGTCTTAGCGTTTCGGAACGCCAGCGTCTGTGACGTGCGACACAGCATCCTCCGTGTCGCCGTCCCGGACGAACAAGAATCGTCGCGAAGCGACTGACGGATTGCGAGACCACCATGGGCCAGTTGGACGGCAAGGTCGCCTTCATCACGGGTGCGGCGCGCGGGCAGGGCAGGTCACACGCCGTCCTGTTGGCAGAAGAGGGCGCCGACATCATCGGGCTCGACATCTGCGAGCAGATCAACTCTGTCGTTCCGCCGATGTCCACCCAGGCGGACCTGGACGAGACGGTCGCGCTGGTCGAGAAGACCGGCCGCCGGATGATCGGCGTCAAGGGCGACGTCCGCAACCGCGCCGACATCCAGCGCGCTCTCGACCTCGGTCTCGCCGAGTTCGGGCGCTTGGACATCGTCCTCGCGAACGCGGGCATCTTCGCGGTCAACCTTCAGCCCTACGGCCAGCGGTCGGAGCAGGCGTGGCAGGACAGTCTCGACGTCATCCTCACCGGGACCTGGAACACGCTTCAGCTCGTCTCGCCCATCCTGGTCGAGCAGGGTGAAGGTGGTGCCATCGTCATCACGAGCTCGACCGTCGGGCTTCGCTGGGTGACCACCAACTACGACGGCGGACTCGATGGATACAACGCGGCCAAGTACGCCCAGGTAGGGATGATGACCGGGTACGCCGGGAAGCTCGCAGAGCACAACATTCGGGTCAACACCCTGCACCCGGGCCCCATCAACACGCCGATGGTGAACAACGACCACTTCGTCAAGTGGGGCGACGAGAACGGGGAGCTGATGGCCTCGTTCGCGAACGCACTGCCGGTGACGTCGATGGAGCCCATCGACATGAGCCGGGTGATCCTCTTCCTGGTCTCGGACACCGGTCGCTACATCACCGGCCAGACCGTTGCCGTCGACGCAGGGCAGACCTCGGTGCCGCCCGTCGGCGGGGGCACCATCATGAAGCACCCGGGTGACAGCTAGACGCCGGCTCACCGGGCTCACCTGGCTCACCGGGCTTACCGGGCTTACCGGGCTCACCCGGCTCGCCCGCCGGCTGCCCACGCCGTGAGTCGAGCCGCTCTCGTCCGGCGAGTGCCGGCGAACCCCATGCCCGTCCGATGAAGTGGCGGGGCATGGCCTCTGCGCGCAGCGCCCTGGCCTGTGGGCAGCCGCGTCTGCTGACTCCTCAGCACACACCCCCGAACCCATACATCCGATCCTGTGATCGGGAAACGAGAGGACCACGACATGCGTCGAAGCATCGTGGCGACAGCCGTTCTCGCCGGCACAGTCGCACTGACACTGGCCGGATGCGGATCCGGGAGCTCGAGCAGTGAAGGATCCGGAGGCGGCTCGGGAAGCGACGCCACCTCAGGTGCCAGTGCCTCAGGCGGCAGCTCGTCTCTCCGAGCAGGGGACAAGAAGGAGATCGTCTACATCTCCATCGGCATGGCCAACACCTACGACGTGGCCTACGAGAAGTCCGTCAAGGACGTTCTCAGCAGGTATGGCTACACCTTGACGACGCTCGACGCCGCCTTCGACCAGTCGAAGTCAGACCAGCTCGTTCAGCAGTACTTGGCGACGGGAAAGAAGCCGGCAGGCTTCCTCTGGCAACCCGTCGACCCTGCCGCCGGCGTCAACTCCAGTCGTCTGCTCGCGACCCGCGCTCCAGTCCTCCAGGTCTCCCAGCTCCCGAAGTCCGACGCGGCGTTCGGCTATGCCGCCACGAACCAGGAGGCGGTCGGCGAGGAGATGGGGAAGCTCTTGGTGAAGGCCAGGGACGAGGCGAGGAAGAGGGGTGTCAAGCTGCACAGCACCGGGGGCAACCTTCTCTACATCGACGGGACGCCGGGCTCGCCAGCACTCAAGGACCGCTACGACGGAATCATGAAGGTGACCGCAGGCGAGCCGTTCAACATCATCGGTCGCGTCGACGGAGGCTTCGACCCGGATGCCGGCTACAAGGCCGCCAACACAGCGATCCCGCAGTACAAGAGTCAGGGCATCGACTTCATCGTGGGCTTCAACCTCGGCGTCGCGAGCGGCACCGTCCGAGCCGCAGAGCAGAACGGTCTGGACCTCGGCAAGTCCACCTTCTTGGTAGCCGGTGACTGCGGAACCGGGGACGTCAACCAGATCGCGGGCGGGCAGATCTACGGTGCTGTCGTGCAGACGGGCTACATCGAAGGTCTGGTGAGCGCCCGCACCCTGCTTCAGCGCATCGCTACGGGCAAGACCACGCCCGGAACGGTCACGCTTCCGGTCTCAGGCACGGAGCCTGCGCTCGAGGCGACCCCGCCGAGTGAAGTCACCTTCATGGGTGTGCCGGCCATCACGGCGAAGACGATGGACACGCCCTACTGGGGCAAGACCTACGCCGACGCGTGCACCGGAAAATGATTGACAGTCTCAAGACCGACCAGGACGGCGGCGGCGGGCAGCCCCTGAGGCTTGCCGCCCGCCGCGTGTCCAAGCGCTACGGGGGCGTACAGGCACTCGCCGACGTGTCGTTCGAGGTGCGCGCCGGTGAGGTCATGGCACTGCTGGGCGAGAACGGCGCTGGCAAGAGCACCCTGGTGAAGGTCATCGCTGGTCTTGTCGACCCCGACGACGGTGAGCTGTTCGTCGACGGAGTATCCACCGCGCTCTATCCGGCAGCGGCGTCCCAAGCGGCGGGTGTGGCGGTGGTACATCAGGAGTTCAGCTCAGTCCCTTCGCTGACCGTTGCCGAGAACCTGGCTCTGGGCGCAGCGGAGCGGGCGCGCCGAGTGTGGTGGCCGCCGGCCTTGGCCAAACGAGCTCGCCCGCTGCTGGACCGTGTGGGGCTGAGCCACATCGATCCGCGCCAGCGCGTCGAGACACTCAGCGTCGCCGAGCAGCAGCTGTTGGAGATCGCCAGGGTCCTCGCCCGCGATGCCAAGGTGCTCATCTTCGACGAGCCCACTGCGGCGCTGTCTGACCGCGAGATCACGCGCGTCCTCGCGACGATCTCGTCGCTGGCAGCCGAGGGCAGGAGCATCATCTACGTCACCCATCGGCTCGCAGAGGTCTTCCACATCGCCGATCGCGCGACGATCGTGCGAAACGGGCACGCTCGCGAGGCGGTCCGGGTTGACAGCACCACCCCGGCGGAGGTCATCTCGATGATCCTGGGACGCCAGTTGGACGACATCTACCCCCCGCGTCGGGAGGTCCCCGACAGCGAGGTCGTGCTCGATGCAGTCGAGGTCGTGGCTGAAGGTCTCCGCGAGCCGGTCACCCTGTCGTTGCGCCGAGGGGAGATCCTCGGCCTGGCTGGGCAGCTGGGCAGTGGATGTAGTGCGGTCACCCGGGCCTTTGCCGGAGTGATACCGATGACGTCGGGCCACCTTGCGCTGTCGGGAAGCGCCATCACCGGTACCTCTCACGCTCACCGCATCCGACGGGGGATCGCGTACTGCTCGGACGACCGAAAGCTCGACGGGATGTTCCCAGACAAGCCCGTCTACCAGAACCTGTCCTCGCCCTGGCTGCCCTCGGTCTCTCGAGCTGGTTGGCTGCTGCGCCACCAAGAACGTGCTCGGGCTGCACGACATGCCTCCGAGTTCACGATCGACACCCGGCGCCTCACGTCGGCGGTGGGTGTCCTGAGCGGGGGAAACCAGCAGAAGATCGCCCTCGGTAAATGGCTCGGGATCGATCCCAAAGTCCTGCTGGTGGAAGAGCCCACCCGAGGCGTCGACGTGGGAGCACGCTCGGAGATCTACGCCCGTCTTCGGGAGCTGAGTGACCTCGGCACTGCGGTCCTCGTCGTCTCTTCGGACACTGCGGAGCTACACGGACTATGCGACCGTATCGGCACGTTCTACCGCGGTGTCATGACGCAGCTCCGAACAAGCGCGGCGTGGACGGAGGACGAACTGGTGCTGGAGGTCATGCACAACCGCGACGAGGTCACTGCGATGAGCCAGACAGGGGAGGTGCGGCCGCTATGAAGACTCCGGTGACGGCGCCCGTCCAGGGCGCCCGAGTATCGGCGGCGGCCGATGCTGGCCACGCGGAGACGGTGAAGGCGCGCTTGCTCACCTGGGGTGTGCCCGTCCTGGCCGTGGTCCTGATCCTCGTCCTGTCGCTCACGACCAAGGACTTCCTCACCACCGCCAACATCGCGGCCGTGCTGAGGAGCGCGGCGTACACCGGCATCATCGCCGTGGCGATGACGCCCATGGTCGTCTCGGGAAACTTCGTGTCCTTGGCGACTCAGCAGACAACTGTCGCAGCAGGGATGCTGCTCATCGTCATGCTGAACCACGGGATGCCTGTCCTCCCGGCTGTCGTCCTCGTTGTCATCGCCGTTGTCGTGATAGGCGTGCTGCAAGCGTTGCTCGTGGCCGCAGGCCTCAATCCGATCATCACCACGCTCGCTGCCGCCTCGGTCATCCTGGGCACCACGAGCACGCTCAGTGCCAGCAAGCCGGTCGCTTTGACGGGCTCCGTCTTGGGCTGGGGCAACTCTTCCGTCCTCGGGATACCGATCGAAGTCCTCGTGTTCGGCGTGTTCACCGTTCTGGTCAATCTCGGATCCGTTCGGACGACGCTCGGACGGGCAACGATGCTGACAGGATCAAATCGCCGTGCGGCCGCCATCAGCGGCCTGTCATTCACCCGGGTCACGGCCGCCGCATTTGCGATCTTCTCCTTCGGCATCGGTTTGGTTGCCGTCTTGTACTCCGCCGGTTTCCGCAGCGTGACACCCAACAGCCTGAACTCCCTGACCTTCGACGTCATCGGCGCTCTGCTCGTGGGGGGGATCGCTATCAACGGTGGCCGCGGCGCGCCATGGCGCTCAGCCCTTGGGGCAGTGTTCATCTCGACCGCGACCAATGTGTTGCTGCTGCATGGCTTGTCCGCCGGAGCGGTGGCTTTGTTCACCGGCGCCATCATCACCATTGCCGTCGTCTTGCTGGTGTCGATCGAACGGATGAAGGCCCTGTCATGAGCGATGTGCTTGCGGCCGCGGCCCGAAGCGGCCTCGGTTACCTGCGTCCCACCCTGCTCCTGGTTGCCACGATTGTCGTGATGAGCGTCAGCGTCGACGGCTTCAGCGGTCAGTCCGCCGAGTTCGCCGTCCTCGAACAGGTTGCACTCCTCGGCCTGTTGGCACTCGGCGCCTCCATCACGATGGTGGCCGGAGAGCTTGACCTTTCTATCGTGTCGACCGCGGTGGTGGCAGCGATCGTCGGCGCCAAGCTGTCGAGCCAAGGGGCGGGAGTCATGATCGTCGGTGCTGTGGCCGCCGGCGTCCTCATCGGCGGCCTCCAGGGCTTCCTCATCGGACGGTTGCGGATCAACTCCATCATGTTCACCATCGGTACGGCGATCCTCCTCGGCGGCCTCGCCTACCTCATGTCGGACAGCCAGCCCGTCCTCTTAGCCGACTTCGCCGTGTCGAACCCGTTCCTCGTTCAGCACGGCGCCTTCTCATTGAGCAGCATGATCGCGTTGGGCGCGTTCGCGTTGGTCGGGGTCTTCTTCAGCGTCATGAGGCTGGGTCGGCATGTCTATGCGATCGGAGGCGGGCGACACGAGGCTGAAGCAGCGGGCATTCGAACTGACCGCATCATGGCGTTCGCGTTCGCGGTCTCCGGGGGCTGTGCGGGCCTCGCTGGCGTCCTTGCCAGTCTCCGCAGCGGCAGTGCAGCGCCGGGCGCCTTCTCCGAGTTGCTGCTGCCTGCCGTGGCCGCGTGTCTGATCGGCGGCATCAGCCTCCAAGGTGGTCGAGGCACAGCAGTGCATGTCCTCTTGGGAGTTGCGATGCTCGGCACGATTTCGGCGGGCTTGGCCGTGAACGGATCGCCAGCATCGGTCAACCAGCTGGCCCAAGGGGCCCTGCTGCTGGCACTTCTCGGCCTGGAGTTCGTGACGCCGCGACTCGTACGCCGACGCCCCACGTGGCGGATCTGGAGACGAACGCACGTCACGAGCTCCTGACGGGCAGGCGAGCAGCGCTCGTGGAGCGTCGACGGGTGCGCGACGAGGGGTCAAGATCTCCCAGTTGGGCTGTCTCACGACATCGACGACACACATGGCCTCCGTCAGGAAGGTCCGAAGGGCCCCGGGCTGCGCCCGAGGTGCGCGACACGCCTGTGGATCTCGGTGTGTCGGGTCCACGGCCTGCAGCGCGTGGCCGTCGGTGCGGCCGCCGCTCGGCCCCTCGCCCGCGGCGTGATCGACGCGCTACGAGAGCCGGCTCACCACGTCGGCATCGGCCGAACCTGCGCTGGGACCTACAGCTTCGTCTTGGCCGAAGACCTCAACATCCGCGTCGTCGACGCGGCGACCGGCGCGCTACTCCGGAGATCACCGTCGATCCCGCACGACGCCCCAACAGGACAATCCCGGACAGCGGACGTCCCTCTCCGGAGGTCCGCTGTCCGGGATGTCCTGCGGCATCACACGGTGTTGCTTCGACCCGTTGAACCTGCCCAACGCAACTCGATCAAGCTCACTGAGCTCTTCGACCTCCAGAGCATCAAGCCCTCGATCGAGTCAGTCCGGAGACGCTGCGAGGAAGCCGTGACGGAGACCCTCAACGGGCTCTCCAAGACCGAGTGCGCCGCACCACGACCTTCGACGACGGACCCGCAGAGAACCCAGGGCGTTTCAGTGGGCCGCGATCCGTCAGTCGGCGAGCGGGGCAGCCGGTGTCTCGACCACGCGCTCGAGGGAGATGTTCTTGTCGACGAAGACCAGCTCTCCGTCGACCATGGCCAGTTCGTCCTCGTAATAGCCCACACCCTGACGCGTCCACGAGTTCGACCACCACACGACCAGCAAGTAGGTCCGCGCGCGGATCCCGTTGGAGAGATCCACCGCGATGTTGGTGATCAGGTGCCGGCTGCCCAGGGCCGGTTCAAGCGCCTCGCGGAAGACGGCGATGAACTTGTCCACGCCGTGGTGCTCCGAACCGTTGAGGGAGAGTCGAACGTCGGGCGAACAGAGAGTGGCGAGTGCATCGAAGTCCTGGTCGTCGACGATCCGCGCGTAACGCTCGTAGAAGTGCTCGACTGAAGCCTGGTCGGGGGTGATCACTCGGACTCCTGAGGAAGCTGCAGCAGTTCGACGGGCAAGCCGTCCGGGTCGAGGAGGTAGACGAACGCCGCGCCGGCGAAGTCTCCCTCGGTGATGACTTCGGGAGCGGAGTGCGACTTCACTCCCAGTGAAGTGAGGTGCTCGTAGGACCCGAAGATGTCGTCCACGAGGAAGCAGATGTGGGCCGCGCCTACATCGCAGTTGCGGGTCGAGTATGACGATTCACCGGTCGGCACCAGGTACTGCAGCAACTCGAGGTGAACGTCGCCAACCTGGACCAGGCGCATCTCGAAGTCCGAGTCATCGAAACCCAGGACCTTGGCGAACTGGGGGCCGCAAAAGTGCTCGGCTGCGACCTCCTCACCGCCGAACAGCTTGTAGAACTGGACCGATTGCTCGAGATTGCTCACGGTTCGGCCGAAGTGGTGAACTGCATGTGGCATCTTCTGCCCCCATCTGCGGGTTGGTGGTCGAGCAGGCGTGACGTTCTGCAGCGCACGACTGCAGCGCGTCCCCGCACAGTCTGGGCCGCTGACGTCGGAACACACGATGGCCGAACCGCCACTGTCGAAAGGACTGCTGTGTGCCGAACTCCATAGATGCTCCCGAGCACCGGACCCTACGCTCACCCGGAGGCCGACTTCGGGGCCTCCGACTGCGCTTGGTCCCACGGCTCCAGAACGGGCTGCTCGGCGCGACGCGATGGGATGGGATGGATCAACGATGGGTCAGTTGGACGGCAAGGTCGCCTTCATCACCGGCGTCGCTCGGGGACAGGGGCGGTCTCACGCTGTGATGCTCGCGGAGGAAGGGGCCGACATCATTGGCCTGGATCTGTGCGAGCAGATCGAGACGGTCGCCTATCCCATGGCTACCCGGGAGGACCTCGACGAGACCGTTGCCCTGGTGGAGAAGGCCGGGCGCCGGATGCTTGGCGTCAAAGGAGACGTCCGCAATCGCGCCGACATCCAGGGTGCTCTCGATCTCGGCCTGGCGGAGTTCGGCCGCCTGGACGTGGTCCTTGCCAATGCCGGGATTCTGGCGTTCGGCCAGCGACCGTATGCTCAGTCGGAGCAGGCCTTCAGGGACAGCCTCGACGTGATGCTGACGGGGACTTGGAACACGCTGCAGCTCGTCGCGCCGATCCTGATTGATCAAGGTCGGGGCGGTGCCATCGTCATCACGTGCTCGTCGGTCACACGCCAGTCGATCACGACCAACTATGACGGCGGCTTCGATGGCTACCACGCGGCCAAGTACGCGCAGGTGGGCCTGATGACCGGCTACGCGGGAAAGCTTGCCGAGCACAACATCCGGGTCAACACCTTCCATCCCTCAGGCGTCGCGACGCCCATGATCATGAATGAGACCTTCCCCAGGTGGATTGAAGAGAACCCGGATTACGGCGTCGCGAACGCGCTGCCGGTGGACTGGATGCAGCCGCCCGAGGCCAGCGAAGTGATCCTGTTCCTCGTGAGCGATTCGGGACGCTTCGTGACGGGGCAGGAGATCTTCGTCGATGCCGGTCAGACGATGCTCCTTCCCTCGACGTAGCTCCCACCCTGTGTCCGTCCGAGCGCTCCGGGCAATCGAGGGCGATGATCCCGCCGACCCATTGGAACTGAACGGAAGCGCCTATCCCACTCCTCAGGCTCGGGCGCCTGTCGCGAGAGCTGGCGGTCGCAGTACCCGCCGACCCAGGCGCTATGTAGTCCCAGTCTCAACGCCCAAGTACCACCGGCTCGTCGCCGACGGATCACGCTCTTGCTCCCGTGCGGGCTCGACAGCACGCCCCAAGCCTCTCGGATGCCTGAGCGTCCGAGCGCGGTGGAGGACGGGGCCGTCGAGCAGCCTGGCGCCAGCTAGTTGCGCGCGACCGCCGATGCCGCCGTGACGATCGACGTGAACGCCGCTCCGAGGGCCTCGGCGACGGAGGCCGGGTCGTTCAGGTAGCCGTTGACCATGGCGCCGTCGCGCAACATCATGAGCTGCTTGCCTGCGGCTTCCGCGTCCTGAGCCCCTGCCTCTGCGGCAACGGCGACGAACGTGTCGAGCATCCGGCGGCGATGAGCGTCGACGGCGCTGCGGACGGGGTCGTCGGGATCGGAGAACTCTGCCGCAGCATTGATGAACGCGCAGCCGCGGAATCCGGGCCGGCAGCTCGCCACGCCGATGTCGGTGGCGATCGCCTGCAGCGAGCCGACGGGGTCGTCCTTGCGGTGAGCGCCCTCAAGCCACATCCGCTCCGCGATCGCCTGCTCCTCCAGGTAGGCGACGACGAGCTCGCTCTTGGTCCGGAAGTGCCGGTAGAACGTCACCTTCGTGACGCCGACCTCCTCGATGATGCGGTCGGCGCTCGTCGCGCGGATGCCCTGGGCGTAGAACAGCTCGCTCGCCACGGCGAGGATCCGCGCTCGCGTGGAGGCACCTGAACGAGACGGCACAGGGGTTCCTGCTTCGGCCGCGTCTGCCGGCAACTCTTCCTCCGTGGGGCTCCGTCGTCCTTCGCCGGCTTGCCCCGGCGCTGGAGAGAGCATATGTTGTTCTATGTAGACGTACTAGTAACTCTACTCTCGACGAGAAGGAGTCATCTTGAACACCACGCTGTACACCGCCATCGCCACGTCCACGGGTGATGGCCGCGCCGGAGGCCGAGCCGCGACCGACGACGGCGTGCTCGACGTGGCCCTCGCGGTCCCCGCGTCAATGGGCGGTCCCGGCGGCGCGACCAATCCCGAGCAGCTCTTCGCCGCCGGCTGGGCGTCGTGCTTCCACTCGGCGCTCAAGCTCGTCGCCTCGCAGCGCAAGGTGGTCCTGGACGGCTCGGAGGTGACCGCCGAGGTCTCGATCTCCCGCACCGATGCCGGCGGGTTGGCCCTCACCGCCGCGCTGCGCATCCACCTGGGTGGCGGCGTCGCCCAGGAGACCGCCGAGGACCTCACCGCCGCCGCGCACGCGGTCTGCCCGTACTCGCTGGCCACCCGAGGCAACGTCCCCGTCGCTCTCCGGACCATCGTCGCGACCCCGGCGGTCTGACCCCTGCCCTTCTCAGAAAGCGAGACTTCATGACCATCTCCGAGACACTCGCCCGGTCGTCGTTCTCCCAGGCGCTACGGCGCCTCTACTTCCTCCGCTTCGGCTTCGCGGTCGTCTGGGCGGCACTGCTGTTCCCCACGTCCGCGGCTACCGGTCCCTTCCTGACGGTCCTGCTGTTCGTCTACCCGCTCTTCGACGCAGCTGCGGTGCTCTGGCAGATGCGGGCCGACCCGGGCTCGTCGCGGTCCAAGGTCAGCGAATGGGTCAACGTGCTCGTCAGCGTGATCGTCGCCATCGCGCTCGGGGTCGCCTCGACGCTGTCCATCGCCGGCGCTCTCGCCGTCTGGGGAGCATGGGCGATCGGAGCCGGCATCCCCCAGCTCATCACCGCCGTCCGCAACCGGCGGGCTGGGGGACAGGTGCCTCAGATGCTCAGCGGCGGGATCTCCGTCCTGGCCGGTGCGTCGTTACTGGCGCAGGGCCTGCAGGGCGCAGGTGACATCTCCGGCGTCGGCGGCTACGCGATCCTCGGCGGCGTGTTCTTCCTGATCTCGGCGATCCGCCTGAGCATCGTGCTGCGAAGGACGGCAGCCGTATGACGACCCCAGAGGATGAAGACGTCGACTACGACCTGATCGTCATCTGAGGCGGCCCGTCTACGGCCTTCACCGACGATGGGAAGGACCATGGCCAGTTCGCCTGGCTACAGTCCGCCGGCATCGACCTGGTCTGCGGCCACGGCCGCCTCGCGGGGCCTCGCGAGGTCTGGGTCGGCATATGGCGCACCTACTCCGCGAGGGACATCGCGCTGGCGCAGGCTTGGTCCCCAACGTGCCCGCCATTCCCGTATCGGACAGGACGTCGCCGAGCTCCTGCATGCGGCGACCATCGCGATCGTCGACGAGGTCGCCATCGACCGGCTCTGGCACGCCGTGCCGGCCTATCCGACCATCAGCGAGGTCTGGCTCAGGCTCCTCGAGACCTACGGCCGACCGACCTGACGTCATCGCCTGAGCCCGCAGGAGCGGGTGCGGGCGGGTCTCTGCGCGCCATGATTGGTCGCGAAGCCGCGGGAGTCGATCCCCGATCGCGATCGCCGCAGCTCGTTACCACGCGTCCGGCTCGAAGTTGGCGGTCATCTCCCGCCAGGACACCGGCTTGGCGCAGTGCGCGCAGGTCAGTTGAGGGTCGGCTTCGTGGCCACAGGCGCGATGGATCAGCCGCACTGGTGGTACGTCGTTCTTGTACTTGTCCCCCCACGACATCAGCGCGACGAGCACCGGATACAGCTCTGAGCCCTTGCCGGTGAGCCGGTACTCGTGACGCGTGGGGGTGTCCTGGTACTTGACGCGCTCCAAGATGCCCTCGTCCACTAGGACTCGCAGGCGGTCGTTCAGGACGTTGCTGCCCAAGCCCAGCTTCTGGCGGAAGTGGTCGTAGCGACGTTCGCCGCGAAAGCACTCGCGCAGGATCATCATCGTCCAACGCTCTCCGATCACCGACCACGTGCGTGCGACGGAGCAGTACAGACCCCCCAACTCGTCGTGCTTCATGCGATGAGTGTAGGACTTCTTTTGAGTCTTTGCTGCTTGCGGCCGTACTCATCGAGGATTACAGTCAAACTCAATTCGAGTCTTACTGGGCTCGGGTCTACGCATCTTCTGGAGGTGGCTCGGTGCCCTACTACCAGTTCACGGTTCCGGCAGGCGGTGCGACGATGCAGCACAAGGCCGAGGTTGCCGCAGCCGCGACGAGGGTGCACTGCGAGGTGACGGGCGCATCGGGGGCTTATGTGTATTGCTCGTTCGTCGAAGTTCCGCGCGGCAGCCTCTTCGTGGCCGGCGAGGCGATCGACGCGCCGCGAATGGTCGGGTTGATCCGCGCGGGCCGCTCGCCGGGAGTGCGAGCGAAGCTCATCCACGGAATCGCCGACGCCTGGTCCGAAGTGACCGGAGACGCCAAAGAGAGCCTGGCGATCTTCATCGACGAGATCCCCGGCGCCAACGCGCTGGAGAACGGCGTCATCCTGCCCGAGATCACCGACGAGCCCGGCGCCATCTACTGAAGACCGGCGGTCGCCATCGCAAGCCGAAGCGACCGATCTCGTGTCAGTGGATGGGCGACAAGGAGATTGCGCTTTGTCACACGAAACGCTCGCGCGCCGGCGGGCCGCGTTGGAAGAGGAATGGGCGCGGTGGAGCCCGAGTCGCTTCACGGGATCCGGGGACGCAGTTCAGCCAGCTGTTCGCGGTGACGTGATCGAATCGTGGGGACGTTCCGTGCGTACGGTGGACCCGTTGCGCGCCAGCGCGCCCTCAGCGGGTGAAGTCCACTCGCGCTGGGCGGACTCGCCGTTGCACCGCCCGGTGAGCGAGTTGTCCCAGCAACTGCAGAGCGTCGCTCACGAGACCGGGTACATCGCCGCGGTAGCCGATGAGACAGGAACGATCCTGTGGTCGTACGGCGGTCCGCGCATCCGGCGGCGAGCTGAAAGCATCAACTTCGCCCCCGGTGGACGGTGGGGCGAGTCGCACATGGGCACCAACGCGCTGTCCCTTGCGCTTGTCACAGGGCGGGCTTCGACCGTTTTCTGCTGAGCACCTGGTCGAAGCCTTGCACGGCTGGGTCTGCTACTGCGCTCCGATCAGAGACCGAGACGGACAGCAGCTCGGCGTACTCGATCTGTCCTCGACGTGGGACCGGGCGCACCCATTCGCGATGTCGACAGTACGCAGCCTGGTCTCCGCCATCGAGGCCAAGCTGCATGCGGCCGCCCCGGCCCGTTCCGGCGTCCATCTCGCGAGCTTGGGCGACAGTCGCTTGACTGGCGACGGGCAGCCCGTCCGCATGCGCCGTCGTCAGCTCGAGATTCTCACGTTGCTGGCGCTGCAACCCAACGGGATGACGCCGGAGCAACTGCACTTCGCCGTCTACGGCGACCGGCGGACTGCGACAAGCACTCTCAAGGCCGACATTTCCAACCTGCGCAAGGCCACTGGCGTTGAGATAGCCAGCCGCGTCTACCGGCTGATCAGTCCGATTTCGTGCGACGCCGTGGATCTCCTTGCTGCGCTGAAGAAGGGGGATACCGCCACCGCGCTGAGACTCTATCGCGGCCCGCTGCTGCCTGGCTCAGAGTTGCCCGGCGTCGTCGACTGGCGCCAACACTTCGAGGTGGCGGTGCGGACCGCGGTCCTGGCCAGCGCCAACGCAGACCATGCCCTTCAACTCGGCGAGCACGCGGTCAACGACGCCGAGATTCATGAGAGTGCGCTGCGATTGCTGCCCGTCGCTGACGGGCGCCGTGCCATCGCTGCGGCGCGCTTGCACACCGCGATTCGGCTGTAGCCGCACCAGACATTCAACCTTCGGCCAACCCGTGCGGGGCATCGTGACTGCACGTCACCTCCTCCGGACGGAGCGCACCCGACCGACTCTCGAACCCACAGAACAGGGAGGATCCCTTGTCCGCCATCAGTACGACCACGACACCGACCGACATCGCCCGGCAGTGGGCCGACGCTTGGAGCGCGCCGACCCCGGAATCCTTTGTTGATCTCTACGCCGAGGATGGCGAGTACTTCGACGTGACATTCGGGGTGCGACGCCGCGGCCACGACCTGATTGCCACCCACCACCGTCTCTGGCGCGCAGCCGTTCCTGACTTCGTGATGTCGGTTGACTACGCTCACACCGGTGACGGGCTCGTGGTGGTGGAAGTGACCGGACGAGGCACCTTCTCCGGTGACGACCTCGGCGGCGGAAAGATGAAGGCCACAGGCAAGGCCTTCAGCGGTCGCTCGGCTGCCGTCCTGGTCTTGGACCAAGAACTCAAGATCATCTCATGCCGGGAGTACTACGATCGGGCCGTGATGCCCGGTGGAGCAGCCACGCCCTTCGGGGAGTGAGGGGCCAGTCGGCCGGGGCGGTCTGACTCGCCCCGGCCGGGCCCGGAGCGGACCGCCATGAGCACCTACGAGGCCCGTTACTCGTTGATGCCGCCCACGCCGGGAAAGTCGATTCGAGTAGTGGGCGCCTCATACTGCAGGAACGGGGCGTGCGCTCGCTTGCTGATCTTCCAGCCGTCAGCGGTCCGCAGGTACTCGTCGACCACGTGAACGCCACGGATGATCACCGTGGGCGAATCCGCGAGCATCATGGTCGCGAAGATGTGCATGTCGGCACTCGCGGTATCGCCTTCGACGATGACTCGGATGCTGCTGATGGCGTGATTGATGGTCTTGAATGGCGTGAGCCCCGACACCAGCTGGTCTGAGAAGCTGTCTCGGTTGAACTTCTTCAGGCCACCGAAGTAGGACAAGTCCGCGTCCGGGGTGAAGCACGTCCGCATCAGTTCGGTGTCGCGGCGATCCATCGCAAACGCATAGCGCTCCAGAAGGCTCCGGATTGCCTGGATGTCGAGAAGCTCCTGGTCACCGTGAGTGGTGGGGAAGTCCTCAGTCTGGGTGTCGCTCATGGCGCCCTTGCCTTCCGGTTGAGGCATCCAAGGCGGGATGCCTGGGCCTTTAGCGGCCACTCGTGCTCGAACGCCTCGACTGTAAGGACAACGGAGGCAGAAGGCAAGCATCCTGATAAGCAAGCTGTCTCGCCGACCGGCCGATCGGGCGCAGCGGCACTACACTTCCGGGCGTGGCAAACCCGGCGAAGCCCGACACCAGTGCAGCGGACGACGAGCGCAACGAATACGACGAGGAAATGACCCTCCTCCTCGATGCGGTCTTCCGGCTCGAGCGCGCGGTCGCGCGAATCGGGGCCATGCGACTTCAACCGTGGAAGATGACACTCTCCGGCTACGCCGCTATGCGCGTGATCGAGCGGCGTCCGAATCTATCCTTGACCCAGCTCTCGCGCAGGTGCTTCGTCAGGTCGCAGACGATGACGCGCATCGTGTCGAACCTCGGGGATGCCGGCTATGTCGAGAGGGCCGTGAGTCCGGGCAATGAGCGCGCCATGTCCCTCACTCTCACCTCTCGCGGGCGCAAGGTGCTGCGCGAGATGGATGCTGAGGTTCTCAAGATCAACGAGACCCTTTCGCAGAACCTGCCCGGCGAGGACCGCGTTCGGATGATCACCCTCCTGCGCGAGAGTGCGGTGGCCGTGGAGCAGGAGATCGCCGCCCTCGAGCGCTCGTGACAGGCGCGCCGCCGGATATGTAAGCATGCTTGCATAACCCGTCGGGCCGCCGTACCGTGTGCCCATGCCTGATACACATGGGGCGACGGTGGACCTCCGCAGTCTCGACCCGAACTTCTTCCGGCTTGTGCTGGGGCACTACCCCAGCGGGGTCGTCGCTGTCACCGGACGCAACGCCGATGGCGCACCGGTCGGGATGGTCGCGACCTCGTTCACCTCCGTCTCGCTCGATCCGCCACTGGTGGCGTTCCTGCCGATGCGGACCTCGAGCACCTGGGCCGCGCTCAGCGAGGCCGGCGCGTTCTGCGTCAACGTGCTCGCGGCAGACCAGGAGCACGTCTCACGGCAGCTCGCGGTCAAGGGCGGTGACAAGTTCGGCGCTCTCCGATGGCGCACCGAGGCCACGGGATCTCCTGTGCTCGATGGCGTGGTCGCGTGGATCGACTGCACCATCGACGCCGTCCATGAAGCGGGCGATCACTTCATCGTCGTTGGCAGCGTTGAACGACTCGAGGTCGAGAAGCCGGCGTCGCCGCTCCTCTCCTTCCAGGGCGGGTACGGCACGGTGGCCTCACCGGCCCTCGCTGCGAGCGGTGTTCCGGATCTTCCGGAAGTCGTTGACCACTTCCGACTCGTCGATGAGCTTCGCCCCCACATGGCAGCCGCCTCGCGCGAGCTGGGCGTCGAGGTCGTTGCCACCGCGCTGCTCGAGGACGAGGTTGTGGCGCTGGCGACGAGCGGGCACCCCGAACCAGGTCGACTGCCGACGCGTGTGGGCCAGCGGATGCCTTACCAGCCGCCGCTGGGCGCTGCGTTCGCCGCCTGGTCTGACCCTGAGCGATGGGTGGCGGACTTGCCGCCGACCCAGCAAGAGCATGCACGCGGGCTAGCTCGGCGAGTGCGCGAACGCGGTTGGTCCGCCACCCTAGGCGAACCCGGCCACCTCGACCTCGAGCGGGCGTTGTACCGGCTGCCGGTCGACGCTCCGTCACCAGAAGAGCTCGATGCCGTAGGCCAGCTGCTCGATCCGCTCAGTAACGCCTATGAACCTCACGTCTTCGACGTCAAGGAGCGGATCCCGCTTCGCACGGTGGCGGTTCCGGTTCTCGGCGCGGTCGGGGCGATCCGCCTCGTCCTCACCGCATACGGCCTGCCGGCCGTCTCGACCTACGACGACTTCATCCGCTACCGCGACACGCTGCTGGACGTCGCCCGCACCGTACGGCCCAGGACTCTGAGCGCCTGACCCGGCCCTTACGTCCCACCGTTGTCCAAGGGAGGACACCTTGTTCGAACTCTTCACCGGAGCCCAGCCGCTGGTCGGCGGGGAATCGGGGCCCGACCTGCTCGAGAAACGGATCGGCGATCTTGACACCGTCGATGTGATCGACCGCGTGCTGATCGGCTACTCCTCGATCTGGCCGCACAACCACGCCGTGGTGCCTTACGCGCTCGCGCAGACCCGTCACTTCTCGCCGATCATGGCGCACCGACCGGGGGTGATGTCACCCACTGCGGCGGCTCGGCTCTTCGCTTCACTGGACGTACTGGCGCGCGGCCGGCTGGCACTGAACGTCGTCGTCGGCGGCAGTGAGAAGGACCTCATGCGTGAGGGCGACCACACACCGAAGGCAGACCGTTACCGCCGCGCGACCGAATACCTCGACATCGTGCGCCGGGCCTGGACGAGCCCCGAGCCGTTCGACCACCACGGCGAGTTCTACGACGTCGAGGGTGTCAACCTCCAAACTCGCCCGTGCCAGGGCCAGGTTCCGATCTTCATGGGAGGCGACAGCGACGACGCCGTCGAGTTCGGCGCCAGGCACGCCGACCTCTACATGCTGTGGGGCGAGCCGATCGCGGGCACCCGAGAACGGATCGAGAAGGTCCGGGCCGCCAGCAAGGCACACGACCGCGAGATGCGATTCTCCGTCAGCCTCCGGCTCTTCGTCGCTGACACCGACGACCTCGCTTGGCAGGCGGCACGCGATGCAGAGCGGGAGATCGAGGCCGCGCAGGGCACGAACAAGTTCCTGCGATCTTCGAAGGGCGACACATCCGCCGGCCGGCAGCGTGCGCTGGCGCTGACGGACGAGGAGCTGCATGACGACTGCTTCTGGACCGGTCTTACCAAACAGCTCGGGGGCTTCGCCAACTCTCAGGCGCTGGTGGGATCCTACGATCGGGTTCTCGACTCGCTTCGCAGCTATCGCGAGGTGGGCGTCGACGCCTTCTTGGTGACCACAGGGGCCGAGGCCGGCTACGACCCCTCCCTGACTCAGTTCCTCGTCGAAGTGAAGAAGGCACTTTCATGAACGAGCGAGACCTGATCGACGTTGGTGGCGGCACCATCGGTGGGCTTCTGGCACGCCGTGCGGCAGCGAACCCCGACAAGACCGCGTTCATCACTCCACAGGCACAGCTGACCTACCGTGAGCTCGATCAGGCCGCGACCAAGGTTGCTGCATCGATCGCCGGGCTCGGGTTGGCCAAGGGCGACGCGGTCGCGATCTTTCTGCGCAACCGGATCGAATGGGTCACCGCCTGGCTGGGCACCGCACGCGGCGGATTCGTCTGCGTCCCGGTCAACACCGCCTACAAGGCTGCGTTCCTGCGGCACGCGCTCAGCTTGACGAAGGCTCGCGTCGTCGTCACCGAGTCGGTGTTCCTGCCGACCCTGACCGCCGAGCTCGCCGAGCTGCCCCACCTCGAATGGATTGTGGTCGTCGGCGAGACCGCCGCAGCCCCATCGTCGGTGAAGACCATCAGCTACCGTGAGCTGATCGCCAGGGTCGAGAACCCGGCGGTCACCACCGCCGTTGAGCCGGCCGACCTGTGCGGTATCGCCCTGACTTCTGGCACCACCGGCAAGAGCAAGGGCGTCGCGGTGCCTCACTACCTCGCCGTGGTGGCCGCCCGGGAGAACCTCGAGTCGATGGGAACGACGTCGCGAGATCGGCTCTACACGTGCCTGCCGATGTTCCACGGTGCCGCTCAGCTGAACATGTGCCTCCACAGCATCTACGCCGGCGCCACACTCGTGCTGGCCGAGAAGTTCAGCGCGAGCAGGTTCTGGGACGAGATGCGCGCGTTCGACATCACCATGTTCAACGCCCTCGGCTCATTGCTCCCGATGCTTCTCGCGCAGCCGCCGTCCGAGCGCGACCGCGATCACCGGGTACGCCGGGTCTTTGCCGCCCCGGCGCCGCCAGACGTGCTGATGCCCTTCGAGGACCGCTTCAACGTGCACATCGTCGAGGGATACGGCCTCACCGAGATCAAGAACGTGACCTACAACCCCATCGAGACCCGGAAGATCGGGTCGATCGGGAAGCCGACCAACACCACTGAGCTTCAGATTCAAGGCCCGACGGGAGCGCGGCTGGGCGCCGGCGAGGTGGGCGAGATCGTCTACCGCCCGCGGGTGTCGAACGTGATGTTCACGCACTACATCGACGACCCCGAAGCGACGCTCGCGACGATGCGTGACATGTGGTGGCGGACCGGCGACCTCGGCTACGTCGACGCCGACGGCTTCTACTACTTCGTCGACCGTGAAAAAGATGCCCTACGCCGTCGCGGGGAGAACATCTCCTCCTATGAGGTGGAGGCGGTGCTCATGACCTTCCCGGGTGTGATCGACGCTGCCGCGGTTGGCACTCCTTCGGACCTGGGCGAGGAGGAGGTGCTCGCGATCGTCGAGACCGAGAACGTGGAGGCCTTCGACTATGAGGCACTCTTCGAGCACTGCGACCGGTTGCTTCCACACTTCATGGTCCCGCGCTTCTACCGCGTCGTGCCGTCCTTGCCGCGGACGCCGACGGGGAAGATCCAGAAGGCCGTGCTGCGCGCCGAGGGCGTGGTGGATCGCACGTGGGACTCCTGGGAGGCCGGCCATCGGCCGACGAGGCCGTCGTGATCCGGGTGCAGCTGAAGGACGTCGCGCCGCGCTTGGCGCTGCAGGCCCACCATGTCGAGACCAGCGTGAAAGTCGAGCTCGTCGACCGCCTGACGGCCGCCGGAATGCCCTCTGTCGAGGTGTCGTCGTTCGTGCGTCCCGACCTCGTCCCCGGCCTTGCTGACGCCGAGCGGGTGTTCGCGCGCATCGACCGCTCGCGCGGCACGAAGTTGCACTGCTGCGTCGGGAACGAGCGGGGCCTGCGGCGAGCCGTCGATGCCGGCGTCGACACAGCGTGGTTTCTCCTTTCCGCCGACGAGGACTTCTCTCGTAACAACACCGGACGCAGCACCGACGAAGCGATCGAGGTCCTCAAGGACCTCGTCGACTTGGCTGAGGGGACATCGACGACCGTCGGCACGTACCTCATCTTCGCGTGGGGCGGCCCCAGCGGCCCCCCACGAGGTCCCGAGGTCATCGACCGATTTGCCGACCGCCTGCACTCGATCGGCGTGGAAGACTGGCTGCTCGCCGACTCGATCGGCTACGCCTCCCCGGTACAGATGCGCACGACGATCGAGGCGGCCTTGGCCGTGAACACCGCTGAGCATCTTTCGGTCCAGGTTCACGACTCACGAGGGATGGGCCTGGCCAATCTCGTCGAGCTCGTCGGGCTTGGGATCACCCAGTTGGACGTGTCGCTCGGTGGCTCCGGCGGCCATCCAGCACTCAATGGGGTTGCTGCCGGCGGCGTCTGCAGTGAGGATGCCGTGCAGCTGTTCGACCGGATGGGTGTCGCTACCGGCGTCGACCTTCTGGCGCTCGCCGACACGGCGAACTGGTTCGCCGACGTGGTCGGAGTGCCCAGCCTCGGTTTCGTGCGCAAGATCGGCGCGGTTCCCGATGAGGCGGGCTGGGAGCCGGACGCCGGCGGGCCTGCGTTCGATTGGGGCCGTGCGAGCCTCAAGGCCTGAGCACCTCATCACGACAAGGGTGCCTCGCTCGTCGTGGCAGTCAGAGGCGCACACATCAGTCCGCGGAGCCCATCTTCCCGACGGGACCGCATGCCGGCACTGGTCCGACGGGTTCAGCTTCGGCGGCCTGCAACCATCCGAAGCCCCTCGAGGACCGCGGGTTCGACATCGACGAGACCGCGCGCCCGTGCCAGCTCACGCGTTCGGCGCGAGCGGTCGAACGGCATCCGGACCTCGTCGACACCCTCGGCGGTTCGCGTGCTGCGCACCCAGTCGGCGTAAGCCGCTACCCGGGCGCGGTACTCCTCGGCGTCGGTGACAGTGGCAGGATCGATCGCGACCACGAGGAAGCCGAGACCCGCCACCCCTTCGGTGATGGCCGGTGCGCCCGTCATCATCCCGAGCAGTTGCACGACGAGAGCGAGGCCTGATCCGCGGTGCCCGCCCCAGACGGTGAACGCGCCGGTCAAGGCCTCCGCGGGGGAGGTGGTGGGCTGACCGTCGGAGTTGAACGCGATCCCGTCGGGCAGCGGTTCTCCGAGGCGGTTGGCGAGCACCACCTCGGCATAGGTGACCGACGAGGTGCCGGTGTCCCAGATGATGGGTTCGTCGGCTGAAGGGAACCCGAATCCGATCGGGTTGGTGCCGAATCGGGCTTCGGTGCCACCGTGGGGCGCGACCAATCGTCCCGCGTTGCCGGCGATCATTCCGACAAGTCCTGCGGCGGTGATCTGCTCGAGGTACCACGAGTACATTCCCGTGTACCAGGTGTCGGTGGCGGCAACGACGGCCATGCCTCCCGACAGCGCTTTCTCGATGGCGATCTCGGTAGCCCGCTGCGCCACCACGTACCCCACGGTGTCGCCGCCGTCGAGCGTGGCCGACAGTGCCGACTCCTGGGTCACCGTGACCGCTTTCGGCGGATGTGGAGTCGCCATGATGCGTTCGGCGATCGACAGCGCCCGGGGTAGGCCGCCGTAGCCGAGGCCGCGGAGTTCGCAGTCGATCAGATGCTCGGCCACGGTCGTGGCGTCGACGTCACTCAAGCCGACGGCAGCCATGACCTGCTCGACGAGGACGGTCGCCTCGTGGAGGGTGAGCTGGGTGGTGCTGGTCATGTCGTCTCCTCGACGTGGTGTGGGGGTTGTGACGCCTTCCGGGCGGCGTCCTGGGGATTGCGGACGCACGATCACCGGCGGCCGCTTGGATTCTGCAAAGGTCGCCCGCTGCACGATTCGATGGGAGTGGAGTGCCTTGGTTCTGCGACCAATCCGTAGCCGGTGCGTGCGGCTTCGAAGCCGATGCTGCTGACGAGCTTGAGGGCCGCGAGCACGTCGGCAGGGGTCGCTCCGAGCTCCAGAGCATGTCGCATGTGCAGCTCGAGGCCGGGCTCGAACATGTGCGTGGGCGAGCAGTCGAAAGCGATGTAGACGAATTCACGATCGAGCGCGGAGAGCGCGCCGGTTGCTTCGGGGGCTGCGGAGTACTCGAGAACGTCCGCGAAGTAGGTGTTGTCTCGTCGAAGCAGTTGATCCCACAGGTCGGACCAGTATCCGCGGCGCTCCTCGAAGGCACGCTTCAACTGCTCCTCGACAGGCGTCAGAGGTCGAGACAAGTCGACCGGTGCGAGGCGCTGAAGGGGTGGGAGACCGAGGATCACGGCGTGGATGCCAACCAGGCTCGCGCACTGGATGACTTCGATCGGCTCGTCATCGCTTGCGCCCGCGTCCCTGGCTTGACGCATGTGGACCCGAGCAGCCTCGGGGTTCATGTGGGTTGCGTTCAGGTTGGCTGCGAGCAAGACGAACTCGCGAGTCTTCGGATGGAGCGCGCCGTCGGAGAGGGCCCGGGTGGCCATGCGAAGGTGAGCTCGCCCGAACAAGGGGGACCGGCGGACGGCTCGTTCGAGACTCTGGTCCCATCGGCCACCGGCGGCCAGGTAGTCGGAGAGCACCTGCTCGGGGCTGTTCTCAGGTCTTGCGTTCACGGGATCACCTGCGGGCCCTGGGCTGTTGTGGACGGGAGCGGTCGGAGCCGGGGGAGGGACTGAAGTGTGTCAGTCAACCTCCGGCTTGGCGCCGAGGAACGTCTCGTCGTCGAGTGCAAGGACGAGAGAGAGGAGCGCGCCGGCGTAGCTGTACTCGCGCATGCCCATGAACTGTCCGGTGACGAAGGGCGTGAACGTGGACTCGCGGGGACCGTAGACAGGGCCACGCGGCGTTGACGCGGAGGCCTTGATGTTGGCGAAGTGCACCTCGATCACCGGCTTGCCGGTGTCGAACAGGGCGAAGGGGACCATGTCGCTGGTCGTGGTCAGGCCGGCCGGGTTGACGACGTAGCCGTCGACGCGATCGCCCGACTCGTGAATGTACTCGAGGATGTCGCCCTCGTGGTTCGACATGAACCGTTCGATCTCGACGCCGAGTCGCGCACCCCATTCCCTTGCGAACTCTCCGAGCCCCTCAGCCGAGACGTGGGGGCCGTACATGCGCTTGTTGCGCCGCGCGAGGTTGGACACATTCGGTCCGTCGATCACCGCGATGGTGTAGCGGTGGTCGAGAGGGCGCAGGCCGGGCAGGGCAGACTGGTCGTTCGGCATTCTGGTGGGCTCTCTTCCGCAGACATGGCTCGTCATTCAGGCCGGGCTCGAACCTCGGCCGAGTGATACAAGCATGCTTACATGCCTCCGGCATGTCAATGCATCGGCTGTGCGCACTCTTCGAATCGAACGCGACTTCCCAGGCAGATGTAAGCATGCTTGCTATTTCCCTTCGGGGTCTCTACCGTCGTGACCCACGCCACAGTCATCTTCGTCCGAAGGGCTAGAAACCATGTCCATCAATGCCTGTCACCGCCCGCGGCGGCTCGACCCCATCTCAACCGGGACGCCGTCGTGACGGCGGGGAATCTGCCCGGTCCGGTATATGACGAAACCCGCCCGCGCCCCGCGGGAGGCGCGTCGGCAGTCTCTCGACGAGTCCAGGCCGTCGGAATCTCTGAGCGAGGTTTGGCCATCGCCATCGGCTTCTTGGTCGTTCTCTGCCTCGACACCGAGCAGCTCACCGTCATCCCGCTGCTCAAGGCGATCAGCACAACGTTCGCCCTGACGCCGGCGCAGTCGGCATGGGTGCTCTCCGCCACCGGCATCGCGGCGGCTGCCAGCGTGCCCGTTCTCACCCGACTCGCCGACCTCTACGGCATGCGCCGCATGCTGATCCTCACGACCCTCGTGGTCGTCGTGGGCAACATCTTGTGCCTGTTCGCGCCTAGTTTCGAGACACTCCTCGTCGGTCGTGTGATCGTCGGCTTCAACGCCGGCCTGCCGATCTACTACGCGATCCTGCGCGGCAGGAGCCGCTCCGGCGAGGAGTCGGACAGGTACTCCGGCGCGATGACCTTTGCGATCGGCATCGCCATCTCCGGCTCATACTTGCTCGGAGGTGCCGTGATCTCGGTTGGCGGTAACGTCCGAACCGTCTTCGGGTTGATGCTGGTCCTGTCCTTGGTCCTGTTCGCGTTGGTCTGGCTCTTCGTCGAGGACATCCCGACGCGTGCGCGCGTGCCGCTGGACTACGTGGGCGCACTGCTGCTCGCAGCCGGCCTGACCGCTCTCGTCTACTCGATCGGAAACGCGAACAAGTGGGGGTGGGGTTCGGGCACGTTCGTCACTTTGCTGGTCATCGCCGTCGGCCTGCTCCTGGCCTGGGCAGCGTGGGAGCATCGCCAGCGTCAGCCGCTGTTCGATCTCAGGGTCATCACGCGCCGCGACGTCTGGCCCGCCTTCGTCATCGCCGGTGTCGTCAGCATCCTGGGGATCAATGGAGCGCTTGCGATCAGCAACTACGTCCAGACTCCCAGCGCAGTCGGATACGGCCTCGATGCGACGGTCCTGATGGCCGGCGTCTACCTCCTGCCGTGTGGCCTGATGATCGCGTTCGGTGGCAGCCTCGTCGGTGCCGTGATCGGTCGCTTCGGCCAGCGCGTGACCAGCATCGCCGGGGCAACGGTCGCGGTCGCCGCGTTCCTGTGGTTCTCGCAGGTCTCCGGGACCTCCTACCAGTTCTTCATCCTCTCGTTCCTGATCGGCCTCAGCTACGCACTGTCCTACACGGCTTCGACGGCGGCGTATCTGCGAGCAGCGCGACCTGGCGAACAGGGGATGCTCACCGGCGCGGCCCGCGCGGCCAGCGTTGCGATCGGATCGCTCGGTCCGCCGATCATCACCGCATTGCTCACTGCCTCGACGGTGCCCGGTCTGCCGGTGCCCGCGCGAGAGAACTACGGGCATGTCTGGGTCTTCCTTGCGGCCGTGGCCTTCGTGATGCTGCTGGTCGGCTTGATGGTTCGAGAGGCGGGATTCGACCAGAGGGCGGTTGAGAACACCGAATGGATAGACGTTGGCGTGGAGTCCGAACGCTGATGTGCTCGCAGTGGCCGCCCCGGAAACCTGCTGCTGTCAACCGCCGGGGCGGCCGCTCACTCCAGCGCCACCTGCGCAGCCGCTGGCGCGATCACGGTCGGCTCCGCCACCGGTGCCAGCGGCGCGTCGTCGACGTTCCGCCGACCGATCCGCGCATACGTGTGGGGACGGGTACGCCGATACAGAAGGGCCAAGCCGATGCCGAGGACACCGGCCCCCCACACGGTCGCTTGGAGGATGAGTGCGAGCGAGCCGGATCCGCCGGTGAGGGTCGTGAAGTTCTCGACTGCCACGATCAGCAATGTCGCCATTGCGACCATGGACGCTGCCGGCGCGACCACTGCCACCCAGGCGCTCACGGAGTGCGATCCGCGCTCGCGGCGGAAGTACACCAGCACCGCGAGGCTGACCAGTGTGAAGAGCAGCAGGTAGGCATAGCCGCCCGTCCCGCCGAACTGACCGTACAGCAGCGACGGATCGGCACCACCCAGCACGAAGGGCAGCTCGGTGACCAGGAACAGCACGCTGGCGGCGACGGCAGCGACGTACGGCGAGTTGTGGCGCGGGTGGACCACGGCGACCCGCGCGGGCAGAACCCGATCGACTCCGAGCGAGTAGACGTAGCGCGACAGGATGCTGTGGATCGAGACCGTTGCCGCGAAGATCGACGACAGCAGCAGCACGCTCGCCACGTCCACCATCCAGCGGCCGACGGAGCCTTGCAACGCCGTCGCGAACATGCTGACGGGGTCGGTCATGGCCAGTGCGACCCCCTTGTCGATGCCGAAGTAGGAGATCATCGCCCAGGAGGCCAGGCAGTAGAAGGCGCCGACGAAGGCGACCACTGACAGCGTCGCGCGCCCGATCGTGCGGGCCGGGTCGCGCACCTCCTCTCGGAAGGCTGCCGTGCCCTCGAAGCCGTTGAACATCAGGATCGCGAAGAGCAGCCCGAGGCTCCAGGATCCACTGGTCAGCGAGTGCCACGAGAACGGCTCGAGGGAGATGCCTCCTGTGGGCGCGGTGCGGCCTCCGAAGATGGCGAGGTCGAAGACGAGGACCACGACGACCTCGAGCGCCATCGCGATGAGCAGCACCTTCGCCGACACCTCGACGTGGAAGTAGCCGAAGATGCTCACCACGACCCACAGCCCGAGGACGTACCAGTACCAGGCGATCTCGGGGCCTCCGAGTTGGTTGACCACGAAGGCGGACGCCGCGACCCCGAAGAACGTGAAGCTCGACAGGCCGAGCAGGACGTAGGTGGTGATCGCGACGAACCCCGTGCCGAGCCCCATCGACCGACCCAGGCCCACGGTCACGTAGGAGTAGAACGCGCCAGGACTCGGCATGTGGTGTCCCATGGCGACGAAGCCCACCGAGAAGACCGCGACGAGCACGGTCGCGACCAGCATCATCATCGGTGCCCCGGCACCGCCGAAGGCGATCAGGATCGCGATCCAGCCGGACACGGTGACGAGCGGCGAGACGAAGGCCATCACCAGCGCGAAGAGGCGGAAGGTCCCCATGGACCCGCGCAGGCCGATCTCGTGGTCGGCGGATCTGGACGGCGCCGTCTCGGGGGCGCCGATCGTGTCGTGGTTCATCGTGCTCGCCTTCGTTGCGACTGAGAGTCGGAGAGGCGGATCGTCTCTCCCGCCTTGGTCTCGTGACCCGTTGCGAGACCTGCTTGATGTACGAGAGTAGATCGACGTCACACCGGCTCGGCCAGGGCGATCCGATACGAACCGGGGCGCCCTGCCTAGATGCCGATCTAACCCGCCTCTCCTGCGATGCGGGCCGGCGCGCGACCCTCCGCCTGGCCCTGTGCGAGGCGACAACCTCAGTGCGGTCGTTTGCGGCTCGCGGCAATTGTGGGGGCCTCCTGCACTGCCCGATGTTGGGACGGTATCGCCCGCACCGAAAGAGAATCGGACAAAGTCATGGATCTTGGACTCTTCAGCCCGCCGTACGCACAGGAGTACGTTGCCGGCCGTCGCACGCTGCAGGAGGTCATCGAGTGGGACCTCCAGGTCGCCCGCTGGGCCGATGAGTACGGCCTGCACGAGCTCTACTTCGCCGAGCACCACACGATCGGCCACGAGCCGAGCCCGGCGCCCGAGCTGATGATCGCGGCAGCGGCACGCGAGACGCGACGGCTCCGGCTCGGCGCCGCGGCCCACCTGCTGCCGTACCACAACCCCGTCGCTCTGGCGCACCGACTCATGTACCTCGACCACATGACCGGAGGCCGCTACATCGCGGGCTTCGCGCCCGGCTCCTTCCCGACCGACGGGCAGCTCTTCGGCGTCGGACCGGGGAACGCGAAGATGATGGACGAGGCGATCGACATCATCGAGGCGATCTGGACTCGCCGCGGTCCGTTCCGCATCGAGGGGGAGTTCTGGACCGTCGACATGCCGGACTACTCCGAGCAGTGGAACGGCCCGCACCTCAAGCCCTTCCAGGGCCCGCGACCGGAGGTCGTGATGACCGGCGTCCAACCCACCTCGCCGACGTTCGCGGACGCCGGTCGGCGTGGCTTCTCGCCGATGAGCCAGCAGGTCGGCATGGAGGCCCTCCGCCGCCAGTGGGAGACCTACGAGGCCGCGGCGATCGGCGCCGGCCACGCGCCGAACCGCGCGAACTGGCGCATCATGCGCGACGTCTTCGTCGCCGAGACCGACCAGGCGGCGCGCCGCCTGTTCCTCGAAGGGCCCGCTGGACGGACCTGGGACGAGTTGGTGCTCCCCACGTTCCGTGCGGTCCGCGACCGCGGCGGCAAGGCCTACGCGCTCGGCGAGCTGCTGCTCGACCCCGGCATGACGATCGACGAGCTGACGCTCGAGTGGATGGTCGACCACTTCTTCATCGTCGGCTCTCCCGACACCGTCGTCGAGAAGATCGCCCGGTTCGACGACGACCTCGGTGGCATCGGCGCCCTGCTGTCCTTCACCTACGACTACAGCTCGGACCCCGAGCCCTACCGGCGCCACTTCGAGCTCCTCGGACGCGAGGTCGCCCCTCAGATCGCCACGCTCGGCGCGCGCGCCGTCATGCACGCATGACCGGCGACACAGCCCCCGGGATCGTGTACGACGCCTCCCCGGAGTTGCTGACGTTGACGCCCCGTGGCCCGCGCACGCCCGCCCTCGCCGGCACGCCGGTGGAGTCGGTGCACGTGTTCCACAGTGACGCGAATGGGCGCACGGGCGTCTGGGAGTGCACCCCCGGTCGCTTCGACTCCGTGCGCAGCGGCGACTCGGAGCTGATGCACTTCGTCGCCGGCAAGGGCACCATCACCAGCGCCGACGGAACCGTCCACGAGATCAGACCGGGCGTCGTGCTCGTCGCTCCGGACGGCTGGCGCGGGACCTGGGACATCCGCGAGACCGTGCGCAAGGTCTACACGATCTGGACGGCGCCGACCGTCACCCCCACCACGACAGGAACACCCTCATGAGCCAAGCCCGCGACCTCCAGACCGCTGCCTGGGACGCCGAGTGCCGGCGCGACGTCGACACCCTCGTCACCTACTTCCACCCGGACGCGACGTTCCACCCCGCCGGCCAGGCCCCGCAGAAGGGTCACGCCGCCATCAGGGAGCTGACCGAGGACTTCTACCGCTCGTTCCCCGAGCTCGAGATCGACATCCTCAACGAGTGGGGCGACGGCGCCTCGTCGGCGGCTTTCGAGTTCCGCGCCTACCTGACCGACACCGAAGGAGGCCGGAGCACGCTGGACGGCATCTGCCTGGTCGAGATCGCCGACGGGGTGTTTACCTCCGTCCGCTACTACGAGGATGCGCCGGTCCCGGTCACGGGCTGAGCAGATCGTCGTCGAAGAAGGGGCTGCGTCCGGTGGACGCGGCCCCTTCGCGTTGCCCAGCGTCGGCGACCGGTGGCGAGCAGCCATAGGGAACACAGCACGAGGCGCCCGCCCCGATCAACGGGACGGGCGCCTCGCGGGCCGTTCAGTCGTCGGCCATGATCTCGGAGAGCTGCGCCGCAGCGAGCGCGCCTGTCCTGACCGCGCCTTCCATCCACCCGCGGAACGCGTGTGAGATGTCGGACCCTGCGAACACCAGACGCCCCTCGGTCGCCTGCAGTGCCGAGGCGTACCTCGACAGCAGTCCGGCGGGAGGCGTGCACCACGTGCCCTTGGCGTAGGGGTCGGCGAGCCAGTCGTGCCCGTCGACCTTCAAGACGGCCGCCTCGGGCACGAACCGACGGACCGCGGCCTCGACGTCGACACGGTCGAGCATGTCCAGGGGTCGCTCCTGGGTCGAGAAGCCGACGATGAGGTCGCCGCCCAGGTCCGTCTCGTCCGCCGGGTAGTCGGTGAAGAAGACATCGATCGGCTCGTCGTGCTCGCCGATCGCGAGGATCTTGGGCGGGACGTCCGTGACGAGAGCCCAGAGCTTCTTGGCGGCGCCGAACTGGCCGATCGCCGCGCCGGCGGCCTTTCCCTCCGAGAGCGGCGGGTCGTAGCTGAGGTCGTTGAGGCAGTTCAGGGGAAGCGCGATCACCGCGCCCCGCGCGCGCAGCACTTCGCCTGCCTGGGTCCGCACCTCGACGTGGTCGCCCGTCTGGGACACGGCCTCGACGGGTGTCGACAGACGCAGCTCGGCACCTGAGTCGTCCAGCATCCGCTGCAGGAGGTCGATGGTGCCCGAGGCGAAACGGTGCGTCGGCGTGTGCCCGATGGCCAGCACGTCACCGTCGAGAAGCGGGATCCAGGTCATCAGGTGTAGGGCGGAGATCTTCGACAGGTGGCAGCCCGTCTCCTGACGGATCCAGGCACCCATGAGCTCCGTCAGGGTCTTCGAGAGCCCGAACCCGTCGATGTAGGCGTCGAGCGGGACGTCGAGGTCGGTCACGTCCTGCGTGTCCAGCGGCAGCGACGGGTCGATCCGCTTCACCTGTGTGCTGACCTCCTCGACGAAACGCTGCAGGCCGATCTCGTCCTCACGGCTGATCGGGCACGGAGCGTGACTGAGGACCCCGTCGAGCAGGGAGACATGGTGCTCGGCCTGCGGGCTCGTGTCGAGCGCGACCCCGTAGCGCTCGACTTCCGCCATGAGTGCGGCGTTGCCCTCGGTGTCGAGCCAGTTGCCGCCCATCTCGATGCGGAAGTCGGTGTCGGCGAAGGGGCGGTACCAGGTCCGGCCGCCAATGCGGTCCCGCGCCTCGACGATCAGGACCCGCTTGCCGTCCTTCGCCAGATCGCGGGCGGCCGTCAGCCCCGCGAACCCCGCGCCGATCACCAACGCGTCGTACGTCTCCTCATTCATCTACGGTCCTACCTCTCATCTCAACGGCCACGTCGGCGGTCGTCTTCCTCATCAAGGTGATGCTCGGCTGTCGCGCTCAGCTGTCCTGCTCAGCCCAGCCCGACGGGCAGGTGAAGAGACGCCCCGCGAACTCCTGGGTCGCAGGCGTTGACGGTCAGCGTCCCGAGCGAGGCCAGCACGAGGACATCGAGCTCGGGCCCGGCGAACGCGAGATTCGTCGGCGTCGGCGCGTAGACGCCCGACCAGTCGTCGACGACGACGTCGAGCGTGCCATCCGGATCGAGCCGATACACACGGTTGGGCTGCCAGCAGCCGATCCACAGGCCGCCCTCGGCATCGAACGCGAGACCGTCGGGGACGGCCCGGTCGAAGACGACGACCGGCTCCGGCACACCGCCCGAGAGCGGGACACGGATGACCCGCGGCCATGTCGACTCGACGACATAGAGCCAGCCACCGTGCAGCGCGAGTCCGTTCGCGAAGTGCAGACCGTCGAGCACTCGCTGTGTGGCGCCGTCGGGGTCGATGCGCACGATGCCTCCGCTCGCGCGACCCCAGTCTCCGGAGTCGGAGACCCAGAGCCGACCGTCGCCGTCGAAGACCGGGAAGTTCGGGTAGCCGATCTCGCCGCCGTACTGACTGACGTGCCCGTCGGCCGTGATGCGTTGGACGCAGCCGTTGCCGACATCGCAGACGTACGCCGCGCCCTCACCGTCGAGGGCCAGGCCGAGCATGGAGCCGTCGGGCACCGTGCAGACCGTCTCGAAGGTCCCGCCCTCGAGCCCGAACCGGTAGAGCTGGCCGCCCTCGCCACCTGCATAGAGCATCTGATCGACTGGAGACCAGCACACGCCCTCGGCGTGCTGAAGGCCTCCGACGACTGTGCGCAGGCCGGGTCCTACCACCGACGCGGGGATCTCGCTGCTCATCGGCTCGCGGGCTCGTCGCGCAAGCCGATGGGGAACTCCGCCCGGAACCATTCGAGATACTCGTCGAGTCCCGAACGGTCCTGATCATTCAGGCGACGGGCGACCGCGTCGGCAGCGTCCGTGAGTGCCTGCGCCCATTCGTGGACGTCGGCGGCGGAGGCGCCGGCAGGGAGCTGCATGAGGCGAAGGACCAGCGAGACCGACCCGTCGGGGTTCCGGACGGGGGCGCTCAGGCTGCCCAGGTCGTAGGTCGCCGCCTTGTCGAGCTCCACGGTGTCGTAGAAGGAGCCGCTCTCGGCGATCACCGCGCGGACCGCTCGTGCACGGGCAGGTGTCAGCGGACCCGCGGAGTATTCCGCCAGGGCAGCGAGCAGCTCGGCGTACCCGCTTCCGCCCTCGCGGTCGACCAGTGCCATCGCCACACCGTGCGCGCGGACCGACTCCAGGCGCTGCCGGTGCTTGTCCAGCGCGTCCTCGGACTGGTCGGCGGCCCGCGCGAGCCAGCGCTCGACCACCGCCCCGCCGGCCCAGGCCACGTAGGTCTCCCCGATGGGTGGAACGAGGGGGATCCGCTGACCAATCGGCTCCCGCATCTCGGCATCGCCGCTGTACGCCGATGCCGTGGTCATCAGCTCCTCGTCGTCGACCGCCGTCAGAACCGCCGCCTCGCACCTGAACCGGCGTGCCAGTCGCTCGATCTGGGGTCGGGCCACCTCGCTCAACCGCACGGCGGCGATGAGGTCGGCTTCGGTCTTCGCGCTCATGGTGCGGGGTGAGAAGCCTCCGTAGCCACCCTGGAAGAAGAGCAGCGGGGCCACCGGGCGTTCGACCTCCATCGCGGTGACCTCACAGATCTCGATGGAGTGGTCGCCCGCCTCCATCGAGGAGCTGGGGACGCAGTGGATGTGCGCGACCGCGCCGTCAAGCATCGGAGCGCCGAGAGGAGAGGCACTCCAGGCGACCGAGTCGAACTTGTCGGACCGCCTCGTCGCCATGGTCCGGCAGACGTCAGTCTGGTCGAAGGCCAGCACGTTGACGCAGTACGACGACGCCGTCCGCAGCCGCTGGAACGTCTCCGACGCCCGCGTCGGCATGAAGGAGACGAGCGGCGGATCGAGGGAGACTGAGGCGAAGGTGCCGACCACCATGCCGACCGGCTCACCGTCGTCAGCGATGCCCGTGACCACCACGACACCAGTGGGGTAATGCCCCATCACCTCGCGGTACCGCGTCGCATCGATGGCGCTCCAGCTCCGTGGCTGGGTCCTGCGGATCTGTGTCATCCTTGCCTCCACGCCACGAGTGTGGTCGCTGCGGGGGACCCCACACCATTGGTCCGGAGCACCATCGTGGGCGCGGTCCTCATCGCTCCGTATAGGGACTCGGCGACGACCTACGCCGGCGCGACGATCGCGCACGCGGCGAGCCGCTCCACCGCGAGCCGCGGGCTCGACAGCACGGGGGTGCCGCCGGCCGGTCGGGCAGCCGCGATCCGCGCCATCGAAGCCTGGGCGAGCACGACCACGTCGACCTCCGCGGCCAGATGGTCGAGGTCCTCGGCGACGATCGCGTCGTGCCGTGCGGCATCGCCACGGCCCAGCGCCTCGAAGGCGCCCTCGCACAGCCGTGGGACGACGGTGACGACACGTCCGCTCTCGTACGCAGCGGCCTCGACGAGCTCGGTGGTCGGCACGAGCGTCGTGGGGAGGGTAGCGAGCACGCCGACCGTGGCGCCCGACCTGACGGCCTCCTCAGCCATGGCACGGTCGACCCGCCAGAGGGGGACGTCCGCCTCCGACGCGAGCTCGTCCACCAGCCCCCCGACCGACGAGCAGGTGACGAGCACGCCGTCGACGCCGAAGTCGGCGAGCGCTGCGACATGCCCGCGGAGCCGTTCGCGCGTGACGTCGTCGACGGTCCCGTCGCGAACCGTCCGCTTGAGGAGCAGCTCGTCGGCGATCACGACGAGGTCGACGGAGGGGAGGAGCTCACCGGCCAGGTCCGCGAACGTCGGCGCGAGCCCGGAGACGGTGTGGATGATGCCGAGCTTCTGCATGGGGATCTCCGTTCAGTAGATCTCGGCGAGCACGCCGCCGTCGACGACGAGCGCCTCGCCGGTGACGAAGCTGGCGTCGTCCGACGCCAGGAAGACCACGGTGCGTGCCACTTCGCGCGGCTGGCCGATCCGGCCCAGGGGATACTCGCCCTCGGCCTGTGCGCGCAGGGCGGCGGGGTCCTCGGCGGCGGCGAAGTACGCCTCGACGAGAGGGGTCTGGATGTCGCCCGGGCACACGGCGTTGCATCGGATCCTCTCGCGCCCGTACTTGACGGCCGCTGACTTGGTCATGGCGAGCACGCCGCCCTTCGCGGCGCCGTAGGCGGCGAGCATCGGGTCGCCGGCCAGCGCGACGACGGAGGCGACGTTGACGATCGCACCGCCGCCCGATCCGCGCATCGCGCGGATCGCATGCTTGCAGCCGAAGAACGGGCCCTTCAGGTTGACGGCGAGGACGCGGTCGAGCTGCTCCTCGGTCGTGTCGGCCAGCTCCTGCTCGACTTGGATCGCGGCGTTGTTGACCATGACGTCGAGCCGCCCGAAGCGCTGGATGGCGTCGTCGACGAGCGCCTCGACCTCCGCCTCCTTGGAGACGTCGGTGTGGCGGTAGACACCGATGTCCTCCATCACCGCGGCTCCCGCGTCGTCGTTGACGTCGCAGCCAAGGACGAGCGCGCCTTCGGCGGCGAACTCCTGCGCCAAGGCGCTCCCGAGACCGGACGCGACCCCAGTGACGATCACGCTGCGTCCGTCGAACCTCGTGCTCATGAATGCTTCCTCTCGCCTGCCGTGCTCACCCGCGGCAGCATGCCAGCGGCGCGCGGCCCTGCCCACTGTGTCCGGTGACGACACCGACATCGGGAGTCATACCCCGGGATAGGCGCGGGGCCGGGGTCACGGCGTGGTCTGGGAGAGGGCCAGCGCCCTGAGCGCGAACCACAGCTCGCTCACGTCTCCGGTGGACCGCATCGAGCGACCGGTCAGCTCCTGGATCCGGGAGATCCGGTAGTTGACGGTCTGCGTGTGGACGAAGAGCAGGTCGGCGGCCCGGCTCGGCGAGCGGTCGCACTCCAGGTACACCTGTAGCGTCTTGATGAGCTCGGTGCCCTGCTCGCGGTCGTACTCGATGAGTGTGCCGAGCACCCGGTCGGCCGTCAGCTCGGACTCGGCGAGGGTGCGGGGAAGGAAGGACGGGCTCCCATCGCCGTAGGCCGCGAGAGCCGAGCCGTCGGGGCTCACGGTCTCCAGCGCCCACCGTGCTTGGCGGATGGCGTCGCCGAGGTTGCCCGTCCCCACGAACGGGTCGCTCAGCCCGGCACGCCACCGCTCGAGTGTCGTGCGCTCCTCGAGATCGGCCTGCGAGACGTCGTCGGCCCTGACCACCGCGACGGCCACCTGGCCGATCTCCCCGAGGAGGAAGGGGATGCCGCGGATGAGCCAGCGGCGTGCGAGCCTGTCGACCGCCGCCGGACGTCCGTCGATCGCCAGCGCGCGCAGGTCGCCCTGCAGGCGGCGCTCCTGGAAGAGAGCGGACAGCACCGCCGGCTCGCGGCGGCCGTTCAACGCGTCGTTCAGCAGTCCCGCGCCCGACCTGCGCGTCCGCTCGACCGCCTCCGTGACGCGGCCGATCTCCAGCGCGCACGCGGCGGCGATCTGCTGCAGGACCGCCAGCCGCGGACGTGAGCCACCGTCCGGGAACGCGATCAGACACGCCGAGCGCTCGCTGGGGATCGGCATCGTCAGGGCCGTTCGGTCGCCGACGGTCAGGTTCATCACGAACGGCGCGCGGCCGGAGGACCGGCGGACCTCGTCGTCGTAGGCGACCTTCCACTCACGCCCGGGGACGCCGCCGCCGCGGATCAGCGGCTCCCACATCTCCGGGTCGACGACGTGCAGCGTGCAGCCCACCACGCGGCTGAGCCGGTCGACGAACTCGGTGCCGGCGAGCTTCTCACGCAGGCTCGCCATCACCTCGCCGTGCACCCGGGCGATCTGGGTGAACGACTGGTCCTCCCCGCGGGCGTTGGCCGCCGCGACGAAACGCACGTACTGGGCGAAGCCGACGGTGTGCGCGCCGTCGATGAGCGGGAAGCCCACGCGGTCGGCCGCGGCGAACATCTCGGCGGAGAGGTGTGGACGGCGGTCGTCCTCGCCGATCACGATCCCGCTCAGCCCGGCCGCGGCCATCTTCTCCACGAAGAGGACCTGCGCCTCCGGGTCCGCCGGAACGATGTAGCCGCAGGTGAGCACGAGGTCGCCAGGCTCGAGCCAGTTCCAGGGGTCGAACGCGTCGCTCACATGGGCCCAGGAGACTCGACGGTCGAGTCCCGCCTCGCCGGCGAGCAGCGTGGCCTGGAGATAGCGCAGCTCGACGAGATCGCGGACGGTGACGCCGCCGTGGCCGGCGTGGGGGCGGCGCGTGCCTTCGATCGCCGGCCCGGTGCTCGGAGCAGGAAGCTCGACGCTCATGGCAGGCCGGTTGCGGTCATCGGAGCACCACTCATCGCACGAATGTACCCCCGCCGGGCGGCACATGACTTCGTGTGACGACATAGATCAACCGCTCGCCTTTGTCGGCACCGACAAGTCAGCTCGGGTCGGGCGAGTCGGGCCGGCACTGCCGCACGGTGACCTAGGTATCGATCTAACCCCAGGTCCGCGTTCCATGTTCGCCGACAGTGGTCTGGCTGTCAGGAGGGCCACAACACTTCCCGGCATGGTCAATCGTCTGGAAGGCAAGGTCGCCCTGATCACCGGCGCGGCACTGGGACAGGGCGCCGCTCACACCGAGCTGCTCGCTCGAGAGGGTGCTCGCGTCATCGCGACGGACGTCCTCGACGAACAGGGCGAGGCGCTCGCCGAGCGGCTCGACGCGGAAGGTCTCGAGGTCCTCTACCGGCATCTCGACGTCGCGTCCGAGAAGGAATGGGCCGCAGTCGTGGCCGACGTCGATCCCGCGTGGGGGGCGATCAACGTCCTCGTCAACAACGGGGGGATCAGCTCGCCGGCCGCCGTCGCGGACGTCAGCCTCGACGAGTGGGACCGCGTCGTGGCGATCAACCAGACCGGGATCCTGCTGGGCATGCAGGCCGTCCTGCCGGGCATGAAGGCGCAGGGCTCGGGGTCGATCATCAACATCGCGTCCTCGTGGGCGCACCGGGGAGGCACGGAGAACGGGTTCGTCGCGTACGTCGCGACGAAGGCCGCCGTCCTCGGCATCACCCGGAACGCCGCGATGAACCTTGCCCGGCACGGGATCAGGGTCAACTCGGTCTCCCCTGGCTACGTCCGGACGCCGCAGGTCGAGTACGCCGAGAAGACCGAACCCGACCGCGTCGCAAGCGATGTGGCGAAGATCCCGATGCGGCGCATGGCACGTCCCGCCGAGATCGCGAAGACCATCGCGTTCCTCGCCTCCGACGAGTCCTCGTACACGACCGGCGTCGACCTCCTGGTCGACGGCGGCCTCAACCTCACCTGACGGAGCGTCCCCAAGCGCGCACGTCACGCGACGTGCGCTGCACCGCGCTGCCCTTGCGTCAGCACTCACCGATGAGCATCACGAAAAAACATGGAGGCAAGCCATGACGTCGGATCGCCGATCTCCCGCGCCTGACAGCATCATCGGCGCGATGTCCCGCCGAAGGCTCCTGCAGGTCGGGGGAGCGGGCGTGCTAGCCGCGCTCGCCGCCGGTGGCCTCGCCGCGTGCGACGGGTCAGGCGGCGGGCAACCGGGCGCCGCAGCGACGGGCGCAGCCGGTGGCACTCCGAGGCGCGGCGGCTCGCTCCGCGTCGGCGCGACCTCCGGTGGCACCGGTGACACCCTCGAGGCCCAGAGCCCCCTCACGACGATGGACTTCCTCCGCGTCGGCGCCCTCTTCGAGCAGCTTGTCCAGATGAACGGCAAGACCGGTCAGCCCGAGATGGTGCTCGCCGAGTCGATCGAGCCCGACGCGAAGGCGACGGCGTGGACGATCCGGATCAAGCCGGGCATCGAGTTCCACAACGGCAAGCCACTCACGGCCAATGATGTGCTCTTCTCGCTGCGGCGCATCGAGAAGAACAACTTCCCCGGGCTCATCACCATGGGCCCGATCAACCTCGCCTCGGCACGCGTGCTGGACGAGCGGACGCTCCGCATCCCGTTCGACGCGCCGTACGGCATCCTCCCGGAAGGACTCGCGGGCGTCTTCGCCACCCGTATCGTGCCGCAGGGCTACGACCCGAAGACCCCCATCGGGACAGGGCCGTTCAGGTTCGGCTCCTTCACGCCCGGCCAGCAGTCGAAGTTCCCGCGCTTCGACGGCTACTGGCAGAACGGGCAGCCCTACCTCGACGAGCTGGTGATCATCAACTTCGCCGACGAAACGGCCCAGATCAACGCGCTGCAGTCCGGCCAGGTCGACCTCGTCGACCAACTCTCGTCCACGGCCGTTGCTCCCGTGCAGTCGGCCGGCGGGAAGATCGTCGTCTCCAAGACCCGTGCGTTCGTCCCGTTCACGATGCGAGTGGACCAGGCGCCGTTCAGCGACGTCCGCGTGCGTCAGGCACTGCGCCTTCTCGTCAACCGCAACGAGCTCAACGAGCAGGTCTTCGGAGGTCTCGGCGCGATCGGGAACGACACCTTCGGGGCCATCGATACGGCGTACGACGGCGCGACCCCGCAGCGTCAGCAAGACCTGGACCAGGCCAGGTCCCTCCTGCGCGCCGCCAGGCAGTCGGACCTGCACGTCGATCTCTACTCCTCGCCGATCGGCCCGGGCGCCACCGCCAGCGCCAGCGTGTTCGCCAGTCAGGCCGCGAAAGCCGGCGTCCACGTCAATATCCGCACCCAGGATCCCACCCAATTCTTCGCCCAGTCCTACTCGAAGGTCCCGTTCGCGCTGAGCTTCTGGAACGTCGGCTCCTACCTGACGATGGCCCAGCAAGGCATGGCCAAGGGGGCGCCGTTCAACGAGATCCACCAAACTGACGCTGGCTGGCAGAGCACCTACGAGAAGGCGGTCGCGACCGCTGACCCGACGGCCCGTGGCGAGCTGGTGCAGCAGCTGCTCAAGTTCGACTACGAACAGGGCGGCTACATCATCCCGGTGTACTTCCCAGGCATCGAGGGCATGAACTCCCGCGTCGGCGGCGTCACCCCGAACATCACCGGCTTCCCGGTCAACGGCAGCAGCTGGCAGAACGTCTGGCTCCGGAGCTGACCATGAGCGTTGAACAGGTCATCTCCACGACAATGCCCTCTCCGGCTCCCTCACCAGAGAGCTTGCAGGCGCGGGCCGTGCACCCCGTGCGCAACATGCTGGCGTGGCGAGTGCCGCTGGGCGTCCTCTCGGTCGCCCTCGTCGGGGTCCTCACCTATGTGGCGACCCGAGTCCTGCCCGGGGACGCGGCCGTGGCGGTGCTCGGGCAGCATGCGACACCGGAGGCGCTCGCCTCGCTTCGCGCGGAGCTCGGGCTCGACCAGCCGCTCGTCTCGGGCCTGCTCTCGTGGTTCCGGGAGTTCGTCACCGGGCAGTACGGGAGCTCACTGGCCACGCGCGGGCCGGTGACCGACCTGGTGTTCCCGCGTCTGGTGAACTCAGCGGTGCTGGTCGTCGTAGTCGCGCTGGTCTCGACCGTGCTGGGCGTCATCGGCGGTGTCATCGCCGCGCATCGACGTGACGGCAGGTTCGACGACACGACGTCCGTGTTGAGCCTCGTCGCCAGCGCGCTGCCGGAGTTCGTCGTGGGCGTCCTTGTCATCTACGTCTTCTCGGTCGGCCTCCTGGACTGGTTCCCGGCCGTGTCGATCATCCCGCCGGATAAGCGCATCTGGGATGAGCCGTCCAAGATCGTCCTGCCCGCCGTGACGCTGGTGATCGTCACTGCGCCGTACATGTTCCGCATGGTGCGCGCGGCCATGATCGAGGCAGTGAGCAGCGACTACGCCGAGGTCGCCGAGCTCAAGGGCGCGGGGCCGGTGCGCCTACTGTTCGGCCACGCGCTGCCCAACGCCATCGCCCCCGCGGTCCAGGTGTTCGGGCTGAACCTGCTGTACCTGGCGGGTGGCATCGTGCTCGTCGAGACCGTCTTCCAGTATCCGGGGATCGGACTCACGCTGGCCAGCGCCGTCCAGACCCGCGACGTCCCCGTCCTGCAGTTCATCGTCGTCCTGCTGGCGATCTTCTACGTCACCCTCAACATCCTCACGGACCTGCTCGTCCTCCTCCTCACACCGCGCCGACGCGCGCCCCGGTGAACCATGTCGAATCACACTGCCATCCCCGCTCACCGGCCGGCGCCGGCCGCGACCGTCACGCGCAAGGGCCCCGGCGCCGCTCGCCGCGTCCTCGGCGCCGCCTGGCGCACCCGGCGCGGCCGGATCGGCGCTGCCCTCGCCCTGCTGGTGCTGGCCGTCGCCTTCCTCGGCCCTCTCACCACCGGCTCGCCGACCCAGTTCGTGGCGCCGCCGTTCTCGGCACCGGGCGTCAACGGCGCCGCTCTGGGCACCGACGTGCTGGGTCGCAGCGTGCTGGCGCGGCTCCTCCACGGCGGCCAGCACCTCATGCTGCTCGGCTTCGCGGCGACCGCCCTCGCCGTCGGCATGGGCGCCCTCATCGGCGTCGTCGCCGCCTACCGCCGCGGCTTCGTGGAGAACCTGCTCATGCGCGGCGTCGACGTCGTGCTCGCCATCCCGCAGCTCGTGTTCGCGTTGCTGATGCTCAGCCTGGTCGGACCGAAGTGGTGGCTCCTGATCCTGGCCGTCGGCCTCTCCCAGGCGCCGCAGACCGCCCGCGTCATCTACGGTGCCGCCCAGTCGGTCTGCGAGAAGGACTTCGTCAAGGCGGTGGAGGTCTGGGGCGTGCCGACGCGCTCGGTCCTCGGCCGGCACGTCCTCCCGAACCTGACCACGCCGCTCATGGTGGAGCTCGGGCTCCGTCTGAGCTACTCCATCGTCCTCATCGCCGGTCTGAGCTTCCTCGGGTTCGGCGCCCCGCCACCGGCCCCCGACTGGGGCGTGATGATCAACGAGAACCGGATCGGACTGGCCTCCAACCCATGGGGAGTCCTCGCGCCCGCCATCCTCCTGGCGCTGCTCGCGGTCGGGACGAACACGTTCGCCGATGCGATCGCGCGAGCCAACCTCGGCGAGACCCGGGCAGAGGACGCCGTGCTCGGCACCGCCACCGTCACGACCGAGGAGTCGAAGTGACCCGAGAAGCGCTTATGGACCCGTCGGCACAGCGGCTCGGCCCGGCCGCACCCCGGCTGCGCGTCGACAGCCTGGACGTCGTGCTGGGCCGCTCGAGGACGCCGGTCGTCCAGGACGTCACCTTCACGGTCGGTGCGGCGCAGGTCATGGGCCTGGTGGGGGAGTCGGGATCGGGCAAGAGCACGGTCGCCCTGTCCCTCCTGGGCTACGTCCGCCGGGGCCTGAGAATCGCCGGGGGCACCGTCGACATCGACGGGACGAGTGTTCTCGACCTGCCCCGGACCGCCCTGCGCAAGGCCCGCGGGGAACTCGTGGCCTACGTGCCGCAAGACCCGGCTTGCGGGCTCAACCCCGCTCTGACGCTCGGCTACCAGCTCGGTGAGGCGATGCGCATCCACGATCAGGCGAAGGTCACCGAGCCGATCGAGGATCGGGTGGCGGCCCTCCTGGAGGAGGTGCGGCTGCCGGCCACGCGCCAGCTGCTGCGCAGCTATCCCCATCAGGTGTCGGGTGGTCAAGCCCAGCGGATCGCGATCGCGATGGCCTTCGCCTGCCGGCCCCGGCTCGTCGTGCTCGACGAGCCCACGACCGGACTGGACGTCACGACGCAGCGTCACATCCTCCAGACGATCCGCGGGCTCGCCGCGGCGCACGACGTGAGCGCGGTCTACGTGAGCCACGACCTGCCGGTCGTGGCCGAGATCGCCGACGACGTCGCCGTGATGTATGCCGGCCGGCTCGTCGAGCATGCGTCGGCGGCGGCGGTCTTCGGCGGCGCCCGCCATCCCTACACGACCAGACTGTTGAAGGCCGCGCCGACGCCCGAGCGTGCCGGCGTCCTCGTCGGCATCGAAGGCCGGCCGCCGCGGCCGGGTCGATGGCCGGTAGGCTGCGCGTTCGCCGACCGCTGCTCGGTCTCGACGAAGAAGTGCGAGGAGGCGCAGCCGCCCCTCGCCCCGATGGGCCCGGGACATGTCGCACGCTGCTTCCACCCGGTCGCGGTGAACGGCCCGGTGCCTGCGACATCCTCCGTCACGCCGCGGGAGAGGGGGACCGACGCGGGGTCCGCCGCCCTGGAGGTGGGCGGACTGTCGGCCTGGTACGGCGCGAAGCGGACGCTGCACGACGTCCGCTTCACCGTACCTCCGGGAAGCTGTCTTGGCGTCGTCGGCGAGTCCGGCTCCGGCAAGACGACGCTGGCTCGGTGCCTGGTCGGCCTGCACGCCGCCTGGCACGGTCCGGTGGTCTTCGGCGGGCAGCAGTTGGACCCTCGGGTCCGGAGCCGGCGCCCGGAGGAGCGGCGCCGGATCCAGTACATCTTCCAGAACCCGCACGCCTCGTTGAACCCGCGATTGTCAGTGGGGGAGAACGTCGAGGAGCCGCTGCGGTTCTTCGAGCGACTCTCGCGTGCCGACCGGCGCCGCAAGGTCGACGAGGTGCTCGAACAAGTCGCGCTCGGCGCGGACCTGGCCAACCGCATGCCCGAGCAGCTCTCCGGTGGCGAGCGGCAGCGGGTCGCGGTCGCTCGCGCGCTGATCGTGGACCCCGAGCTGCTGATCTGCGACGAGATCACCTCCGCACTGGACGTCTCCGTCCAGGCGTTGCTCGTCGAGCAGCTCCGTCAGCTTCAGCGCGAGCGAGGCCTCACGATGGTGTTCATCACGCACAACGTCGCCGTCGTTCGCAGCATCGCCCAGGACATCCTGGTGCTGGAGCAGGGACATGTGGTGGAGACCGGACCGGTCGAGGAGGTGTTGACGAGCCCGCAGCACCCGTACACGAAGCAGCTTCTCGCCGACCTGCCGCGATTCGCCGACGCGGGGGTGGCCCCGTGAGTGGGCCAGTGAGTGGCGGAGTCCGGCCGGTCGGCTTCATCGCCGACGACATCACCGGCGCCACCGACCTCGCGAGCGCGCTCGCGGCTCGCGGGCTCGACACGCGCCTCGCTTTCGGCAGCTCATCGGTGCCGTCCGACGGCGGCGACGCGATCGTCGTCGCCCTCAAGATCCGCAGCATGCCCGCCACCCAGGCGTGCGCGGAAGCGGTCGAGGCCGCAGAGGCCCTTCGCGCGGTCGGCGTCGAGCAGCTCTTCTCCAAGTACGGCAGCACCTTCGACTCGACCCCCCGGGGGAACATCGGGCCGGTGGCCGACGCACTCATCGACGTGTCGGGGGCCCGCCGCGTCGTGCACTGCCCGGCCTACCCGGCGAACGGCCGCACCGTCTACCGCGGCCACCTCTTCGTCGGTGACGAGCTGCTCAGCGAATCCCCCCTGCGCGACCACCCGCTCAACCCCATGCGGGATGCGCAGCTCCGCCGCGTGCTCGGCGCACAGACGTCCCGCCCGGTCGGGCTCGTGGGCCTGCCCGTCGTGGACGCCGGAGCGGAGGCGGTCGCGGCGCTCCTGACCGAGATCAGCGAGTCCGGTGCCGGCGCGCACCATGTCATCGCCGACGCGGTCCGCGATGGCGACCTCGACACCCTTGCGCGGGCCACGGCGGGGGACCGGCTCGCCGCCGGCGGTGCGGCGTACGGCGCGGCCTTCGCGGCGGCCGCCCATGCACGCGCAGGCCACCGACCCGATGCGGCCGGGAAGCGCCCGACGCCACCGCCCGGGCCCACCGCGATCCTGGCCGGGAGCCTGTCTCGAGCGACCCGCGAACAGGTGCGGACGTTCGACGGCGCGAAGCTGACGCTCGGCGTCGCCGAGCTCGTGGACAGCGACGCCGCCGTGCGGCGGGCTGTCGACTTCGCCGGCGGCCGTCTCGCCGACGGTCCGGTGCTGATCAGCACCGACCACGATGCGGCCGCGGAGGCTGCGAGTGCGGCCGGGTCGCCTCCCGCGGAGCTCTCCTACCGGATCGAGATGGCGATGGGACGGATCGGTGTGGCCCTGGCGGGGCTCGGCGTCCGCCGGCTGATCGTGGCCGGCGGTGAGACGTCAGGTGCGGTGGCCGACGCGCTCGCCCTGCGGTCGGCACGGATCGGCCCGGACATCAGCGTGGGCGTCCCGTGGATCGTCGCCGAGGATCGTGGGTTGGGGGTGGCCTTCAAGTCGGGCAACTTCGGTCAGACGGCGTTCTTCCGTGACGCGCTGGAGGTCGCAGGACCGTGAGCTTCGACGACACTGTGCGAGCCGAGCTCATCCGGCTCGGCGCTGCCTTGTACGACCGCGGCCTGACCCCGGGCCGCACCGGCAACCTCAGCATCCGGATCGAGGACCGGATCATGATCACGCCGACGAACGCGTGCCTGGGCCGGCTCGACCCCGACCGGCTCGCGGTGACGTCGATCGACGGCGCGCACCTCGCCGGCGACCCGCCGTCGAAGGAGCTCGTCCTGCACCGGGCGCTGTATCGCCAACACCCGACCCGCACCGCCGTGGCGCACCTGCACTCGACGTCTGCGGTCGCCGTCTCGTGCCTGCCGGACCTCCCTTCGGAGGACGCGCTGCCACCGATCACGCCGTACTTCGTCATGCGCGTCGGTCGGCTGTCGCTGATCGACTACGCGGCGCCTGGGAGCACCGCTCTGGAGGAGCAGGTCTCGAAGGCGGCGGAGCACTCGCACGCGCTGCTGCTGCGCAACCATGGCTCGCTCGCGGCAGCGCCGACGCTGGAGAGCGCAGTGGACGCGGTCGAGGAGATCGAGGAGACGGCGCGGCTGTACCTGCTGCTGAAGGGACGCTCGGCGTCGTACCTGAATGAGAAGGCTGTCGCGGATCTGCAGCGCCGCTACCCGGCGAACGCAGGAGGAGGGGGCGTCCCCTCGAGGGAGCCCTGACCGCGGCCTCGAGGTGAGGAGACGGTTCATGGAAGCGACGTCAGCGCCTTCTGGCACGCGAGGCGTCGCAGCGTGTCGCTGAGGGACAATCAACGGACGCGCACGAGTTCTAGCGTGAAGCATCGTGTCGTGAACCGGAGGAAGAGCACTCATGAACTCTGTGGACCTCGAAGGGGCGGCCAGGCAGCCCGCTGCTCGCCAGGACAATGTCGACCAGTTGAGCGGGCATATGGGCGTCCTCCAACTGGCCTTCACCGTGATGGCGTACAACGCCCCGATCGTGGGCTTCGTCGGCTACATGCCCGTCGTCATCCTGCTCGGGAATGGCGTTGGCACGCCCGTCGCACTCTTGGCATGCGGTGTAATCGTCAGCCTGCTGGCCTCGGGCATTCTGTTCCTTGCGCGGCGGATGGACAGCCCAGGTGGCTTCTACTCCTTCGTCACGGCGGGGCTCGGCAAGGAAGTCGGCCTGGGCGCGGGGTTCGCGGCTCTGACGTGCTACTACGCCGCGATGCTGGGTGGGTATGCGCTTGCAGGCCTCGGGATGAGCTCGCTCGTCCATGACGTCTTGGGTGGACCCGACATCAACTGGTGGGTCTTCACCACTGTGATCTTGGCGATCGCGAGTGTGATCGGGTACTTCAACATCGATGTCTCGGCGAAGGTGCTCACCGGCTTCCTGGCACTCGAGATCACGATCATCGCCTGGTACGACCTGTCCGTGATCGCGCATCAGGGTCTGGACGCCTTCAGGCTGAACTCCTTTGACCCGAGCAATGTCTGGTCCGGCTCGATCGGCATCGCCATTCTGTTCGGCGTCGGCTACTACGGCGGGTTCGAGGCAACCGTCATCTTCCGTGACGAAGTGCGGAACCCGGTCAAGACGATCCGTCGCGCCACCTACCTCGTCATCGCATGTGTAGGACTCATGTACGCGTTCACGAGCTGGATGTTCATCAACTCCTATGGCGGCGAGGCGATCATGGCGGCTGTAGGTGCCGACCCCACGGGGGCCGCGACCTCGAGCGTGGAGAAGTATGCCGGTCACGTCGCCTTCGACCTCGTCACGGTGCTCACCGTGACTGGATCGTTCGCGCTCATCGTCGCGGCGCACAACATCTCGGCCCGCTATGCCTTCAACCTGAGTGCTGACGGGATCCTGCCGCGTGTCCTCAGCGAGGTCCACCACAAGCACCGCTCGCCCGCGCGCGCCTCCATCGGCATCAGCATTCTGAGCGGGGTGGGGATCGTGCTGCTGATCATCTCCAACTCGGACCCGACGCTGCTTTATGGCAAGTTGGCCGGCACGTATGCCTACACGGCCATCATTCTGTTTCTTCTTGTCGCCCTCGCGATCGTCGCCTACGTCGTCCGTACGCGTGCAGACAGAGAGCACGGCACCAGCGGCACGCCCCAAGCCATCGGTAGCGCGATCGCGGCTGCCGTCATGGCCCTTGCGCTTTGGATCGGCACCAAGCACTTCGATCTCCTGACAGGCGCCACCGGCTCCGCCGCCGTCATCATGTTCATCGTCATCTGGGGCATGTTCGCCGCCGGAATCATGGCGGCCGCGATCCTCCGGAGATCCCGTCCCGACACCTACGCACGCATAGGTCGACAGGAGGCCTAAGCCGCAGCTCGACCCATGGACGGTCGCTCGCCCCGACGGGCGGGCGACCGTTCGACGTATGAGGACATGCATGGCATCGAGAGTGAACACACATGGCGTCACCCGACAACCGGCCCGACGAAAAGACGCCTAGTTTCGAGGCCAGCAGACAGTCCGCCGAAGCTTCGCTCCCGCGACTCGGCGCTGGAAGGATGAGGAGCAGCGTGAGCAAGTACGCGGTCACCGACCCGGCAACGGGCGAGACCATCCGTGAGTACGAGACGGCGAGCGACCAGCACGTCGCGAACGCGGTCGAGGGCGCCGACCGGGCCCACCGCCAGTGGTCGCGCTCGACCGCCGTGGCAGAGCGGGCCGAGCTTCTGCGGAACGTCGCCAGGCTGCACCGCGAGCGCCGAGATGAGCTCGCCACGTGGGTCCAGCGCGAGATGGGCAAGTCCGTCGGGGAGGCGGTCGGCGAGATCGACTTCTCGGCCGCGATCTACGACTACTACGCCGACAACGCGAAGACCTTCCTCGAGGATGAGCCCATCGAGCTGCTCGCCGGCTCCGGCAGCGCAGTCATCCGGCGATCGTCCGTAGGAGTCGTCCTCGGCATCATGCCCTGGAACTACCCCTACTACCAGGTCGCGCGCTTCGCGGCCCCGAACCTTGCCGTCGGCAACACGATCCTGCTCAAGCACGCCGCGCAGTGCCCGTGGACCGCCGAGGTGCTCCAGGAGATCTTTGCCGACGCAGGCTTCCCCGTCGGGGCCTACACCAACCTCCTCGCTACCAGCGACCAGATCGCCACCGTCATCGCAGACCATCGGGTGCAGGGCGTCTCGCTGACCGGATCAGAGGCTGCGGGGGCTGCGGTCGCCGAGGTCGCGGGTCGACACTTGAAGAAGGTGGTGCTCGAGCTGGGAGGGTCGGACCCCTTCCTCGTCCTCGACGCGTCGAACCTCTCGGCAACCGTGGACGCGGCCTATGCGGCACGCTTCAGCAACGCCGGCCAGGCCTGCAATGCGGCGAAGCGGTTCATCGTCGTCGAGGAGGTGTACGAGGACTTCCTGGCCGGGCTCTTGCGGAAGATCGGCGCCGAGGGGACCGGGATCGCGCCGCTCTCCTCAGTGTCGGCGGCGAACCATCTCGCCGCACAGGTCGACCGTGCGGTCGCGGACGGCGCCACGATCGTCCACGGCGGCAAGCGCGAGGGAGCGAGCTTCGCGTGCACCGTCCTCACCGGTCTGGACCCTGATGCGTCGAGCAGCAAGGAAGAGTTCTTCGGGCCGGTGGCCCTTGTGTTCTCGGTGCCGGATGAGGAGGCAGCCATCAGCCTCGCGAATGCCACCCCCTTCGGCCTGGGCTCCTACGTCTTCGGCGCGGATCCGGCACAGTTGGAGCGAGTCGCCGACCAGATCGAAGCCGGCATGGTCTTCGTGAACCTCGTCGGCGCCGACGCTGTCGAGCTGCCGTTCGGCGGCATCAAGCAGTCTGGATTCGGACGCGAGCTCGGTCGGTTCGGGATCGAGGAGTTCATGAACAAAAAGCTCATCCGAGCGCGTTGACCTGTGCAGGAGAGAGAAGCATGGGCATGATGGAGAACGGGCAGATCTCGTTCTGGAAGTCCAGGTCGGAGGTCGCCACCTCGCCGGCGCCGAGGATCGCGGGCGACATGGAGGTCGACGTCGCCATCGTCGGCGGCGGGTTGACCGGCTTGTGGACAGCGTGGGCTTTGAAGGACAGAGACCCCAGCCTGGAGGTGGTGGTCCTCGAGGCCGAGGAGGTCGGATTCGGTGCCTCCGGGCGCAACGGCGGCTGGCTATCGGGCAAGACGGTCGGTCTCAGGAACGTGCTGGCCACGTCGCCTGCCGGTCGGGCAGGGGTGCAGGCGGCGGACCGCGTGCTTGAACGCTCGATCCACGAGATCGTGGAGCTGCTGGGCGCCGCCGAGATCGGCGCCGCGCGGGGAGGCTGGATGCAGGTGGCCAGGACTCCCAGCCAGATGGCTCGCATCGAGGACTACCTGAAGAAGAGCCGCTCCTGGGGGGTAGGTCCCGACGCACTACACCTGCTGGGCACCGAGCAGGTCGCGGAGCGGGTGACGATCGCGGGCGTGCTCGGGGCGCTTTACTCCCCGAGCTGCTATCGAGTCGATCCCGTGCTGATGGTCAATGCGCTGGCCGAGCTCGTGACGGCCAGCGGCGTGACGATCCTCGAGAGGTCACGGGTCGAGGAGGCTGGTCGGGGAAGCGTGCGGGTCGGCGAGCACACCGTGCGGGCCAGGCGTCAGGTCGTCGTCGCCACCGAGGCCTACTCCTTCTGGGAGACCGGCCAGCGTCGCCGCCTGCTGCCGATGAACAGCTCGATGATCGTCACACGCCCCCTCGACCAGCGCCAGTGGGCAGCCATCGGCTGGGACGGGGCCGAATGCATGAGCGGCACGGCACACACCTACTTCTACGCCCAGCGGACAGTCGACGGTCGCATCGCGATCGGCGGCCGCGGCAAGCCGTACCGCTTCGGCTCGAAGGTCGACGACCGCGGTCGTGTGGACGATATCCGCGACGTTCGGGCGTTGGAACAGGTCCTGAAGGGCCTGTTCCCGGGGCTCCTCCTCCAAACTGCGCACGCGTGGTGCGGCGTTCTCGGCGTCAGCCGTGACTGGTCGCCGTACATCGAGCAGGACCCGATGGCTGACATCACCCACGTCGGCGGGTACGCCGGCCAGGGTCTGGCGGCCGCCTATGTGGCAGGCGGAGCGGTCGCCGATCTGATCGTGGGCAAGGACAGCGAGCTCACCGCCTTGCCGTGGGTGCGTTCCATGCCCCGCAGGTGGGAGCCGGAGCCGCTTCGGTGGCTCGGTGCCACCGCCTTGTACCGGGCCTACCGAGTTGCCGATCACCTCGAGCTTCGCTCGCAGTCGAGCAGCACCTCCTGGGCCGCACGAGTCGCTGACCGCGTCGCGGGGCGCTAGGGCTCGCCCTCGTCGCCTCAGCCGTCACTACGAAACAGAAACGAGGTACTTCTGATGACCGAAGTGTTCGACACCATCGTCATGGGAGCTGGTTGGGGCGGGCTCGCGGCGGCTCGCGACCTGAAGGACCAGGGCCGTTCCGTCGTCGTCCTGGAGGCGAGCGACCATGTCGGCGGACGCACGATCGGCAAGCCCTTCCCGGGCCTCGAGGGGGTGCACGCCGACCTCGGCGGCGCCTGGATCAACCGAGACATCCAGCCCCTGATGCGAGCGGAGATCGCGAGGTACGGCGCGGCGACCAAGGAGGACGGGCCGGCCGAGACCCCGGTGTTCCGCATCGGTGGACGCAACCGGTCGATGCCCGTGCCGGGCGAGCAGCTCGGCGACTTGGAGCGCGCCATGACCCACGTCACCCACGCGTCCCGCCGAATCGTCCCGTCGCGGCCCATCACCGCCCAGGCGTTGGGCGACCTGGACGTCTCCATCGACGACTTCTTCGCCCCGCTGAACCTTCCCGTGGACACGCAGGAGTTCGTCCGGTCGATGCTCTCCATGTATACCGGAGCCGCGCCTGGAGAGGGCTCCATGCTCGGACTCATCGGCCAGGCCGCGGCCTTCGGGCACAGCGCCTTCGGGTTCTTCGGCGCCCTGACCGAGCGCTTCGTCCGTGGTCCGGAGGCCCTCCTGCGCGACATGGTCGAGCGCGACCGGCTGGAGGTGCGGTTCGGCCACCGAGCGATTCGAGTCGAGCAGTCGGCCGACGGCGTCACCGTGCGCACCGAGGGTGGAGTCAGCATCGACGCCCGGACCTGCGTGGTGGCGGTCCCGACCAACGTTCTGCGGCACATCGAGTTCGCACCGGGTCTCAGCCCCGACAAGACGGCCGTACTGGCTGACAACCATCTCAGCCGTGCCTATAAGTGCATCATCCTGGCTCGCAACCTGCCGCGCGGCCCGCTCGCCATCGGCTCGGACACCCTTCAGGCGCTCTTCATGAGCGCGAAGGTCGACGACAGCACCTACGTGCTCATCGGCTTTGGAGCGGAAGAGGTCGAGCGGATGGTCCCGGCGGACCGAGGGCAGGTCGAGAAGGCCGTTCGTGCCTACTTCCCGGAAGCCGAGGTCCTCGCCGTGGAGGCTCATGACTGGAACGACGACCCGCTCTTCGACGGAACGTGGCGGGTCGATGCCGGGGGTGCCGCCCTTCCGTTCCTCACGGCGATGAATCGACACGAGGGCCGCATCGTGTTCGCGGGCACTGACGTCGACGACTCCGTCTGGCGAACCTGGATGGAAGGCGCACTCAACAGCGCCAAGCAGGCCGTCGACAAGGTCTCTGTCCAGCTCCGGCAGGACGAGGCCTAGGAACGGAGGGAATGAGCTCGACGGTCATGCCCGCGGCCAACGGGTCGCAGTTCGCCGACGTCTGGGCAGACGCGATCCCCGCCGCGGACCATACCCAGCGCCATCGTCTCGGTAGTACGCTCGACGCGGATACCTCCCCTGAGAGGTGTGTGTCCAGCCGCGGGCACCTGAGGAGACCTGACATGGATCTGAAGACGGGGCCGAGTCCACTCATCGAGACCACCGACATGTCCAGCTGGGCCAACGCGATCTGGGACATCTACGGCGGACTGCGCGTCGAGACCGAGACGGAGTTGTGGGGACGCCTCACCCGCCGTGACTTCGACCAGCTTCGAGCGGTAGAGCTGCAGCTGACGCAGCAGGCCATGCATCGCACGGCTCCCATGGTGGCCAGCCACCCGACGGACGACATGTTCGTCGGTCTGGTCGTCGAGGGGAGCCTTCTGACGGTCCAGGACGGCAGGACCGCGGTCGCCAATCCCGGTGAGTTCACACTCGTCGACAGCACCCGTCCCTACTCGTCGATCCTCACGAAGACGGCCCGGGTGATCGACTTCGCGTGGCCGCGGCATCACTTCGGCCTGAGCGAAGGAGAATCGCTCGACCTCACCGCTCGCACGATCGGGAGGGATTCCCCCATCGGCCGTGTGTTGGCGCCGATGCTGATCGACCTCTACGAGATGGATGAGGCTCTGTCGAAGGCCGGTGCCATCCGGCTGCAGAGCAACATCGCGGATCTCATCGTCACAGCGGTGCTCGAGCTCAGTCGACCAGGTGTCGCGGACGAGCGGTCTCGACGGCAGTACGACGAGATGGTCCGCTATGTCGACCGCAACCTCGAGGATCCTGAGCTCTCAGCCGACTCGATCGCCGCGGCGTTCTTCGTCTCCACTCGGACGGTGCACCGTCTGTTCGCAAGGTTCGGAAGCTCCGCGGCGGCCGTGATCCGGGACCGGCGGCTCGAGGCCTGTCGTCAGATGATGTTGTCGCCGGCTCACCGCGGTCAGTCGATCAGCTACCTCGTCAGCCAGTTCGGGTTCTCCAGCCTGCAGGTGTTCAGTCGGATGTTCACGGCCAAGTACGGCTCTGCTCCGAAGCGATACCGGGAGACGCATTCGAGCGGTTGAGGGCCGCGCCGATGGCTGAGACGCGCACTCCGAGGGCCTCGGTCGTTGAGCTTGTCCGGCCCGCGACTCACAGTCCTGCGATGCGCCGCAGTGACTCCGCGACGGTCAGGCGGCGGTAGCTCTCGGTGCATACGCCACCCCGTTCGGCCACGCTGGCGGATCGCCCTGCCCAGATCTCGTCCCGCCGCGTCTGCGGGACCTCCCGCGCGCGCAGGTCCACCACCTCACCCCACCGATGGATGTCGTCAGGGATCGACGGGCCAGGCAGAGCCGCGACGAAATCGGACTGCGGCAGCCGCAGCATCTCCTGGACGACCCGCACCAGGTTCAGGGTGGAGCTCGTGTTGGCCCCGCCGCTCGGGTGGGCAGTGGAGATGACGACGTCCGCCCGCTCTGTCTGGCCGTCGGAATGATAGGCGAGACAAGTCGCGAGGCGCCCGCTGGCGCTGCGCTCCTCGGCCCATGTGCTCGGCCCCCTCCGCAGCCTCTCGATGTCCCCGCCGGGGCCGTCCGGAAGGGCGAGGCGTGTCACTCCGTGTGAGTTCAAGGCCTCCAGTAGAGCGATCGGCTCGCGAGAGCTCACGACCACCTCCTTGCGGGGCGGCCAGAAGTCGAAGCTGCTGAAGTCGCCGTGTCGGCCGTTGAAGTGGAACAGGTAGACGTCCGGATACTCGCCATTCTCCAGCGACCGGCGAGCGGGATCGGTCTCGTAGAAGTTGGTGACTGCCAACTGGATGAGGAGGCTGGCTCCCAGGCCCCCCAGCGCCTCGGTGACGACGATCCCGAAGCGGTCAGCCTTGTGCCAGCCGGGGAAGAGGTCGTCGTTCTGCGCCGGTGCGCCCGCAACCTCGATGCAGAAGTCGCGGAGCTCGAACTGTGTTGCGGTGTGCATGGACGCTCCTTGTCGTGGGCCGCGCGTCTCCGCCGCCCGGGCTGTCACCGATGGGCCGTTTTGTCAGGTCGGCATGGTCGACGCTAGGCCGCAGCTACCCGCGCACCTTGTCGGTGAGTGCCAGGTTTTTGGAGACGGGCCGCCAGCTCTGTGGCCCGGATGGCGTAGCCAGCTGTCGCGGGCCGTCAAGCCAGGGGGCTGTGGGACGCCTACGTTCGATGCCACGACAGATGCCTGAGCATTCGGACTCGGCCCACTCATCAGGGTTCCTGACCGCCCGAGCTCGCGCAGGCGAGGAATACAACGCGGCGCCCGGCCGTCGTCGGCCGGCGTCGCCGAGAGGTGAAAGATGACTACTCAGTCGAATCTCCCGCAGGTGGAGCAGTCCGGAGCCCAAGCTCAAGGCTGGCTCGATGCGTTCGAGCGTGCGCTCGGCAACAAGGAGGCCGACGCCCTCGGCGCGCTCTTCCTCCCAGATGCCGGCTGGCGCGACCTGCTCGCGTTCACCTGGAACCTGCGCCAAGCCCATGACCGAGCCTCGGTCGTCGACCTTCTGCTCGCCACGGGTGGGGACGTCGCGGCTCGCCACTTCAAGATCAGCTCGGCGTGGCCCGCCCCGGCTACGTCCGAGGCCATCGACGGCGCTCCTGCCGTGACTGAGGTCTTCTTCGAGTTCGAGGTCGAGGCGGGAGCCGGTGACGGGATCGTCTACCTTGTCACGAACGGGAGCGAGGGCGACGCGCTCCAAGCGCGAACGCTCCTGACGCGACTGAAGTCCCTCAACGACGCGCCGTCCGAGTGGCCGCCGACCGGACGCTGGGAGACCAAGCATCCACACAGCCGCTGGCGCGACGTGGAGGCCGACCGACACGCGTTCGCGGATCGCGACCCGGAAGTTCTGATCGTGGGCGGCGGTCAGTTCGGCGTGATGACCGGTGCTCACCTGGCCCGTCTCGGGGTCGAGGCCCTGATCGTCGACAAGCTCCCTCGCGTGGGCGACGGTTGGCGCACCCGCTACGAGCAGCTGTACCTCCACCAGCCCCACAACATCCTGCACTTCAGCATGATGCCGTTCCCCGAGTGCATGGAGGAGTACATCCCGAAGGACAAGTTCGCGGCCTGGTTCGAGACGTATGTCTCGACGTTTGATCTGAACTTCTGGGCCGGCACCGAGTTCCTCGGTGGCTCCTACGATGAGACCGCACACGAGTGGATCGTGGACGTGCGACGTGAGGACGGCACCACGCGGACCATGCGACCCAAGCACGTGCTGATGGCGACCGGTGGTGCCGACATCCCCAACGTGCCCGACCTTCCGGGTCTCAACGACTTCAAGGGCGAGATCATCCACTCCGGTCAATACCAGGACGGGTCCGCGTTCGCTGGAAAGAAGGTGTTCATTGTCGGGACCGGGACCTCGGCCCACGACTTCGCCCACGACATCGTGCACAACGGCGGAAACGCGACGATGATGCAGCGCAGCCCGATCATCGTCGTCGACCTGCCGACGGCGAACGTGCTGTACGGCGACTACAACGACCGCAGCGTCCCGACCGACCTGGTCGACTTCCGCTTCCTCTCGGGGATGGTGTTCCATCAGCTTCGCGCAGCATTCCAGGAATACCAACAGTTCGCGAACGACCAGGACAAGGAACTCCACGAGGGCTTGGCCGCGGCCGGGATGCGGGTATGGCCAGGTGAGGACGAGACCGGCTTCTACTACAGCTATCTGAGCCGGCACAAGCGCGGGTACTACCTCAACGTGGGCGCCTCGAACGCCATCGTCGCCGGTGACATCTCGGTGATGAACATCGACGACTTCGAGACGTTCGACGCCAACGGCATCGTCCGGACCGACGGCACTCGAGAATCCTACGACGTGGTCATCCTCGCGACGGCCTTCAAGGAGATCAGCGCCGGCATCGAGAAGTACTTCGGCGCCGCCCTCGCGGAGAAGATCGGACCCGTTTGGGGCATCGGCACCGACGGCGAGCTGCGCAACATCCTGAAGCCCACTGCGCAGGAAGGCTTCTGGATCCTTGAGGGCAGCATCCCGATGGCGCGCTGGCACTCGCCGCTCATGGCGCTCCTGATCAAGGCTGAGCTCCTTGGCATCGTTCCCGATGGCTTCAAGGCCGAGGGACACCCGAGTCGTACGCCGACAGAGCCGGTGCCTGCACTCGCGGCCTACTGGTCCGGTCGCTGACTCGGCCACGTTCGGAGGTAGAAGACGTGAACAAGCCGAGCGCACCCCTGCTCCGGGAGATCGAGCTGATCAACACCGCGGACGTCACCACCGAGGCGGGACTGGACGATCTCGTCGGTCAGATCGTCGACCTCTTCGTGGAGGATGTCCGGATGGTCGACCTCTCGACCAGCGAGACCGTCAAGGGCCGAGAGGAGATGCGCGCCTACTGCAGGGGCTACTTCGGGCCGCTGTCCAACATGAGAATCGACGTCGACAAGATCTTCGACTCCGAGAACGCCACCACCATGGTGCTCAGCATCTCCGGTGACCACACGGGAGAGCTCCTCGGAGTGGCACCGACCGGGCGACGTGTGTCGTATCCGGCGATCTGCGTCATCGAGCTCAACGAGGACAACTCGAAGATGTGTCAGGAGACGCTGGGCTACGACACCGGCTTCATCCTGACGCAGATCACGTAGTCCGAGCCGGAGCCTGCTCGGTAGCCCGTCGCTCGTGGGACACGGCCTTGCACGGTCTATCTGGCATGGACGCCGAGGAAGTTCTCCAGCGCAGCCAAGGTCTCGCCTGGAGCTTCCTCGGCGTTGAAGTGACCGCCTGGCACCTCGACGCCCTCTGCGTGCGGGGCGAACGTGCGCCGCCAGATGGAGTCGGGAAGCTCTGGTGCGGCCCCGAGGAACTTCTCGCCCCAGATCACGAGCACGGGATCAGTCGTCGCGCCCGCGCGGTAGTCCTCGCGGAAGGCGTGAACTTGTTCGGGTCGGTCCGCTGTCTCCGGTGCGCGGCCTTCATCCCCAACCCGCCGCCACAGCTCCCCGCCGGACACGGCTGGTAGTCGCAGGGGAGCACTGACCTGCGCCGGGATCGTGTCCCGATTGTCGTCGGGGCGGGGCGCCTTACGGCTGTATCGCGCGCTCTTCGCTGCTGTGCCCTGGAACGAGGTGGGTGGCGGCGGAGACTCGGAGGGGCACGAAGCGCTGCCCGCTGTGCGCCGACCGCACCCGGGTCGTCAGGCAGACATGATCGCTGCCGTCATCGAGCACGGCGATGCGTTGCAGCGACATTCGGTTCGCGCAGGCCGTGAGCAGCGGAACACCGTCCGGGTCGATCTCGACGTCGAATCCTGCGAACTTGTCGGTGTCCTCTCCCGACAACGTGCCGAAGTGCTCCGCGATCGGGAGGTCATCGACGGTCAGGAAGTGCACCGCAAAGGCGCCCGCGCGAAGGCCCAGACGGTAGGTGTGATTGGCCTTGGACAACCACACGCTGTAGTGCTGGGGAGTGATGCTCGACTGGGCATGGAAGCCGACCAGGCATCCTCCGCGTTCGTCCCCGACCGCGGTCGTGATCACGACGAGCGGTGGGTCGGCCGAGGCCATCAGCGTGCCGAAGGCGTCATCGCTCACGTCGGCTCCGTACCCTTCGCTCGTAGCGCAGAAACAAGGTGTCCTCCTCCACCATGCTGCCCTTGAGATCGAACTCGGCCAGTTGAGATCCCGGTGGGCTCACCGAGACGGGCAGCGGATCGCCGCCCATGAGCGGCGAGATGGACAGGCACAGCTCGTCGAGGCGATCTGCCGCGACGAGCTCGCCCAGCCAGGTCGGTCCCCCCTCGCACAGCACCACCCGGTGGCCGAGCTCGGACAGCGCGCGCATGGCGGCGCCCGGTTCGACGCGATCCTCACCGGCCACGACGATCCGTGCCCGTTCCTCGGCACGAGCAAGGCGCGACGAGGGCGCCGCCTTGCATGTGATCACATGCGTGGGCGCGTCCGCGGGCGCATGAGTGAACAGCGGTGCTGTCCAGTCCAATTCCAGCGAGCGGCTGACCACCGCGACCGGCGGCGTCGGCGTCATGCCCCGCTCTCGGCGCCACTCGCGAGCCTCCTCGTCGAGCCGGACAGGACGGTAGCCCTCACGGCGAACCGTCTCAGCACCCACGAGAACGATGTCCGCGATCTGCCGCATCCTGCGGAACAGCGCCTGATCCGGGCTGGTGGACAACGAGCCGACTCGACCGCCCACAGCCGCAGTGCCGTCCAGACCGGCAACCATGTGGCCGGTGACCCAGCACTCGTGCACCGGTCGGGACCGGTCGACATCCAGGTACGGCGCAAGGGCATCGGCGACTTCGGTGCCACGCTGTAGTTCGTACACTCGTCCACCCTAGGAGGCGCAAGAGTCAGCTCTCACCGGAGGTCACTCCCGCTCCGGCACCTGCCGGGCGAGCAGGGCGATGCCGGCGTGGGGCTGCAGGCCGATGCTGAAGCTGTTCAGGTTGTCGACGTCGCCGACCTTCTCGCCGGTCTTCATGTCGATGATCTCGCAGCCGGGTTCGAGGACCTCGGAGTGGACGGTGCCGGAGATCTCCTCGGTCCCGAAGTTGAGCACGGTGATCTGGTGTCCGGGATGCTCCACGAGCTCGTGGACGAGCACGAGCATCGCCTTGTGGGAGACCGCGGGCACGTCGACCTGAGTTGCGGTCGCGAGGCCGTAGTCGTTGCGGACTCGGATCACCTCGCGCAGCCGGGAGGCGAACGAGGACGGGTCCTGCAGCTGCTCGGGCAGGGTGCCGTACAGGCTGCGGCCCTCGGGCATGCCCGCGAAGGCCGGCCCGTTTCCATAGCCCATCAGGTCGTAGGCCGATCGGTGGATCCACCGTGTGTCGCCGTCCGCGATGAGGTGGCTCACGCGGGAGCGCTCGAGGGGGAGCATGCCGCACAGGTCCCACCCGGAGAGCGCAAAGACGCCTGGCTGCCAAGCGTTGAACTTCGCCAGCAGCAGGTGGGCCTCCTTGATGGCGTCGCGCGCGTCACGGTCGATGTCGTCCAGATCGGTGATGCCCAACGACGCGGCGATGATGCTGGCCGTCGTCGAGGCGATGCCGTTGGTGGTGAAGATGGCGTTGTAGGGCCCGGCGTCACCGGTGAGCTCAGCGATCATCTCGGCGCGGATCAGCTCGGCGAGGTCACCGCCGCGCAGGGTCTCGCCGCGGAAGAGGTACTCGTCGTCCTTGTGCCGGGTGGCGAAGTGGACGAGCTCGTAGGTGAGCTCGTCGTGGTTCTGGAGCGCATGCACGAGCGAGACCGGTGAGATGCCGAACTCCAGCGAGGCGTTGAGGGTGAGGCGCAGGAACTCGGTGTCCTGGACGGCAAGCGCGTGCTGGTACGCCGGACGATTGATGAAGTCGTAGGAGAGGTCGGCGCCGTCGACCGAGGTCTCCTTGATGTCGTCGATGGTCAGGTTCAGCTCCTGGAACGTGAACCCGCCGACCTTGCGGACCATGCTCGCGATCAGGTGGTTCGCGGCCTCGGAGAGGGGATGCCCTTCCGACCACGCCGGCAGACCCTCAGCGCTCTTCTCCACCCCGAGGAAGCCGTTCGCGTCGAGCCGCAGCGCGCCGGAGCCGAGGTCGCCGAGCGAGTGCAGAGCATCGCCGATGACGAGGCGCATGCCGGCGAAGGAGGGATCGAGCCAGTTGATCGAGGGCTGGCCCTCCTTGAAGTAGTGGAGGTAGACCCATCGCCGGGCCTTCCCGTCCGGCCCGACGACGGGTGCAGTAGCGCTCCAGTTCGTGTCCTTCACTCCGGGGTCGTGGAAGATCACTCGCTGGAGCTGGCCGATGATGTAGCCGGACTTCGCCAGGATCTCCTCCGCCTCCGGGGCGAGGTTCGCCGAGTCGCGACCGGGCGGTACGTCGGGCAGGAGGTGCCAGTCCTCCTCCTCGATCTCCACCATGTGGTAGATGCCGGGGTAGTCGCGGTAGCCCATCTCGGCGAGCCGGAAGTCGGGGCCCTTGCCCGTGTGACCGGGCACGATGTCGTCGATGATGACGCCCCCGTGGTCGGCGGCCACCTCGCACATGCGACGAAAGTCGTCCTCGTTGCCGAAGATGGCGTCGATCTCCGTGCTGATGCGGTCGAAGTGACCGTCCACCGACGGCGTCGGACCCCAGCCGGTGATGCCGCCGGCCCGCTTGACGGGGCCGGTGTGGACGGCGTTGATGCCGATGCTCTCGAAGTGCGACCACAGATCCGGGTCGCCGATCGTGCCGAGGAAGGACTGGCCCGGCTTGGTGATGAAGGACTGCGGGTAGGCGGTGAACCAGACCGGAGCGGTCTTGACGGCGAGCTCGGCGTTCGGGCGGGCATAGGGGTTCTGCCACATGCTGCCCTTGCCGGACAGCTGGCCCGCCAGCACCGACGCGTCGTACAGCATCGAGGACCGCTCGAGCCAGGCGACGTAGAACGGGTTGGTGCCCACGGGCTCGCCGGTGCGCTCCTCCACGCTCGGCGTGCCCTGACGCAGGCGCGCGCGTGGGCGCAGTGACCGCGGCCTGGCCGGGTAGAACGACTCCGAGTAGGTGATCTCGGACGGCTGATGCTCGACGGCCGGCTCTTCGCTCTCGGGCGCTGCGCCCGAGAGATCGACGTCGCCCTCGGTCGGCCACGCCGGTTCCTGCTGCGCGGCCGTGGCCGTGCCCTCGCCCGTCGTGTCCGGCTGGCGGCTCTGACGCTCGTGCGCTGTCACGCTGTCTATCCTCCATGGTCCGCTCGGTGGGTCGCCACCCGGCTCGAGGTGGCTGCCAGGCGTCAGTGCCACATGAATTGCCGTCACGGTTCCCAGCCTCGACGCCCGCAATCGGCGGCAGCGCTGATGAGACTTCGGTCGAAGACGCAGCACGCCTCGGCCACCCGAGGGTGGCCGAGGCGTGCTGCGTTGCTCTGTTCGATCAGGCTGACTGTGCCTCGCGCTCGGCGACGAGATTGAGGGCGATGTCGATGATCATGTCCTCCTGGCCGCCGACGAGCCGGCGGCGACCGCACTCCATGAGGAGGTCGCGGACGTCGACGCCGTAGCGTGCGGAGGCATTCTCGGCGTGGCGGAGGAAGGAGGAGTAGACGCCGGCGTACCCGAGGGTGAGGGTCTCCCGGTCGACCCGGACAGGGCGGTCCTGGAGGGGTCGGACGATGTCGTCGGCGGCGTCCTGGAGCTTGAAGAGGTCGCAGCCGTGCTTGAAGTCGACCAGGTCGGCCACGGCGATGAACGCCTCGATGGGGCAGTTGCCGGCGCCGGCGCCGTGCCCGGCGAGGGAGGCGTCGACGCGGTAGATGCCGTTCTCGACCGCGACCACGCTGTTGGCGACGGAGAGGGAGAGGTTCTCGTGGGCGTGGATGCCGATCTCGGTGGCCGGGTCGAGGACGTCGCGGTAGGCACGGGCTCGTTCGGCGACACCGTTCATCGTCAGCCGGCCGCCGGAGTCGGTGATGTAGACGCAGTGGGCGCCGTAGGACTCCATCAGCTTGGCCTGCTGGGCGAGTTCGGTGGCGGGCGCCATGTGGGAGAGCATCAGGAAGCCCGAGACGTCCATGCCGATCTCGCGGGCCATCGCGATGTGCTGGGCGGAGACGTCGGCCTCGGTGCAGTGGGTGGCGACCCGGACCGAGCGGACCCCCAGGGAGTACGCCGTCTTCAGGTCGTGCACCGTGCCGACACCGGGCAGCAGCAGCGTCGTCAGGCGGGCGTTCGTGAGGACCGAGGCGGCGGCCTCGATCCACTCCCAGTCACTGTTGGACCCGGGCCCGTAGTTGACCGAGCCGCCGGCCAGGCCGTCGCCGTGGGCGACCTCGATGGCGTCGACACCGGCCTCGTCGAGGGCGGTCACGATGCGCTTGACGTCGGCGGGGGTGATGCGGTGGCGGACGGCGTGCATGCCGTCACGCAGGGTGACGTCCTGGACGAAGATCGGGGTGCTCACGTCAGTTCTCCTTCGAGGCAGCGCTCTGCTGGTCGCTCGCGCGGAGCGCGATGTGCTCGGCCATCTGGAGCGCGGCCGAGGTCATGATGTCGAGGTTGCCGGCGTAGGCCGGGAGGTAGTGCGCGGCGCCCTCGACCTCGAGGAACACCGACACCTGGTGCGTCGGGCGCTCGGTGCCGGCCTCGATGAGGGTCTCGACGGGCTGATCGGTGGGGATCTCGGTGATCTGGACCTGCTGCTTGAGCCGGTAGCCGGGCACGTAGGCCGCGACGTCGCCGACCATCTTCTCGACGCTCTGCCGGATCTCGTCCATGGCCGCGTCCGCGTCCGGCCCGGCGGTCGGCAGCGTGACGAGCGCGAAGACGGTGTCGCGCATGATCAGCGGCGGCTCGGCGGGGTTGAGGATGATGATGGCCTTGCCGCGCTGGGCACCGCCGACCTGCTCGATGGCGGCGGAGGTGGTCTCGGTGAACTCGTCGATGTTGGCCCGGGTCCCGGGGCCGGCGCTCTTCGAGGCGATGGAGGCGACGATCTCGGCATAGGGCACGGGCACGACACGGCTGATCGCGGCGACGATCGGAATGGTCGCCTGTCCACCGCAGGTCACCATGTTCACGTTCGGTGCGTCGAGATGGTCCTCGAGGTTGACCGCCGGGATCACATAAGGGCCGATCGCGGCGGGGGTCAGGTCGATGAGCCGCTTGCCGAGGGGGCCGAGCCGGGCGGCGTTGGCCTCGTGGGCCTTGGCGGAGGTGGCGTCGAAGACGATCTCGATGTCGTCGAAGCCGGGAAGTGCGATGAGGCCGTCGACTCCGTCGGCGGTGGTGGCGAACCCGAACCGGGCCGCCCGTGCGAGCCCGTCGGAGGCGGGGTCGATGCCGACCATCGCGCCCATCTCGAGGTGCTGGCTGGTGCGCATCACCTTGATCATCAGATCGGTGCCGATGTTCCCGGACCCGATGATGGCGACCTTGGTCCTGCCGGTCGAAGTGGTTGAGGGCGTGCTCATGCGTTCTCCTCGGAGGGGAAGGTGGCTGAGACGGTGCCCAGCCCGGAGATGGAGACGGTCACGTCGGCGCCCGGCGTGATGGGGCGCATCGGACCCAGTGCGCCGGAGAGGATCACCTGGCCGGCGCGGAGCGGGTCGCCGAACTCGCGCGCCTTGCGGGCGAGCCAGGCCACCGCGTTGAGCGGGTCGCCCAGGCAGGCGGCGCCGTTGCCGACCGAGACCTCGACCCCGTCGATGGTCATCGACATCGTGACCTCAGCGGGCGTGAAGTCGTCGAGGGTCTTCCGCTCGCCACCGAGCACGTAGACGCCCGACGAGGCGTTGTCGGCCACGGTGTCGCCGAAGCTGATGTCCCAGTCAGCGACCCGGCTGCCGCACACCTCGATCGCCGCGACCGCGTAGTCGATCGCACCGCGCACCTGCTCGTCGTCGAGCTCGCCCTCGGCGAGGTCCTCACCCAGGACGAAGGCCACCTCGGCCTCGGCGCGCGGCTGCAGCACAGCGCCGAACGGGACCGCGTCGCCGTCGCCGAAGGCCATGTCGTCCAGCAGCACCCCGAAGTCGGGCTGGTCCACACCGATCTGCTGCTGCACAGCCTCCGACGTCAACCCGATCTTGCGGCCGACGACGATGGCCCCGTCGGCGAGGCGAGCGTCGACGTTGATCCGCTGGACGGCGTACGCCGCCTCGACGTCGTCGCGGCCGATCAGGTCGCGCACCGGTGCGACCGCGTGGCCGCTCTTCGCCGCCTCACGCAGCCGCAGGGCGGCCTCGGCGATGGCCGGTGAGCCGACCGTGGTGGAGGTCTCTGTCATGGGAGAAGCGTCCCCGTCAGCTGACGGGAAAGACACCCGAACGTTCCACTCACCGAAACGTCGCGGGTAGGGTCTTCCTGTGGCCGACTCGATCGCCCCTCCCGCTGCGGACCTGGACACCGTCCTGGGCAAGGCCATGGCGATCCTGCGGTCCTTCAGACCCGAGGACCAGGTCCTCTCCCTCGCCGACATCGTCCGGCGAACCGGGTTGCCGAAGGGGTCGGCCCACCGGGTCGCGGCCGACCTGGTCGGCCACCAGCTCCTCGACAAGGTGCCCGGCGGCTATCGGCTGAGCGGCGGCCTCTTCGAGCTGGGCATGCGCGCCTCCGCCGAGCGGACGCTGCTGGAGCTCGCCATGCCCTTCCTGCAGGACCTCTACGAACGCACGCACGAGACCGTCCATCTGGGTGTCACCGACGGCCAGGCCGTGGTGTATGTCGCGAAGATCGGCGGCCACCGACAGGCCAAGACACCCTCCCGCGTGGGTGGGCGGATGCCGCTGCACTGCACCGCGATCGGGAAGGTCCTGCTCGCGCACGCGGACCCCGATCTGCGTCGTCAGGTGCTGTCGGGGCCGCTGGAGCGACGTACGCCGCACACGATCGTCGCCCCCGGCCTTCTGCGCCGTCAGCTCACGGCCGTGCGCGAGAACGGCATCGCGTTCGAGCGCGAGGAGTCCACCACGGGCCTGCTGTGCGTCGCCGCACCGGTGCTCGACCGCGACGGCCGGACCGCGCTCGCGGCGATCAGCGTGACCGGCCCCGTCGGCCGGTTCCGCCCGGAGGCCCACACCGCCGCCGTCCGGGCCGCCGCCCAGGGACTGGGCAGCGTGCTGGCGCGACGCGCGTCCTGACCCTCTGGAGGCGGCATGGAGCGTCGGAGGACGTCATGACCGCTAGGGTTCCAGGCGCAGACCGTGACACTTCCGCCTTCTTCGATAGCGAGCTCCCATGCCCCGTAGTGCCCCACGCCGCGACATCGACGAGTCCAAGGTGGTGGTGTCCTCGGCGCAGGATCATGCGGCCGGGGTGAAGGCGGTCGCGGTGGCGATGAAACGGGCCTTCGACGAGATGGGTGCGGTGCGGTCGGCGCGGACGTTGACCAAGCTCAACCAGGTCGACGGGTTCGACTGTCAGGGCTGTGCCTGGCCGGACCCGGACGCGGGGCATCGGCACAGTGCGGAGTTCTGTGAGAACGGGGCGAAGGCGGTCGCCGAGGAGGCCACGGTGCGCCGGGTGGAGCCGTCGTTCTTCGCCGAGCACTCGGTGGCGGCGTTGGGGGAGCGATCCGACTACTGGCTGGGGCAGCAGGGCCGGATCACGCATCCGATGGTGCTGCGTGACGGCGGCACTCACTACGAGCCGATCGACTGGTCGGAGGCGTTCGCGCTGATCGGGCGGCACCTGAACGCGCTGGCGAGTCCCGATGAGGCGATCTTCTACACCTCGGGGAAGGTGTCGAACGAGGCGGCGTTCGCCTTCCAGCTCTTCGTCCGCGCGTTCGGCACCAACAACCTGCCCGACTGCTCGAACATGTGCCACGAGTCGACCTCGGTCGGCTTGGCGGAGGTGATCGGCATCGGCAAGGGGTCGGTGTCGTTGGAGGACCTCCATGCCGCTGAGCTGATCGTGGTGGCCGGGCAGAACCCGGGCACGAACCATCCCCGGATGCTCTCGGCGTTGGAGGAGGCCAAGTCCCGCGGCGCGAAGATCCTGGCGATCAACCCACTGCGTGAGGCCGGTCTGGTGCGGTTCAAGAACCCGCAGAAGGCCACGGGGGTGGTCGGCCACGGGACCGCGTTGGCGGACCTGCATCTGCCGGTGCGGTTGGGTGGGGATCTGGCCCTGTTCCAGGCGATCGGGCATCTGCTGGTGACCTGGGGGGCGCTCGACGTCGCGTTCATCGCCGAGCACACGGCCGGCTTCGAGGACTGGGCCGCGGGAGTGCGGGACCTGGACTGGGCGATGGTGGCCGAGGCGACCGGGCTGACCCGGGAGCAGATCACGCAGGCCGCGGAGCTGTTCCGGGACTCCTCGGCGACGGTGTTCTGCTGGGCGATGGGGATCACCCAGCACCGCGCCGGGGTGGCCACGGTCAAGGAGATCGCCAACCTGGCGTTCGCGCAGGGCAACATCGGCAAGCCCGGTGCCGGCCTGTGTCCGGTGCGCGGCCATTCCAACGTCCAGGGGGACCGGACGATGGGGATCTGGGAGCGCCCGCCGGGACACTTCCTGGACGCGATCGAGGCGGAGTTCGGGTTCGACCCGCCGCGGGAGCACGGGTACGACGCCGTGCACGCCACCACCGCCCTGCTCGAGGGCCGCGCGAAGGTGTTCTTCGGGATGGGCGGCAACTTCGTCTCGGCGATGCCGGACACCCTGGTCGTCGAGGAGGCGATGTCGCAGGCGGCGTTGACGGTGCATGTGTCGACGAAGCTGAACCGGTCCCACCTGGCGCACGGCCGCGAGGCGCTGATCCTGCCGGCGTTGGGCCGCAGCGAGCGGGACCGGACCGGTGGGCGCGAGCAGCGGGTCACGGTGGAGGACTCGATGAGCGCGGTGCACGCCTCCCGTGGTCCGCTGAAGCCGGCCTCGCCGCTCCTGAAGTCCGAGGTCGACATCGTCTGCTCGATGGCCGAGGCGACCCTCGCCGGCCGCACGGATGCAACCGGAGCGTTGCCGTGGGCGGAGTTCCGGGCCGACTACACGACGATCCGCCAGCGGATCGCCCGGGTGGTGCCCGGTGCCGAGGGGTTCGTGGAGTTGGTGGACCAGCCGGGTGGGTTCGTGCTGCCGCACCCGCCCCGGGACAGCCGCACCTTCCCCACCGCGGCGGGGAAGGCGATCTTCACGACCACCCCGTTGTCGGTGATGAAGGTGCCGGACGGACGGTTGCTGTTGCAGACATTCCGGTCCCATGACCAGTTCAACACCACCATCTATGACCTCAACGACCGCTACCGCGGCATCAAGGGTGGACGGCGGGTGGTGTTCGTCAACCCCGACGACATCGTCGCGCTCGGACTGGCGGATGGGCAGCTGGTGGACCTGATCAGCGAGTGGGAGGACGGCTCGACCCGCAGCGTGCCGAGCTTCCGGGTTGTCTCCTATGACCAGCCACGCGGCTGCGCGGCGGCGTACTACCCCGAGGCCAACCCCCTGGTGCCGCTCGCGCACACCGCGGAGGGCAGCAATCAGCCGGCGTACAAGTCCCTCGTCATCGCGATCGTGCCCGCCGCCGACCCCGGTGCCCGCCCCACTAGCGACGCCGGCACCATCACCCGCGCCACGCCGGCCGATGACCGAGGCAAGCACGCTCCCGAGCCGGTCCAGCTCGGATAGCGCGGCCGCCCGCGTCGGCCGCGTCGCCCGCGTCGGCCGCGTCGGCTGCGCCGGCTGCGCCGGCTGCTGCGGCGCGGGGCCGCTGACCGCCGGGCCTCGCCTCGCGGGGAGCGCTGACGCCGTTGACGGAAGTGGTCTCAATCGTCCGATTCTCCGCGAGGAAATCCGCCGATTGAGACCAGTTCGTCGACCAGACGTGCCGCCCACCGTCTGACGCTCAACGCCATCCCCCTTTCCGGGGATTTCTCCCGCACGGGCGTGGGGCCCGTCTCAGCTCCTGCCACCGTCAGAGAGCGGCCGACTGAGCCGCACTGCGTGGGGGATCTGCAGGCGAGGAGGTCAGAGGAGTGAGCTGGTTGAAAGGGAAGTCCGCCGCGAAGCCTCGAGCGGACGAGATGGCGGCGTGGTGCGAGGCGCTGGGAAGCGACGTCGGGTCAGCAGAGCAGGAGGGCCTCGTCCGCTACGGGCACTTCGAGCGCATCGGGGGACAGACGATCGACGGTGTCTTCCTGACAGGTCGCCACATCTATCTGCGCTCCTACAGCCCGATCTCGCAGCGTTACTACGGCCCGCTGACGATCGTGCCGCTCGACCTCGTCGTCGTGGCGGGACCGCTCGACTCTGCCGGCTCGTCACGCTGGGGGCTCGCGGTTGCGGTGCCCGGGGCCGATGTCGAGAAGGGCGTGCAGCCGCTGACGGGGTACGCCTTCGAGGGCCTCACTACGAAGGCGGCGGTCTCCCGCCCGCAGGACGTCGTCGCCGAGCTGCGCAAGCTCCTTGCCGAGGGCCGGGTCCGGGTGCTCTCGGACGCGACGCCGGCCGCGGGGTCGGCGCGATCCGTCGAGGCGGCGCTCCTGCTGTCGGCCACCGCGGACGACCCTCGCTTGCGCAGCGACCTCGAGCGGTCCTGGCTGGTCCTCGACGCGAGGAGCCGGGGCCTTCCCGTTCCCGACCGAGCGGCCTGAGGGCAGCACGACTCGTCGATCAGGAGCGCCGAATCGCCGCGCGGGCGGTCGCGGCGACGCTCGCCACGACCGCGGGATCAACCTTCGGCCGCCGGCCCCGACTGGTGACGACCGCCAGCAGCTCGAGAAGCTCCAGGGTCGGATTGTTCGCAGACGGGGCGGAGTAGCGGTCGCCGCTGCGCCAGCCCAAGAGGGACAGCAGGTCGGCGATCTCGCTCCGCCAGTTTTCGGGCGGAGCCCCACTGCCGACGACCGCAAGGGTCATCCAGCCGGCGTGGCGGTCGAACTCCTTCGTCCCCACGGGCAGTCGACCGACGATGTGCCGCCACAGTGCGGGGGGATCGTGGCGACAGCGGACGCCCGCCGCCGTCGGGGCCAGCCGCCCCTTGCGCACTGTCACGAGGCCGAGCGCACGCGCTGATGAACGCAGCTCGGCCACCGGCCAGGTCTGGTCCTCGCGGTTGGCCTTGCCGATCCACCACGAGGCGATGTCGGTCCGCTCCGCGAGCACCTCGACCACCTTCGGTGGGAGATATCCCGCAGCGGTGAGCTGCAGGCCATCGCCGACGACCTCGAGCAGGATCCGGTACGCCGCGGTGAGGCGGGCCGCGTCGGCGTCAGCGACCTCCGCCGACCCGTGGGACGCCGGCCTGCCGAGGATCTGGCGCAGCGTCCGGATCTCGCGGTGCTCGAAGTCGTCGAACAGGTCGGCGAGCTCGCCGGACACCGCGACCGGCTCTGCGAGCCACGTCGAGAGCTCGGCGTTGGCCTCGTCGACGTCGAAGCGGTCGGGATGCCAACCGGCAGGCAGCCAGCCGTGGGCGTGCTCGGCATCCTCGAAGCCGTCGGGCAGCAGCGCGTCGTCGTACCCACTGCGCACCCAGGCGGCCAGCTCCTCGTGGCCGCCGATCCCGCCGCAGTCCTCCGGCGGACAGGCCAGCTCCCCGGCCAGGCACCGCACCTCGGCGGGCCGCTCGGCCAGCACCTCCTCGAGCTCGAGCACGTGATCCCAGTCGTCACCGAAGTCGTACTCGTACCACAGCGCGTCACCCACCGAGGCCAGCAGCTGGTCGAGGCGTACGTCGTCCTCGAGCACTCCGTCCTCATCCTCCTCGACGTCGAAGCGGGTGAGGAGATGGGAGGACCAGCGGTCGGCGCCCGTCCTGAACCGGTGCAGATGGGAGTTGGTCCAGCCCATCGCCGCCTGGATCGCGTCGTGCAGCCGAGGCAGCGGCAGGTCGGCCGGCAGGTCGAGCCGTCGCCACACCTGCGGCACGGAGCCCTCCAGGTGGAGGCGGACACGGAAGCCGCCGGCAGGCGTCTCTGCACGCGACGCACGTGGACGCACTCGGTCGGCGAGATAGATGACGTTGTCAGGGCCAGCCACGGGCGTCAGTCAACCAGGCGGCCCTGCACGTCACGTCCCGGATCACGATGTGACGCCGGATGTCACGCCTCAGGGGTGAAGACACCCAGCAGCACCGACTCCGAGGAGGACCTCATGCCCAGTGCATCTCGCTCGACCACACCGGTCGGGATCGACATGGATGTCGTCGAGGGGCGCTACGCCGAGCTCGACGACCACACCGTCTCGTTCGAGACCTTCCACCAGGACCTCGACGTGGCGCCGTACTTCCGCGGCCTGCCCGGCGACGCCTGCACCTGCCACCACGTCGGCTATGTCACGTCGGGGCAGATCACCTTCCGCTGGCCCGACCACGAGGAGACCTACGTGGAGGGCGATGCCTACGTCGCCGCGCCAGGGCACCGACCCCTCATCGCGGCCGGCACGTCGGTCGTCGAGTTCAGCCGGACCGCCGATCTGCGGCCCGTGATGGAGACCATCGGTCGCAACATCGAGGCCCTTGCCGGCTCCGCGGCCGGACCAGCGGCCGGATCAGGCCCGAGGGCCGGGGCATGACCGCCGTCGACGCTGGGCGCCCGGCGGAATCGGCGCGCCCCGTGGACGACGATCGAGCGGTCCTCGCCGACCGGTTCGTGACCTGGCTCGAGACCGGCGTGCGACCCGACGACCTGTTCGCCGCCGACATCTTCGCCGACCTCAGCCTCCCGCAGTGGCGGCTGCAGGCCGAGGGCGCGGAGGCTGCCTTCCGTCTGCGCGAGGGAAGCCACCCGTTCACGGGCGAGGTGAGGGTGGAGGCCCTGGACGCGACGACGCGCGGGTTCCTCCTGCAGTTCGAGGAGCGCTGGGAGGCGGAGGGTCAGCGGTGGTACTGCCGGGAGCTGATCCACTGCGCCGTCAGCGAGGGTCGCATCACCGAGCTCATCGTCTCCTGCACCGGAGACTGGGATGAGGCCACGCAGCGCCGGCACGCGGACCAGGTGCGCCTCCTGCGCCAGGCGCCGTAGTCTCTCGACCATGGCGCGCGACGCGACGTCCGCGGCGTCGCTGCTGACCCTGGCGCAGGCGGCCTGGGCCAGCGGCGACGGCCCGGCCGCCATGAGCTCGTTCGAACGTGCCGCGGCAGCCGCCCAGGCGGAGGAGGACCGGGCGGTCCAGGCCGGTGCGCTGCTCGGGCTGGCGCGAGGACAGCGCTACAACCTCACACCCGGTCTGCTGCCGGCCCGCCTGCACGCGCTCTATGAGACGACGGATGAGAGCGCCCTTCGCGCTCAGCTCGCCTCTGCGCTGGCGCGATGCTGGTCCTACGCGAACGAGCCGCGCCGAGCCCGGCCCTTCGCGGTCGAGGCGCTCCACTTGGCCGATCGGCTGGACGACCCGGCCGTCCTGACCGACGCCCTCGACGCCGGCCTGACGTCCCACTGGGGGCCCGACGACCTGTCGCTGCGTCGTGACTGGGCCCTGCGGCTCGGGGACGTGGCCGTGCATCTCACCGACCTCGACGCCCAGCTGCAGGCGCACCTGTGGTCGCTCACCGTGGCCTGGGAGGTCCTCGACCTGACGCGGATGCATCGGGCCGTCCACGCGCTCGAGCTGTTGGCCGCTGACCATCCGCGTGCGGAGTTCTTCGCCGCGAGCCGTCGGCTGACGCTCGAGATCCTGCGGGGCCGGCTCGAGGTCGCACCACTCCTGATCCAGCGTGCGGCCGCAGCCGCCCGGGCGACCGTGATCCCCGACGCCGACGAGGTGGGGCACTCGATGCGTGCCTACACCGCCTTCTTCGCGGGGGACCCCCAGGTCTGCGCGGAGGAGGCGCCGGAGTTCGAGGGGTACGCCGTCGAGTTCGGGGTCGCCACCGTCCGAGCCGAGGCCGCCACGATCTGGCTCGGTGCCGGGCGGCTGGACAAGGTCGCCGAGATGATCCGCGTGTTCACACCCGATGTGCTGGACGCGCTGCCCCGCGACAGCGACTGGCTGCTCGTCCACCAGTGCGTCCTCGAAGGCGCGCTCGCGACCGGTGACCGCGAGATCACGGAGGCGGTGGTCAGCCGGTTGGCGCCGTACGCCGGCCGATCGGTCGTCAACGCTGGCGCGGTCATGTGGCATGGCGTCACCGACGACACGCTGGCGCGAGGACACGCACTCCTGGGCCATGACGAGGCGGCGGCTCGGCACCGGGCCGCGGCCCTCGCGACCTACGAGCGCGTCGGCGCGGTCTGGTGGCGAGATCGGCTGCGCGAGCAGCTGCCCGCCGAGCCGGAGATGCCCTCGGACCGCGTCGTGGTCCACCTGCACCAGCAACCGGGCGGTCTGTGGCTGGTCGGCCGCGAGGGCGCGACGTTCGTCCTGCCGCGGATGCGTGGCCTCGTCCATCTGCAGGCGCTGCTCGCGACGCCGGACACCGACACGACGGCGGCGAGTCTGGTCGGCCCCGTCATCGTCGAGCAGCCGGGCCTCGAGCTGCTCGACGCCGAGTCGCGGCGCGCGCTCACCGCCCGGCTGTCCGTCCTCGACGACCGACTCGCCGAGCTGTCCGAGGACGATGATCGGGCCGACGTACGCACCGGCCTGGAGGAGGAGCGCCGGATGATCGCGGCCTACCTCGCCGACGGCACGGGTCTGGCGCACCGGTCACGCGCGACTGGCTCGAATGCGGAGCGCGCTCGCATCGCCGTCCGCAAGGCCATCGTGGCGGCGATGGCCAGGATCGCCGAGACCGACCCGTGGCTCGGCCGCCACCTCCACGACCGGGTCACCACGGGCCACCGGTGCCGCTACAGCTCCGATCCGGACCGCCCGGTGCACTGGATACTCGACGGCCAGTGAGCCGGGGACCGCGCGCCGACCCTTGACCACCTGACGCCGAACGGCCAGGGTGATGCTCCGTGGGTGAGCCGCTGGACGCGGAGTCCGCCGAGTGGGTCCGCTCGCTCTCGAGTGGCGGCGAGGAGCGCGAGGCGGCCGTCGGGCGCCTTCACGACCGGCTCCGGGCCGTCGCACATCACGAGGCGCGGCGCCGGCACACGTCGATCGCCGGCCGCGAGCTGGAGGACCTGGCGGACCAGGCAGCCGACGATGCTCTGCTCGCGGTGCTGGCCAAGCTGCCGTCGTTCCGCGGCGAGAGCCGCTTCACCACGTGGACCTACCGGTTCGTGGTCCTCGAGCTCTCGCACAAGCTGGGCCGCCACCACTGGCGGCACGCCCTGCCGGCCGACGCTCACGACTGGGACGCGCTGCCGAGTGCGGTAGGAGCCGACCCCGTCCGCGAGGCGGAGGCAGTGGCACTGGTCGCAGCCGTGCGGACGGTCGTGGAGGAGCAGCTGACCGAGCGACAACGGGAGGTGTTCGTGGCGGCGGTCATCGACGGCACGCCGCTCGACGCGCTCGCCGAGCGCCTCGACGTCACCCGCGGTGCCGTCTACAAGAGCCTGTACGACGCCCGACGGGCGCTCCGCGTCGGGCTGATCGCGCGCGGCTACCTGGAGCCTGCCCGCGCCGGACGTGGCTTCCCGTGGCGTGCGACCCGGAAGGACGTGCGCGGACAGCTCGACCACTTCCTGCTCACTGATCCCACGGACGTCGGCTGCGACGAGGCGCTCCGGCTCCTGCACGTCTACGTCGACCTGTTCCACGCCGACCGTGCCGACGCGGAGGGTCAGTATCCCGGGATCGTCGCCCACCTCGCGGCGTGCGGCCCGTGCGGCGACGACTTCAAGGGGCTGCTCGCCACCGTGTCCGGGTCGAGCCCGGACACGGCGCTCAAGGTCAGCGCACGACGATCCCTTCACCGCCGGCCGCGTTCGGGACGGTGACGGAGTCGATCTTCACCAGGCTGCCGTCGCCGGCCACGCGGAAGCCGTCGACCCCGCCGCTGGCACCGGTCTGCACGTAGACGAAGCGGCCATCAGGAGAAGCCGCCGCGTCGACGGTCCCGGGGCCCGTCGCGGTCGTGCCGAGCACGTCCAGCGTGCCGGCGCGCCCGATGCGGTAGCCCGACAGCGTGGCACTGCCCGCGTTCGAGGCGTAGACGCGGTGGCCCGTCACGACCGCCCAGCAGGTCGCGGCCTGCCCGGTAGCGGCTGAGGCGAGCGGATGCAGGTGCCCGTCGCCGCCGATGCGGAAGGTCGCGACGCTGTTGGTGCCGGCCTCGGTGAGGGCCAGCACGCCGCGACTGTCGAAGGCGAACCCGAACGGCACGGCCCCCGGCAGCGCCGTCGTCACCGGCGTCTTCGAGAGACCGAACCCGCGGACGTCGTACACGAGGACCGAGCTGCTCCCCGCCTTGGTGGTCACGACCAGCTGGCCGCCATCAGGCGTGAAGGCGATCTGACCGGGGGTGTGGGTGAACTCCGGCGTCAGCGTCGGGTCGAGGCCGAGGTCTCGGTGCCAGGCGGGCACGCTCACGAGCCGCTCGCCGAGGCGGAGGAAGCCCTGGATCGCGCCGCCGCCGCGCGCATCGAGCACGAACACACGGTTGCCGTGAAGCGTGACGCTCACCGGGAAGGTCCCCCCGGCCGGGAGGACCTGTCGGCGTGCGAGCCGGTCCCCGGCGACCGTGAAGGTCGTGATGGTGTCGCTGCCGGCGTTCACGGCGACGAGCAGCCCGCGGTCATAGCCGAGCGGTCCCTCGGAGGCGAGGTGGTCCACGACCGAGCCGGTGAGCACACCGCCGAGGCCGCCGGTGGCATAGCGCCCGGCCTCGCGGAGCGTCCCGGAGGCCGACCTGGTGTAAGCGATGACCGTGTTGCCGCCCGGGTCGTCGTTCTGGACGAAGACGGCGTCGGCCCCTCCCGACTCGTGCGCGGACGCCTGCGGCGCGAGTGCGATGGAGGAGGCGACGGCGGAGGTGAGGGCGAGGCCGGCGGCAGCAGAGGCGGCCGCCAGCAGACGAGCAGGTCGATGGATTCGCATGGTGCTCCTTCGGGTCGGGACTCTCTCGTCTCCTCTGCGCCCGACAGCGCACCGACTCTTACCTCGCGCCCCGCACTTTTCCCCCACGCTTTCTTCTCCCACGCTGCCGCCACCGCGCAGGGGGCCAGGGAGGCCGGGCGAGTGGGCAGGCCGAGGGCGCCCGTCAGGGGCGGTGGACCGACACGACCGCGAAGGTCTCGCTGCCACCGGCCATGTCCCGCTCCCGCACGATGCCGACGCCGCGCGCGTAGAGCTTCAACGAGAGCACGCCGGGCTCCAACCGGGTCCACTCGAAGGTGCGCAGCACGTGTCGGAACCGGCGCATCGGAGTGCGCTCGGTGGGCTTGAACCCGACGATCCAGGCCTGGTCCTCGGCATGTCCGCGGAAGAGCTCCTGACGATAGGCATCGGTCGCGTGCGGGTCGGCGGGCATGATCAGGCCCGCCCGGGCCCCGCCGACGCCGGCGCGCCAGGAGCCCTCCCGACTGTCGAGACGGCCGTGCTCGTCGAAGGTCGCGGTGCGCTCTCCGAAGTACCAGACGTTGCCGCGGTCGTCCGCGGCGTAGGTGTCGCTGGTGCGCTCGGCGAGCGTCCCGTCGGCGCGCCGCAGGACGTCGAGCACGACGCGGGTGGTGACGCCTTGGATGACCTCGGTCCGGTGCGTCACCGTGACGCGTTCGCGCAGGTGCACACCCTCGTCGGTGCCGCGAAGCCGCGTGACCGTGCCCGGCACGAGCGGGAACCACGGGTTCGCGACGGGCCGAGCGAAGCTCGCCGGGTCGGGTGTGGCCCTGGCTGCGGGCCGCGCTGCGGTCGTGGCCGGTCGCTCCGGCGTGGTGCCCAGACGAGCGTCAGCGCGCGTGGCGACGACAATGGCGGCGATGGCCGCGAGCGCGGCGAAGGTCGAGAGTCGCATGGGATCCTCCCGGGGTGGTCTTCCACCAGTGTGGACCCGATCAGCCCGCGCGGAGCCTGCGTGGAGCGCGCTCGAACCTGCCGCCTGCGGTCTACACCCCGGCGGCGGTGACGATTGCGTCGGTGAGGAAGCCGGCGATGAGGCCGAGGAGCATCCCGTAGGCCAGGAGGTCACTGCGCCGGGCACGCGTGGCGACACCGACGAGCTGGGTGATGACGTAGAGGAGCGATCCGGCGGCCAGGGTGAGGAAGGCGACGCTGACGGCCTCGCTGGTGAAGCCGTGGCCGACGAGGGTGCCCACGAAGGTCGGGCCGCCGCCGATCGCGCCGAGCATCAGCAGGAAGCCCCAGCTCGGACGACGTGCCACGCCGGACTCGTCGACGTCCGCGGCGAGGGGGGCGACGATGCCGAACCCCTCGGTGGCATTGTGCAGACCGAAGCCGATGACCAGCATGACCGCGAGGCCGATCTCGCCCGAGGCCGCCGACTGTCCGATGGCGAGACCCTCGGCGAAGTTGTGCAGCCCGATGCCCACGGCGATCATCAGCGCGAGACGCCGGGCGTCGGACCAGTGTGCGATCCGGCGGAGCCGCGCGGTCTCGCCCACCGTCATCGCGCCCGGGCCGAAGGGTCGCGCGGGCCGGGCCGCGTGGCGTCCCATCCAACGCTCGTAGTAGACGAGGGAGAGCAGTCCCACGCTGAGGCCCGCCGTGGCGATGAGGCCGTAGCCGATCGCCGTGCCCAGACCCCCGTCGCCCTCGTGGATCGCGCCGAGCGCCTCGTCGATCGGCTCCCACGCCGCCGACAGCACGTCCCACACCAGGAACAGCAGCACGCCGATCGCGGTGGCGTTGAGGAACAGACGCAACGACGGCGACGCGGAGCGCAGCCGACCGATCGGGAGGCCGATCAGGATGGTGACGCCGGCGATCAGGCCCAGCAGCAGGGTGGTTCCCAGTCCCACGGACAGCTCGCAATCCAAGTGAGGGTTCAAGTCCGTTTAGGTTAGGCTAACCTGCTGCTGGATGCTAGAGGGGGTCGGCAAAACCCCCAATGGTCGGCGATCGACCGCTTCGAGCCGTGGGGCTCAGAGGACCGCTCAGAGGACCTTGGTGCCATACATCTCGCCCAGCGGGTCGGCCAGCAGCTCAAGCCGAGCGCCGTCCGGGTCGCGGAAGTAGATCGACTTCTCGGACTCGACCACGTATTCGACGCCGGCGGCGTCGAGCTTGCCGCGCAGGTGATCCCACTTCTCCGGGGTGACGGAGATCGCGAGGTGGTGCAGTCCGCCGAGGACTTCGGCGTACGGGCCCAGGTCGAGGCCGGGCAGGTCGAAGAACGCCAGCAGGTTGCCCTCGCCGATGTCGAAGAAGAAGTGGTTGGAGCCCGCGTAGTCGCGATTCTCGAAGATCTCGGTGAGCGGGAACTCCAAGAGACCCTGGTAGAAGTCGATCGTTCTGCGGACATCCGAGCAGATCAGGGCGAAGTGGTGCAGCCCGCGCGCGCTGCTCGCCGGCCTCGTCGCGACATCTGCCAGGTAGTCGGCTCGGATCCGGTCGCGCTCGGCGGCGATGGCATCGAGGTCGATCGCGGTCATCTCATCCCTCTCGGAGTCGGAACAGTGGGGGAACAGTGGGGACAGTGGGGACAGTCGGAGAAGTCAGATTCGGAAGAAGCCTCCGAGGAACCGGTGGGCGAGCTCCTGGTCGCCGTGGATGCTGCCAGCGTTCATGCGACCGTAGGCGGTCAGCACGAAGCTGGCCGCATCGAAGTCGATGACCGCCGCGACGTCGTCGAGCGGCTCGGGCGAGCAGGCGAGGCCGTCAGGGCTGCACACCATCCTGGTGCCGCCGGCGTTCTCGCCGGAGTCGATGCGGACGCCCAGCTCCATCGGCGCGGCATCCGGTGCGATCTCCAGGGTCGCCTGCCAGAGCACGAAGCACAGCGGCACCAACAGGTCGGCGGAGCGTGCGTCGAGTGCGTGCGGTCGTCCGGTCCCTTCGCGGATGTCCCAGCTGTGCACCGTGTAGTCGACCAGCTGGAAGACCGGGTAGAAGAACGCTGGCAGAGGACCCATGTACTTGTGGGGGATCTGCAGCCCACCCCAGTCCTCGGCCGTCAGGGCCTCCTCGATGCCCAGCATCTTCTCGAGCGCCGTACGCAGCCTGTCCAGCGCCGCCCCGCGCTCCAGCTCGCGGAACGCTCGTGCCCCCTGGTTGACATGGACGGCCATGTCGCGCAGCGGGACCGACGGTGGTGGCTCGCCCTTCCCGTTGGCGGCGTCGAAGCCGACGAAGTAGGTCTCCGTCGTGTCGATCAGGTGACCGATGACGTCGCGGACCTGCCAGTCGCCGGCGCCCGTCGGCGCCTTCCAGGCGCTCGGATCCTCCACCAGAGCGAACATGCCTGCGGACTCACGCCGAATGCCCTCGAGCAGGTTGCTCTTGCTGGCGAAGTCCATGAAGTTCCACGCGCTGCCCATCGCGCTCTCCTCGCCGGGACTCCCGGACGCCCCACCCTGTGGTTGCCGTGTCGACCATCGTTGAACGCCCGCCGTGCGGTGTCAACCGGCCGTCTACGCTGAGCCTCGTCGGCGGCCGATGGTGCTGGTGCGGGCGCCTTTCCCAGGGAGGGGCATGAAGTTCGTTCACCAGAGCCTCGCGCAGCGGGTGGTCTTCGCGCCCGGTGAGGCGTCGGCGGCGGTCGGGGCCGAGATCGAGGCCATCGGTGCCAGCAAGGTGATGCTGATCGCCTCCCGTCGCCCGTCAAAGGTCGTGGAGTCGATCGCCGCCACCCTGCCGGTGGTGCTGCGGCACGACGAGGTCGTGATGCATGTGCCGCTCGAGGTCGCCGATCGTGCCCGGACGGCGGCCGCGGCCTCCGGCGCCGACGTCATCGTCACGGTCGGGGGCGGCTCCGCGACGGGACTGGGCAAGGCGGTCGCGCTCACGACGGGCCTGCCGATCATCGCCGTGCCGACGACGTACGCCGGATCCGAGGCCACCGACGTGTGGGGCCTGACGGAGGGGGAGACCAAGACCACCGGGGTCGCCTCGGTGGTCCTTCCGACCTCGATCGTGTACGACGCCACTCTGTTGGCCAGTCTGCCGGTCGACGTCGCCGTCGCCTCGGGACTCAACGCGGTGGCGCACGGTGTCGACGCCATGTGGGGGCCGCGCGTCGACCCCATCGACCAAGCGCTGGCGGCAGAGGGGCTTCGCGGCCTTGCGGAGGGGCTCGTGCGCGTCGCCTCGGACCCGTCGGAGGTCGCCGGCATCGAGCAGACGCTGTACGGCGCCTACCTGGCCGCCGTCTCGTTCGCCTCGGCCGGCAGCGGGATGCATCACAAGATCTGCCACGTCCTCGGTGGCACGTTCCACCTGCCCCACGCGCCGACGCACGCCGTGGTCCTGCCGCACGTGCTGGCGTTCAACGCGCCGTGGGCGCCCGAGGCGACGCACCGCATCGCCCGTGCCTGGGACGCCCCGTCCGCCGTCGAGGGGCTCTCGACTCTGCGGGCGCGTGTCTCGGCGCCCTCGGCGCTGAAGGACTACGGGATGCCCGAGAGCGGCATCGCGACGGCAGTCGGGCCGATCATGGCGGCGATCCCGTCGAGCAACCCCGCGCCCGTCACTCGGGAGAACCTCACCGCGCTCCTCTCTGCCGCGTGGTCCGGGCAGCCTGCATCCGCGCGCTGAGCCGCGGGGCCGTGGCCGTTCGCTGCGCCGGATTCGCCCGACACGCCGTACCGCTCGGCGTGTCGGGCCGATCCGGCGCATGGAAGGGCCGCGCCCGACGCCCGTTGCCGGTGGCGGCCAAGGGGGACGCGGGACCGGCCGGCTTCGCCCGGATGATGGAATGAGGCCCGTGGACCGACCTCTCAACTCCGTCGACTCGCGGCGGCCGGGTCCGACTCTGGCGATCCGGGGGCGCACCACCACCGTCGACGGCACCCTCGTGATGGGGGTGGTGAACGCCAGCCCGGAGTCCTTCTCCGACGCCGGGCGCTTCACCGACGTCGACCAGCGCATCGAGCTGTGTGCCGAGATGGTCGAGGCCGGTGCCGACATCATCGACATCGGGGGTCAGTCGGCGATCACCAACCAGCCCGAGCTCGACGCCGACGTCGAAGCCGAGCGGGTGCTCCCGCTGGTGTCGTGGCTCCACCAGCACCACCCGGACGTGCTGGTCAGCGTGGACACCTACAAGCCGACCGTGGTCGAGGCGGCCTTGACGGCCGGGGCCGACATCATCAACGACGTCAGCGGGCTGCTCTACCCGGAGGTCGCGGACAGCTGCGCCCGACACGGGGCGGCGCTCGTCGTCATGCACACTCGGGCGCGGCCGAAGGTCCGGCTCCAGGAGCAGGACCTGTACGACGACGTCACCTCCGACGTCCTCGGGTTCCTCGAGGACCGGATCGAGCAGGCGGTCGCGCGCGGCCTCGACCGTGACGCCCTCGTCGTGGACCCCGGGCCGGACTTCACCAAGACCCCGGCTCAGACCGTCTCGATGCTGCGGCGGATCGACGAGGTGCGCGGCCTGGGTCGGCCCGTCCTGCTGGCCCTCTCGCGCAAGGACTTCCTGGGTGCCATCACCGGGCGGACCCCGCGCGGTCGCGATGCGGCCACGCACGCCGCCTTGGCCTTCTTCGCCTGCACGCCCGGCAACATCGTCCGCGTCCACGACGTCCGCGCCGCACGTGACGTGATCGCCACCGTCGAGACCCTCGCCGGCTGGCGCGACATCGACGACGACTACCTGCTGCCCGACGAGCTGCGCCACGAGCCGGCGACGTCCTGAGGTCCTGACATGGATCCGAAGGCGGCGGCCTGGTTCCGCGAGTCCACCAGCGAGGCGGCGCAGTGGTCGACCGCGGACCTCCTGGAGGCGAAGGGAGAGCAGCGGATCAGCGTGGTGATCCCGGCGCGCAACGAGGAGGCCACGGTCGCCGACGTCGTCAGCAGGATCCGACGGCGTCTCATGGTCGACCTGCCGCTCGTCGACGAGCTCGTCGTCATGGACTCGCTCTCGACCGACGCCACGGGAGAGCGAGCACAGGCGGCCGGGGCACAGGTCTGGTCGGTGGCCGACGTGCTCGCTGAGGTGGGTGTCCGACCTGGCAAGGGCGAGGCACTATGGAAGTCGCTCTTCGTCACCTCCGGTGACGTCCTCCTCTTCATCGACGCCGACCTCACCGACTGGGACACCCACTTCGTCACCGGCCTGCTGGGCCCGATGCTGACGCGGCCGGAGGTGCGGCTCGTCAAGGGCTTCTACGACCGCAGGCTGGACCTCGGCGACGGGGTGGCGGCCGAAGGGGGACGCGTCACCGAGCTGGTGGCGCGCCCCTGGCTCGCGCTCCACCGCCCCGAGCTCAGCGCCGTCGTCCAGCCGCTCGCAGGGGAGTGGGCGATCCGCCGTGACCACTTCGCGTCCTTGTCGGTCCCGTGTGGCTACGGGGTCGAGCTGGCCACGCTGCTCGATACGCACGAGCGGGACGGGCTCCGCGCGATCGCACAGGTCGACCTCGGGCAGCGCGCCCACGTCCACCAGAGCATCCACGACCTGTCGGCGATGGCGACCGAGATCATGGCGGTGGCCGAGCGTCGTACCGGCCGCCAGGCGCCCGACAGCGTGGCGCTGCCGCTCATCCAGCGCGACCGAACCTGGCACGTGCGCGAGGTGGCGACCTCGGAGCGCCCGCCGGCGATGACGGTGCCGGGCTATCGGGCCAACCCACCTGTGACCGGCGCAAACGCCCCCGATTGGGAGCCGAGAGCGCCCATGGGTTAGAGTTCCACCGCTCCCGCAGGGAGCACAAGCAAGGCCCCGTAGCGCAGTTGGTTAGCGCGCCGCCCTGTCACGGCGGAGGCCGCGGGTTCGAGTCCCGTCGGGGTCGCGTCAAGCGAGAGCCGCCCAGGAAGCTGGGCGGCTCTCGGCATTTTCAGCGCTGCCTGCCAGGGCCCAGTCGGCGCTGCTGGACCTGTGGCGAGCTGGGCGGCGGATCGAGCAGCGCCGTGTCGCCAGGCGGCGCGCCGTAGGCTCAGCGTGTGCCCATCGAGGTGTCGCCGGAGCGGTTCGACGATCTGGTCGACGACGCGCTGGACCAGATCCCCGAGTCGCTGGCCTCGCTCGTCCAGAATCTCGTCGTGCTTGTCGAGGACGAGCCGCCCGAGGGCGAGCCCGACGATCTGCTGGGGCTCTATGACGGCGTGGCACTGACGGAGAGGGACAGTCGGTACGCCGGCGCGCTGCCCGACCGGATCCTCATCTTCCGTGGCCCGCTGCTCGACTACTGCGACAGCGAGGAGCAGCTCGTCGAAGAGGTGCGCATCACCGTCGTCCACGAGGTCGCCCACCATTTCGGTCTCGACGACCAGCGGCTGCACGAGCTCGGCTGGGCGTAGCCCGCGGTCGGCTCAATGTCGGCGCAGCGGTCGGCTCGAGGTTGGCGCAGCCAGCCCGGCGGCCGGCCCGGCCTCAGTGCAGCGAGCCGAGCCAGAAGCCGAGCGTGACCGCGGCGAGCCCGGCGGCGACGGACCCGACGACGTTGACGAGCGCCGTCGCCCAGAGTCGCTCGTCCAGCAGGCGGAAGGTCTCGAAGGAGAACGTCGAGAACGTCGTCAGCGCCCCGCAGAACCCGGTCCCCACGAGCGTGAGCACCCAGGCGGGGGCATGGTGGACCGAGGCGAGACCGGCGACGAGGCCGAGGACCAGCGAGCCGACCACGTTCACCGTCAGGGTCCCCCAGGGGATCCGCGAGGCATGCCGTGACTGCACGACGAGGTCGGTCAGGTAGCGCGTCGGCGCACCGATGACGCCCCCGACGAGGACGAGCAACGCCGTCATCGGGCTGCCTCCGCGTCGCGGCGGCGGTCGATCGCCGTGCGGCCCGCCACGACCCCCACGCCGACCATGAGGAGCCCGGCGAGGATCGACCCGACCAGGTAGAGCAGCGCGAGCCCCGGCCGGCCCGACGCCAGCAGCCCGCGTGTGTCCAGCTCGTAGGTCGAGAAGGTCGTGAACCCGCCGAGCACACCGACGCCGAGGAACGGTCGGACATACCTGCGGTCGGACCAGACATCGAGCACGAACGCCATCAGCAGGCCCAGCAGGAACGAGCCGACCACGTTGGCGATGAGCGTCCCCCACGCGAGCTGGCCGGCGTCGTGCTGGAACGCCTCGGCGAGACCCCAGCGGGCCAGTGATCCCAGCGCACCGCCGACCGCGATCGCCGGCAGGAGGTCGGCACACTCGCCGACCAGCTCACGCAACGGGCGCGAGGTGGGCGACGCCGTGACGTCGGAGTCGACCGGCATCCGGTGCAGATCGGCCTCGACCTCGTGCTGCAAGTGGTGGTCGTGGGGGTGGCCGCGGCGGTGGCCGTGGGGGTGCTCGTCGCTCATCGGGATGCGGAGTCTACCGAGCGACCGCCTGGAGCTGCTGGGGAAGACCGGGCCAGGAGAGCGGGGCGCGGCCCTCTGCCTGGCGGACGTACTCGCCGAGGAACCACGTCTGGAAGGCCCGCTGCTCCTCCGTGCGAGCGAGAGCCAGCAGCCGCTCCTGCCGGCAGAACTCGTCGGCGAGGTCGAGTAGGCCGAGGAAGCGTCGCAGCGTCGGAGCGGCCGAGCGGGGCATGCGAACCGTCAGGTCGGCCGTGCCGGTGCCGCCGCCCTGGGGGCCGCCGGTGGCATCGCCGCCGTCTGAGGGCGGCTCGAGGAACTCGGTCAGCCCGATCCCGGTGTGCAGCTCGGTCTCGAGGGCGGCGAAGAGCTCGGACAGGTCGTCGGCGAGCGGATAGTCGGCGGCATGCGCGAGCGCCAGGAGGCGGACCTCCCGGCGCAGCTCACGGAAGTGCGCCTGGAAGCCGACGTACAGCTCGAGCGGCACCCCGCGGAGGGCGACGTCGAAGAGGTCGGGTGCCTCGCTCTCGTCACGCCGTGGCGCGAGGTCGGAGATGACCCCCTTGACCCCGTCGTCTGCGAATTCCGCGGCGGGCTCGAACCAGACGACCTTGCCGTCCGCCTCGATCTCGGCGCCCCACGCCGTCGAGCTCCGAGCGACGATCGTGAGGCCGCGGCCGAAGGTGAGCAGAAGGTCGTCGTCGGCGGCCAGCGGCTGGGCGGACGGCAGGACCGGCCGCTCGACCGAGGCGTCGCGCACCTCGATCCGCGGGTGTCCGACGGTGCCGCGCACGCGCACGCTGATGGGGTCGGCACCGTGGAGGATCGCGTTGGCGACGAGCTCGGCGACGCCGACCTCTGCGCACTCGACCAGGTCGTGACGCCCGATGTCACGGCAGGTGGTGACCACCCACTGGCGGGCTTCCTGCACCCCTTTCGGCCCTGGGGCCAGGGTGAGAGCCGGTCTGCTGAGCGGCACGCGGGGTCCTCCGGTGCTGAGACGTCCGAGAGCTTCGGGGGACATACCCCTGCTGTGCGCTCCTCAAACATCGTCCGGAGCGGTTCGCCGGCAGCGCCTCGCCCGCGGTCCGCGACGAGTGTGAGGATAGGGAGGGGGTACCGCTTTGAGCCTGGCAACGACGCGCGAGACAATAGCCTGGAACGTTCAAATGAATCGCTCGTTCGGCTACGAGAGGTAGGGACATGTCAGATCGTCACCAGGTCGTGGTGATTGGTTCAGGGTTCGGCGGCTTGTTCGGCACGAAGGCCCTCAAGCACGCGAACGTCGACGTCACCATGGTGGCCAAGACGACGCACCACCTGTTCCAGCCGCTGCTCTACCAGGTCGCGACCGGCATCCTCTCCCAGGGCGAGATCGCGCCGCCCACCCGCGAGATCCTCCACAGCCAGGAGAACGCGACCGTCCTGCTCGGCGAGGTCACCGACATCGACCTCGAGGCGCGCACGGTCACCTCCGAGCTGCTCGGGCGTCCCATCACGGTCGGCTACGACTCGCTCATCGTGGCCGCCGGCGCCGGGCAGTCCTACTTCGGCAACGACCACTTCGCTGAGTTCGCGCCCGGCATGAAGAGCATCGACGACGCCCTGGAGCTGCGCGGCCGCATCTTCGGCGCGTTCGAGATGGCGGAGCTGGCGGCGCGGCGCGGCGACCCCTTCGACCACCTGCTCACCTTCGTCGTCGTCGGCGCCGGCCCGACCGGCGTCGAGCTCGCCGGCCAGATCGCCGAGCTCGCCAACCGGACGCTCAAGCGTGACTTCAAGCTGATCAGCACGCGGCACGCCCGCGTCATCCTCGTCGACGCCGCACCGCAGGTGCTGCCGCCGTTCGGCGCCAAGCTGGGGGAGAAGGCCCAGGCGTCGCTGGAGAAACTCGGCGTCGAGGTCGTCCTCGGAGCGATGGTGACGGGCGTCGACGAGCGCGGCCTGGAGTGGAAGTTCAAGGACGGCCGCAGCGAGCGGATCGAGACGGTCACCAAGATCTGGGCGGCCGGCGTGCAGGCGTCGCCGCTGGGCCAGACGCTGTCGGAGCAGACCGGCGCGCCGCTGGACCGGGCGGGTCGCATCGCGGTCAACGCCGACCTCACGCTGCCGGGCCACCCCGAAGTCTTCGTCGTCGGCGACATGATCAACCTCGACCACCTGCCGGGCGTGGCGCAGGTCGCCATCCAGGGCGCCAAGTACGCCGCCACGGAGATCGAGCGGCGTCTCGAGGGCAAGCCGTCGCAGGGCCCGTTCAAGTACTTCGACAAGGGCTCCATGGCGACGATCAGCCGCTTCAAAGCGGTCGCCTCCATCGGCAATCTCAAGGTGAGCGGGTTCCTCGCCTGGCTGATGTGGCTCGCCGTCCACCTCTTCTACATCACCGGCTTCAAGAACCGGCTGACCGCCGTCCTGCACTGGTTCATCTCGTTCCTCGGCCGCGGTCGCTCGGAGCGGACGACGACCCTGCAGCAGATCTTCGGGCGCTCCGCGCTCGAGCGCCTCGAAGGCGGCGCATCCTCTCTGGTGTCGCCGCCCGGACAGTACGACGCCGAGCGAGCCGCGAGTGAGGATGCGCGGCGTCGTGAGCTGGAGGAGACCGCCGCCGAGGAGACGCGGCTGACCGACGCCGGCGAGCGGGGCGTGCACCTGCCCGCCTGAGGCGTGGGTGACTGCCGGTGAGCGCCGGCCGGACCTACCGCTTCTCGACGTTCAGGTTCGGTCGGTAGTACTGCAGCACGCTCATGAACTCCGCCGGATCCACCATCGACTGGTCGATGACGAACGGGCTCATGTCGCGGCGGCGGAAGACGACCTTCCAGCCGTGCCTGCCCGGGCGGCCGTAGACCTCGACCGGCGTGTAGCTGCTGGTGAGGTCGATCGTCGTGCGGACGCCCTGCCGTGTGACCTGGAGCTGACCGCCCCGGACCGTGAGGCGCGTGACGCTCGTGCCCGAGTGCACGGCCCAGATGATCCCGGTCAGCACCCAGAGCGTCACGGCGATCCCGATGCTGGGCAGGTCCCTCTCGCGTGCGGCGACGTAGCAGCCGAGCACGGCCGCTCCGGCCGCCAGCAGTGTGCCGGCCGCGACGGCCCTGCGGGCTCGGGTGCGCGGGGCGAAGGTGTGCCGTACGGGAACAGGCGCGCTGCGCTTCGCAGCGGCGGGCGTCGGCTCCGGCGGCAGCGACAGGTCAGGCTCGTCGAGAGGCTCGTCGATCACCTCGAGCACCCTGGTCATTGCCGGATCCGGTGCGATGTCGTGGACGGGCTCATCGACGCGTGACTGCTCGAGGGTCGGCTCCTCGAGGGCCAGCCGGTCGACGGGTGGCGGTTCGACGGGTGGCGCGGTCACCAGCGGTGCGACGAGCGGTGCAGGCATCGGCGGTGCGGCCGGCGGCGCGGTCACCAGCGGTTCGACGCGCGGTGCAGACGGCGGCGGTGCAGGCGTCGGCGGGGTGGCGGGTGGTGCAGACGTCGGCGGGGCGGCGGGCGGGGCGACCACCTTCGGTGCCCATGAGGGCGGCACGGTGGACGCGCGGCGCCCGCCCGTGGGCTCCTCGCCGTCAGGCTGCGTGGGCCACGTGCCGAAGACGTCTCCCTCTTCGCCCGCGTGCCGACCGCGCTCCTCCGCCATGGAATGACGGTAGGTCTCCGGCCACTGGGGAGGAATCGTCCGAACGGACCGAGTCGACGAAGGACCTAGGTCCTGGGACTTTGGCCCAGGATGCGCGGCGCCGTAGCCCACGTGGATGCCAGCGCCCACCCGAGGGGCGTATCTCACCCCCGGGGGTGGTTCGTCCGCGTCGACGACGGAGCATGATCGAGAGCAGGAAGACCGGCGCCCCGCCTCTCACGCAGAGGCGGGGCGCCACTGACGTTGCCGGCGCTGCCGATGGGTGCTGATCGAGGCCGGCAGTTTTCGCAGAACGTCCGCATGGTGCGCGTTGTTGGTCTCATTTCGTGTCGAGCGCGTGATCCAAACGTCTCCCCGGACGTGAGCGCGGTCGACAGGGCACTCGGCGCGAACTGGCCCCCCAGCCGTCCCCCGCGTTCGGGCCCTCCGCTGCCCCGGCCCGTGGCTCCCTCCCCGTCGCCGGGGCAGCGGCCGTCGACGAAGGCAGCATCGAGGCTTTTTACTTTCGTGGACAGGGGTACTGCATGCGCACGCTGGAGCGAACGCACGTGCGGGACGCCTAGCGAGGCCCCCAGCGTCCAGACGAGTGGCGCTGGGGGCCGCCCCGCACTCGGAGCTCGTCCGAGTCGGTCGATGGCTGCTGACGAGCAGTGACACGAGCGGGCTATGCATCGTGGACGTCCGGCGGTTTCCTAGTCGTTCTCCCGTGCCTACGTTGTGTCACATGGACTGGTCCCACGTCGCCTTCGGCGAAGTCGTGCTGTGGGGGGTCGGTGTGTTCTTGGCGCTCGTCCTGCTGACGGCGGTCCTGGGTGGAATCGCCGCCCTGGTTGGAGAGTTCGCCCGTGGCTGGCGCTCGGCAGCCGAGGAGGAGAAGAGCTCGAGCGAGCCCTGACGGTGCTCGTCGTCGGCGGCAACACTCCGAAGCGCCACACATGATCCCGGTGGGCCCCGTGGGTCTCGAACCCACAACCTACGGATTAAAAGTCCGCTGCTCTGCCAATTGAGCTAGAGGCCCGGGGGTTCCACTCTTCAATCGACGGAACCCGTTACGGAACCCTCTACGGAATGGAGCCTCCGACCGGAGCCTACTGGCGACGGTCCGCCGCCGTCGTGACCACCCCAGAGCCGACGGCCGGTCGGGGCCAGAAGCCCTTCTTCTCGGCTCGTCAGTCGGTGTCCCGGACGAGTCGCACGTCCAGGGTGCGCGCGGGCACCGAGAGCGCGGCGGTGACATCACCCGTCACGGGTGGCGGCCGCGCCGGCGACCCGCTGCGACACTCGGCGACATGACGCCCGACCGTCTCGCCGTCACCTGGTGGGGTCACTCTTCGGCGACCGTCGAGCTGGTCACGTGGCGCATCGTGACCGATCCGCTGCTGAGCGACAGGCTCTTCCACCTGAGGCGGTACGCCGACCGGCCGGTCGCCACTGCCGCGCAGGCCGACCTCGTCCTGATCTCCCACCTGCACGCCGACCATCTCCACCTGCCGTCGCTGCGTCGGGTGGCGGCCGCGACGCCGGTGCTGGTGCCACGCGGCGGCGAACGACTCCTGCGGGACCGACCCGACGTGCGACCGGTCCAGCCGGGCGACGAGCTCCAGCTCGACGGGGTCACGATCGAGGTGCTGCCGGCGTACCACGACGGGCGGCGCCTCCCCGGCTCGCCCTACCGCGGGCCGGCGTTGGGCTTCCGGGTGCAGTGCGAGGGCCGGTCGTTCTGGTATCCCGGGGACACCGGCTCACAGGTCGACGTATCGGCGGTCGAGCCCGTCGACCTCGCGCTGGTGCCCGTCGGCGGCTGGGGGCACTCGCTGGGGGACGAGCACCTCGATCCGGGCGAGGCCGCTCAGATGGTGGCACGCGTCGGGGCACGCTGGGCCGTTCCGGTGCACTGGGGGACGTTCTTCCCGCGCGGGCTCCGTCTGGTGGCGCGAGCGACTCACCACCACATGTTCGTGACACCGGGGGAGCGGTTCGCCTCAGCCATGGCGTCGGCCGAGGCCGAGGCCGTCGTGCTCGTGCCGGGCGAGCGCAGGGTGCTGTGAGCCGGGTGTGTGAGTCGGATGCACGGGCGGACCGCAGCCCTTCACCCAGTTCAGGGGAGGGGCCCGAGCCGCTGCGCCGACCATGATCTGACAAGGGCTCCGCCAGCCACGCAGGAGCGGTGAGGAGTGGTGGCATGGGACGACGGCCACCGTCTGTGATCCGCTCACTCGGCTGGAGCGACCTGTTCGCGGCCCTCATCGGCGTGCTCGGGGCGACCCTGGGACTGCTCCTGGCCGCGTGGCTGGCCCCGGGACACCAGGTGCAGAGTGCGTGGCAGGTGCTCATCGGCGGCGTCTTCGTGTTCGTGGCCGGACTGGTGCTGCGGCTCCTTCTGACGCCGCTGGCGGTGCGACTCGGATGGCTCGGGGCGATCGCCCTCGGGCTGGGCGGCCAATGGCTGGCGATCTGGCTCGTCCTCTACCCCTCGGCCGACTCCGGATGGGCGGAGTTCTGGTGGTCGGTGGTGGCCGCGTGGCTGGTCGCCGCCGCCTCGACCATCCTGGTCTGGCTGGCGACAGCCGGCACCGACGACGCGGTGACCGCCTCCTTGCTGCGCCGAGCGCGTCGGACCTCGGTGACGCTGCCCGACCCCGACATCCCGGGCGTCGTCTTCGTCCAGGCCGACGGCGTGCCCTTCCCGGTCCTCGACGTGGCGGTCCGCGCGGGGACCGTCCCGACCCTCTCGCGCTGGCTCCGGGGTGGCGCCGATCGCACCCCGACCCATCAGATGGCCGAGTGGCGCCCGATGCTGCCGGCGACCACACCGGCGAGCCAGATGGGCATTCTGCACGGCACGATCGACGGCATCCCGGCGTTCCGCTGGGTCGACCGCGCCTCCCAGCGCGTCCTGGTCGCGAACCGGCCGCGCGACGCCGCCGAGATCGAAGCCCAGCACTCCGACGGGCACGGGCTGCTGGCTGACGACGGGGTCTCGATCAGCAACCTGTTCACCGGGGACGCGCCGACCGCGGTCGCCACCATGAGCGCGGTCGAGAGGTCGCGGGAGACGCGCCAGGCCCGGGAGGCGATCTCCGACTTCCTGGGGCGTCCGGCCGGGTTCGCACGCAGCTTCAACCGGACGCTGAGCGAGGTCGTGCGGGAGCGGTTCCAGGCGGCGCGGGCGCGTCGGCGCGACGTACGACCTCGGATTCGCCGCGGCTGGGGGTTCGCCGCCGAGCGCGCCGCGCTCGTGGGCGTGCTCCGCGACCTCAACACCACGCTGGTGGCCGACGCGATGCTGCGCGGGCGCAGGGTGGTCTACGTCGACTACGTCGACTACGACGCGGTCGCGCACCACGCGGGTCTGCTCCAGCCGGAGGCGCTGTCCGCCCTGGAGGGCATCGACGCGGTGCTCGCCCAGCTGGAGAAGGTCGCCGCTGTGGCGCCCCGCCGCTACCACCTCGTCGTGCTCTCCGACCACGGGCAGTCGCAGGGGGAGATCTTCGCCGACCGGTACGGCGAGGAGCTCGCGGCTCTCGTCGCCCGGCTGGCGGACGCCCCCGCCGTCGACGCCGTGGGCAACGCCGAGAGCAGCGGGTCGCTCAACTCCATGGTCGCCTCCGCGGGCGGTGGCGACTCCGTGGTGGGACGTGCCCTCAACCGGGTCTCCGACCGCCTCGAGACCTCGGTCGCGGTGGACGCTGGCGAGGCCCCCGCCTCGCCCGCGCGACCCGCGGCGACCACTGACCGGTTCATGGTCTTCGGGTCGGGCAACCTCGGGCTGGTCTACGTGACCGGCGAGCCTCGGCGGCTGACGCTGGAGGAGCTCTCGGCACGCTTCCCGGCGCTGGTCCCCGGCCTTGCCGAACACCCGGGCATCGGCTTCGTCGTGGTGCGCTCCGCGGCGCGCGGGACGCTCGTGCTCGGCGCCACGGGGGAGCACCGCCTGGTCGACGGATCGGTCATCGGGGACGACCCCCTCGCACCGTTCGGGCCCGACGCCGCCGACTTCCTCCGCCGCGTCGACGCGATGGACCAGGCCCCCGACCTCTACGTCAACAGCCTGGTCGACGATCTCGGTGAGGTGGCGGCGTTCGAGGACCTCGTCGGCTGCCACGGAGGTCTGGGCGGCTGGCAGGACCGGGCGATGGTGGTCCATCCGATCGACCTTCCGCTCCCGGCGGACATGGTCGTCGGCGCGCATGAGCTCCACCGCGTGTTCGTCGGCTGGCTGGAGAGCCTGGGCCACCGCGCCGACCTGACGGCGAGGCTGCCGCGGTGAGCGGAGGCGGGGCCGTGAGTCGCGTCGCGGACGCCAGCCACGACCGCCCCCCGCCGACCGCCGAGACGGGCCGGCGTCCCCTCGCCCACTGGTTCGTCAATCCGCACAGTCACCGCGCGCGTCGACCCCTCGACGTCGCCACGACCGTGATCGGTGTCGTCGTCGCCCTCCTGGCGACACGAGCGGCGATGCACGTCGGTCCCATGCTGGACGCCCTCGCGAAGGTCGCGGCCGCGCTGCCCGACTGGGCGGTCACATTCGGGCGGACGGCCTACGTCCTGGTGGCGGCGTACGCCGTCATCGTCGTCCTCGTCGCTGTGATCTCCTCCTGGCGCCACACCCCGCTGACGCTCACCCTGCTCGTCGCCGCGCCGCTCGCCGCCCTCGGCGCGCTCCTCACCTCGGTCGTGGTCGACGGTCGACTGCCCGGACTCGTGGGCAAGGCGGGCCCCGAAGGCCCGTGGGGCGAGCCGGTCCTGCCCGTGGCCGTGCTCAGCGCGGTCTTGCTCGTGCTGCGGGCGTGGATGGTGGAGCCGCTGAGGCGCTACGACCTGGCGCTCCTCACACTGCTCGGCGTCGGCGCCTGGATGAGCGGCACGGCGGACCCGGGGTTCGTGTTGAGCGCGCTCGCGTGGGGACTCGCGAGTGCCGGCGTCGGGCTTCTGGTGGTGGCGTCCCCGGCCGGGCACCCCGACCTGGCCGACGTCGCCGTGTCTCTGCGCACTCTCGGGGTCGACGCGCACGACCTGCGCTTCGCCGCGGTGCAGCCGGTGGGCGCGCGGGTCGTCGACGGCACCTCCTCCGACGGCCGGAGGCTGCGGGTCAAGGTCTACGGCAGGGACGCGGTGGACGCCTACCGCGCCTCGCGCTGGTGGCGCACCCTCCTCTACCGCGACCAGGTCATCCCCGGTGCGACCCGGCTCCAGCTGGTGGAGCACGAGGCGCTCCTGACGCTCCTCGCCGAGCAGGCCGGCGTCCCCGTGGCGTCGGTCGTCGCCGCCGCCGAGACCGAGGGTGACGCGCTGCTCGTCCTGGCGCCTCCAGGGGACGCGGACAGCGGCGGCGGCGCTGCTGAGCCGGAGAGCACCGGCACAGACCTGGACGACTGCACCCTTCTGGAGACGTGGCGCGTGGTGGGGCGGATGCACGGTGCCGGGCTGTCGCATGGGCAGCTCACGCTCGAGCACGTGGTGGGACCGGGCGGCTTGGTCGTGGTGCTCGACCTCGGGGACGGCTCTGTCGCCGCCCCGGTAGCGCGGCGGCACCAGGACGTGGCGACTCTCCTGACCAGCCAGGCCCTCGTGGTCGGCCCGGAGCGGGCGGTGGACGCGGCGGTCGCGGCGCTGGGGCCCGAGGCGGTCGCGGCGGCCCAGCCCTACCTGCAGCGAGCAGGGCTCCCGCGGGCGCTGCGCGCGAGCGTACGCCGCCCATCGACGGTGCTCGCCGACGTGGGTCGCGCCATCGGCGAGCGCACGGGTGTGCCGCCGTCGCCCCCGGCGTCGATCGTCCGCGTGCGATGGCAGGACCTGCTGCGCGTCTCGATCATCCTGCTCGCGGCGTACGCCCTGCTCACGGCCATGGTGCAGCTCGACTGGGGCGCCGTCGTCGACTCGTGGGTGAACGCGACCTGGCCCTTGATCGTCCTGGGCGTCCTCGTCGCGCAGCTGACATCGGTGTGCGACTCGGTCACGGTGATGTCGGCCGTGCGCACGCGGCTGCCGCTCTGGCCGCTGGTCCAGCTGCAGTATGCGATCAAGCTCGTCGGGCTGGCCGTCTCGGCGACGGCGGGGCGCGCGGCGCTGACCGCCGGCTTCGTCACGAAGTTCGGGGAGCGGCCCGAGGTCGGCGTGACGGAGACGGCGCTGGACTCCGCGGCCGGCGCGGTGGTCAACGTGACGCTGACCCTGGTGTTCCTCCTCGTCGACGGCAACCTCCTCTCCTCGATCACGTTCGACAGCGAGAACGTCGTCCGCCTGCTCATCCTGCTCGCGCTCGCCCTGACGGCATCAGGGGTTCTCGTCGCCCTGGTCCCGCGGCTGCGGCGCGGCGTGCTCTCCACCCTTCGGCACATGCGGGAGGCCCTCAGCGTGGTCGGGGAGAGCCCGGCACGGGCGGCGCTCCTCCTGGGCAGCAACTTCGCGTCGCTGTTCGTCACGGCCGCGGCCCTGCTCTGCATGACGGAGGCGATCCATCCGGGGATCTCCTACGCAGACGCGGTGGCGGTGACGGCGACCTCCAGCCTCATCGCCAGCGTCATCCCGGTGCCGAGCAACATCGGCGTCGGCGAGGCCGCCATCGCGGCGAGCCTCGGTCTGGTCGGGGTGCCGTCAGCGCCTGCCTTCGCGATCGCCGTCACCCAGCGGATCGCGACGTCCTACCTCCCCCCGGTCTACGGGGCGTACTCGCTGCGCTGGCTCCGTCGCGAGGACTACCTCTGAGTCGAGAGGTCCTTGTTTGACGAGGCGTATGCGGGCGTGGGTCGTGGCAACCGGCCCTGGCAACCTGCGCAGCCTCGGGAGTCCACATGCGCGTCCTCCACCAGACCGATGTCGTCCCCACGCGGGGGCAGAGTCTCGACTGGCGTCAGGCATCGAAGTGCCTCGGCCAGCGGAGCGGCCGTAGCGGTCAGCCCATGTTGCCCATGTCCATCGAAGGGCTCGTCGGCCCGACGGCGGGGGAGCTCGCGGCGCTCCCCTGGGACGAGGTGGCCCGGGGGTCGGGTGTGCATCCGGTGATGTGGCGCGCCGTGCGGACCGCCGCCCGATAGGAGTCGAGCTGCTGCTGCCCCCGATGCCACATCCTCAGCCACATCTGGCCCGCGACGGCCGCGGACAGTGTCCCGGCGCGCAGCCGCTCCATCTCCTTGACGTGCATGCCCCAGGTGTCGATGGCGGTGCCCGCTGTCTGGACGGCGCGCAGATCGGCGAGCACGAGTCTCGAGCAGGCGCGCACGGCCGGGTCGGTCGACGCCCCCACGAGTGCTGGCGCGGGGCAGTCGAGGCCACTGTGCTGCATCGCCGCTCGGGCTCGCTGGAACCTGGCGATCCGATGCTTGGCGCCGACCCTCGTCTGCTCCCAGAACTGGGTCGCCTGCGCCAGGGAGATGGCGCCCACGACGAGCTTGTTCATCGCCCCGATGTGGATCGCCCACTGGTCCATCGCCGGACCGGCGGCCCGCAAGGGGTCGCTCAGCGCCACCAGGGCACTGCTGCACCGACCGAGAGTGGTTCGTTCGACCTCGGCCGTGGTGGCGGGCGCGGAGCTCGAGGCAGAGCTGGACGCCGTGCCGGACGTGGCGCCGGATGCGGCCGAGGACGCTGAGCTCTCCCCGGCCGACCGGGACGCCCCCGACGCGGTCGAGGACGACGCGCCCGCGACCGGAGCGGCGCCCTGGTCGCCTGGTCCGGAGCTCGTCGCCGAGCCCGAGCCGTTCTGGACCCAGGCCACAGACGCCCAGATGAGGCCCAGCAGCGTCACGCCGATGACCAGGCCGATGAAGAAGAGCCACTCGGCTCGTTGAGACCCGGGCAGCGAGTCCGGCTCCAGGCTGGAGAGCCTCCCGAGCTTGCGCCACCGCGCCCACGGCCCTGAGCCGGCTCCGACGGATCCGTGCTGTTCCCCCATGTTCCCCATGACTGTTCTCCCCGAGTGTTTCCCCATGTCGCGCTACCCCGAGACGGCGCCGTCCTGCGGGGCGCCGTGCTTTCACTCTGCGCCGGATCGTGTGGCAGCGCACTCACCCAAAGAAGGTAAAAGCGCGGGACGGATGCGTCGGTCGATCGCTTGTGGGGTCGCTGGGGCTGGCGTGCATGCGATGCCGGACGCCGAGGGCGCCGAAGACGCCGAGGATGTCGAGGTGATCGTCCACGGATACGGCCCCGTCGTCCTGGGGCCGGGTGCCAGGTCAGTCGCCTTCGAAGACCGGGTTCTTGCTGGAGACCTCACGCGCGATCGCCAGGTGTCCGCCGAGCAGGCCGGCTCCCGACGCCACGGTGGCACCCGCCAGTCCCCAGGCCACGCCCGCTGTCCAGTGACCGCGCCGGCGGGCGCGCCAGGACGCGAAGTAGCACGTCGACGCGACGATGTTGCCGATCGCGTGGACGGTCGCCGTGCGCCGGTCGCGGTCGGTGCGCAGTCCGGCGAACTCCGCCCACCCCGTGAGCGCGGTCGGCAGCGCGCTGGCGACACCGAGACCCGTCAGCATGCGCGCGGCGGGCCGGGCGGACCGTCCGCCCAGCAGGTCGAGCACGTTCGCCGACGTCCAGAAGCCGATCGGGAGATCGGTCATCAGCGGGTGGAGTGCGTGGCCGAGCCAGTGGCCTTGGAGCACGTGGCGACGCATCGGGTCGGCGACCACGGCGTCGGCAAGCGGCTGCAGCGCGTGCGCGAGGCCGTCGAGCGACGTGGCGCCCTCGATCTGCTGGGTCAGTCGGACGACGGGGGTCGCCATGGCTCTGCCCTCCTGGAGGTCGGCGGGTGGTTCTCGGGTGGTCGGATGGTCACCGGGTGGTCATCCGGTGGGGCCGACCCGGTTCCCGAAGGGCGTCGTCGGTGAACCTCACGCCGGCAGGAGGGATACGGCGTCACCTCTCGAGACCGTCCGGACACCGGCCCGACCCGGTCGATGATGTCGCGCAGGCACGGCCGCAGGAGGGTGTCACCGGTGACATAGACGCGGAACGGCGCGCCGTTCTCGTCGCGCGCCTCCACCACCGAGCCCATGACGGGCGGCAGCAGCGCCCGTGCATACGACGGGGCGTGCTCGCCCGGCACCGACGTCACGCTGAGCCCGTCGGCGACGTGGGTGGTCTGCCAGGTGCGCATCCCCTGCGAGGCGTGGAATCCCCAACGGCCGAGCTTGCGGCTCGCCGCAGGCGTCGTCAGCACCGGGAGGTCGTGACCCAGCCGCTCGCGTGCGACCGGGTCGAAGTGGTCGCCGTGGAGGTGGGAGAGAACGATCCCGTCCAGCGCCGGCAGGTTGTCGGGCTGCCGCGCGGGCTCGGTCCGGCGCTTCGAGAAGAGGCCGTTGCCCAGGTAGGCGCGCTTGCCACGCGGCCGGAAGTCGGGGTCGGTCAGCAGGGTGTGCGAGCCGAGTCGCAACAGCGTGGTCGCCGTTCCGATGAACTCGAGGGTGGCATCCATCCGGGACCGGTGTCACACCAGCGGCTGCACGATTCCTCCTCGTGCTTCCGCCCAGCGGCCGGTGGGAACCTGACCGCTATGACCGACCCGCTCGAGGTCTACCGGCGCAAGCGCGACTTCGCGCGCACGAGCGAGCCGCGCGGCGCCGTGGCGGGGCCGGGGGAGGGCCGGCGGTTCGTCGTGCAGCGACATCGGGCGCGGCGCCTGCACTACGACCTGCGCTTCGAGATCGACGGCGTCCTGGTCAGCTGGGCGGTGCCGAAGGGTCCGACGCTCGACCCGGCAGCGCGGCGGCTCGCCGTCCACGTGGAGGACCATCCGATCGAGTACCTCACCTTTGAAGGCGTCATCCCGCACGGCGAGTACGGCGGTGGCGACGTGATCGTCTGGGACATCGGGACGTGGGAGCCGGTGCACACCGACGACCCGGGTGCCGCCGTCCGCGGCGGCGAGCTGCACGCCGAGGTGCACGGCGAGAAGCTGCGCGGCCGGCTCGTCCTCGTGCGCCGCGACGAGCGGAGCTGGATGCTCCTGCACAAGCACGACGAGCACGCCGTCGACGGCTGGGACCCCGAGGAGCACCCGCGGTCGGTCACCAGCGGTCGCACCAACGAGGAGGTGAAGGCCGACCCGGACCGGTGGTGGCGCTCGGACGCTCCCGTGGCCGAGGCGAGCGTCTCGCTCCTGCCGGAGCCGCTGCCGGACGAGGCGATCGACGCGTTGGGCGACCTCGGCAGGCAGGGCACGTGGGACGTCTTCGGCCGGACGCTGAAGGTCACGAACCTCGACAAGGTGCTCTTCCCGGGCCTGCCCGGCGAGCCGCCGATCACCAAGCGGGAGCTGCTCGCCTACACCGCGCGCATCGCACCGGTCGCACTGCCCTACCTGCGCGGCCGGGCACTCAATCTGCGCCGCTACCCGGACGGCGCCGATCATCCGGGCTTCTGGCACAAGCAGCGTCCGTCGCATGCGCCCGCGTGGGTCGGCGCGTGGGACAACCCCGAGGCCGACGAGGGCGAGACGTCGACGTACGTCGTCGCCGACGAGCCGGCCGCGCTGGTCTGGGCGGCCAACTTCGGCGCTCTTGAGTGGCATCCGTGGACGTCGTGCACGTCCGCGCCCCACGAGCCGACGTACGCCTTGATCGACCTCGACCCGGGGGAGCGCACCAGCTGGGACGACCTGCTGGCCCTCGCACGCCTGCACCGCACTGCCCTGGAGCACCTGGGCATCATCGCTCGGCCCAAGGTGACGGGCCGCCGAGGGATCCAGATCTGGATCCCGATCGTGGCCGGGTACACCTTCGACGACACCCGAGCCTGGGTCGAGAAGCTGTCCCGCACGGTCGGCAAGGTCGTCCCCGAGCTGGTGAGCTGGAAGTGGGAGGTCAAGGCACGCGGCGGGCTGGCGCGGCTGGACTACACGCAGAACGCGATCAACAAGACGCTCGTCGGTCCCTATTCGCCGCGACCCGCGCCCGGGGCGCCCGTCTCGGTCCCCCTCGGCTGGGACGAGCTCGACGACCCGGACCTGCGCCCGGACCGCTGGACCAGCCGCACCGTCCTCGACCGTCTCGCCGAGCGTCGCGATCCCTTCCGCGTGCTACTCGGTGCGGCGCAGAGACTGCCTGAGATCACGTAGCCCCGATCACCGCGGTCACCTCGCCGAGTCAGCGGCCGGTCGGGGCACCCAGGGGACCGGGAGCGTGCGTTGGGCCAGGTCGGCGAGCAACCGCTTCAGGCCGCCCTCCGCCACGATGCGCCGCTGGCGCTCCACCTCGGTCTCGCCGGTGAGCGCAGCCGTCACGACCTCCAGCGGGTCGGCCGAGCCGTCCTTGTCCAAGCTGGCGCGAGCCTCGTCGATCGCCTCCAGCGCGATGGCGCGCAACGGCCGCATCTGCCCGTCCACGTCGACGATCCGGGCGTCCAGGCCGTAGCGCGCGGCCCGGAAGTCGTTCTCCCGGGCCACGGCCGCCGGCAGGTCCACGCTCGGAGGCGCCTCGACGGCATGACGGACGAGGCCCTGGGCCAGCGCCGCGATGCCGGCCGCGAGGTCGAGCGAGGAGAGCGCGTCCATCACGCGCAGCTCGACCGTGCCGAGACGGGGCTGCGGCCGCAGGTCCCACCACAGATAGCTGGAGTCGGGCGCCTCCGCCGCCGCGATCTCGTCCTCGGCCAGCGCGACGTACTCCTCGAAGCTGTGGAAGATCGGCGGCACGCCGACGCGCGGGTAGGACCACATGATCGCGGCTCGTGACGACGCGAGCCCGGAGTCACGGCCGTGCCAGAAGGGTGAGCCCGCAGCCAGGCCCCGGAACATCGCCAGCCGGTTGCGCAGACCGCGGAACGCCGAGACGAGAGCCGACGTGTCGGGCACGCCGACGTGGACCTGGAAGGCCGAGGTGGGCGTGCGGAAGATGCCGGCGAACTCGGCGCCGAGGACGTCGTAGCGCGCCGAGTGCGTGATGTGCACGTCGCCGAAGGCGCCGGCCGGGTGGACGGCGATCGCCATCGGCCGCTCTCCCTCGGCGACCACCCTCTCGCGCGCCCTCGCCAGGCTGCGGACTAGCACGTCGGCGGTCGGCGCGACCGGTGTGTCGAACTCGACCTGGCACCGGTAGACCTCCGCGCTGGGCCGCGCCTCCTCGCTCGAGCGCGGCGCCACCCGCTGGATCAGCGCCTCGGCGGTGTCGGTCAGCATCCCGTCGGCGTCGACGAGGAGGAGCTCCTCCTCGGCGCCGAGGGTGAACTCGCCTCCCGGCTGGAACGGCGGCACCGGTGAGGTGAGGCTGACGTGGCGGCTCATCGACCCTCCGTTCCGAGTGAGCGGCGACCGCGCCAGGGCGTGGTCGCTCAGGGGATCGGTCGCTGTTCGCGACGCCGTGCACTCCTGCGACATGAGCCACCTCATGACAGGTCGAGGTCCGACGCCGCTGCCAACGTCTGCTGTGACGGTACCCCGCGCAGGTGCGCTCGGACACCCCCCGATTCGGAGGTTGCGTCGGTCACGGCGCACGGCCGCGGACGCAGCTGCGCGGCTGCGGCCGGGCTTCGCCATGCCGATGGTGGGGGGCCGATTGTGCGGGGGCGATGCCCGGTCTACCGTTCCAGGGATGGGACATGGGCTGCCCAGCCCGCTGAGCGGGCTGCTCGTCCTCGCGCTGGTCATGTTCGGTCCGAGCGCCGTCGTCGGCTGTGTGCTCTACTGGCGCGCCCTTGTCCGGTTCGCCGGGAGGGTGGCCGCGCGCGTGGTCCGTCGTCGTCGCCCCGCGAGCCCGCCTCCGGTGCAGGTCGGGCAGCCGATCGAGCGGATCGCCCACCACGCCCGGCGCCTGCGCATCGAGCTCGCGACGGTCCCGTCCGGCACGCCGATGGCGCGGCGGGTCGGTCTGTCGCACGCGTACGACGACGTGCTCCTCGACGCGTGCCGCGCTCTCGACGTCCCTGACACGCTCAGCGGCATGGCTCCCGGGCTCGACCGCGAGTGTGAGCGGCTCCATGTCGAGCAGGTGCTGCAGGAGGCCGGGTTCGTCGTCTTGTGAAGTTCACCGTGACCCAGAGGTCACGCTCGACTTCACAAGACGGACGATCTCAGCTCGATGGTGCGTCAGGTGTGCTGATGGTCGAGTATGGGAACGGCATGACGTCGGCTGGTGCCTCACCGCGACACGTGGGGGGCGGTGAGTCGCCAGCCGACGCCGTCTCGCGATCCCTCGACGAGGTTCTCGTGGTCAGCCGGTGAGCGTTTCCTCCATCCACCCCACCATCCGCTTGAGCCCCTCCTCGACGCTCATGGTCGGCACCCAGCCGAGTGCCCGGTGGGCGAAGCCGAGGTCGAGGAGGGTCGCCTTCGCGTCATCCTCCGGCAGCTCCACATGTCGGATCGGCGAGCGCGACCCGGCGAGCTCGATGATCATCCGGGCGAGCTCGAGCAGGGTCGTCTGCGTGTCGTTGCCGAGGTTGACCGGTCCCCGCTCGCCCGAGCGAGCCAGCCGGACCAGGCCGTCGACAGCGTCCTCCACCCAGCACAGCGACCGCGTCTGCGACCCGTCGCCGGGCACGGTGAGCGGGTCCCCGCTGAGCGCCTGTGTGAGGAAGGTCGGCACGACCCAGCCGTCCTCGAAGCTCATCCGCGGGCCGTAGGTGCCGAAGATCCGGGCGATCGAGACGTCGACCCCGTGCGCCCGGTGAAAGGCCATCGTGGTGGCCTCGGCGAACCTCATGCCCTCGTCGTCGACGCCGCGCCGGGCGATCCGGTCGACGTCGCGCACGCCGGTGGCGTCGCGCAGCGCCTCGGCCTCGTCGCGCTCCTGCTGCGGGTAGCGGTGCGGATAGAGGCGCGGGTCGCCGTTCACGTTGCACATCGACGCCAGGACGAACCGCGCCCGGTGCCGTTCGGCAAGCTCCAGCGCATGCATCGTGCCGGCGCTCGCCACCGTGAGCGTCTCCAACGGCAGGCGGCGGTCGTGCCCGGGCGAAGCCGAGACGAGGTTCATGACGAGGTCCACGTCGCCGGGGTCGGGGACGCCCTGGCTCACGTCGGCTTCGACGAGCGTGAAGCCAGGACGATCGACCAGGTGCTGGACCTTGTCGCGCGACCCCGTCACCAACGGGTCCACGCACCAGACCGACGCACCCTCGTCGAGCAGTCGCTCGCAGAGCCAGGATCCGACGAAGCCGGCCCCGCCAATGACAAGGGCGACGCGTTCGGTCAGGTCGGTCATTCAGACCGCCTTCGAGAGGGCGTCCTTCACCCGGTCGACCATGGAGGCGAACGGCCCGACGAGCTTCTGCTTCGTCGACCCTGGGTCCGCGTTGGGGTGCGGGTGGGTCGGTGCGAACGCCTCGGCCGCCTTGATCCGGGCGTGCTGCTCCAGCAGCACCCGGATGACGTCGCCCTCGGGCAGCTCGGCCGCCTTGGCGCGGTCCTCGGCTGCATCGCCCATGAAAGGTCTCCTCCGCATCACCTGTCCGGCCCCGCGCCGGACCCGGATCGGTACCCATCCCCGGCCGAGACACGAGCGTTCGCGCCTTTCGGTCGCGGCATGTCACCCCCATGCGCCGGGTATCGGTCCGCATGACCCAGAGCAGCCGCACCGAGGGTGACCGTCACGGCTTCGACGTCGCGCTTCTCGACATCGACGGGACGCTGCTGGACTCGACGTACCACCACGCGCTGGCGTGGGCCCGTGCCTTCGCCGGCGCGGGCAATCCCGTGCCGGTCTGGAAGCTGCATCGCCACATCGGCATGGGCGGCGACCGGCTGATCCCCGCCGTCACGTCGGACGAGGTGGCCCAGCGGCTCGGCGACGAGCTCACCGAGCGGCACACCAAGGCCTATGACGAGCTGATCGACGAGACCGGTCTGCTGCCGGGCGCGCGCGACCTCCTCGACGGCCTGCGCGCCGCCGGTCTGGAGGTCGTGCTGGCCAGCTCGTCGCAGCCTCAGCACGCGCGCCACGCGCTGGAGCTGCTCCGGGCCGACGAGCGCACCGATGCCTGGACGACCAGCGAGGACGCCTCGGAGTCCAAGCCCGACCCCGAGCTCCTCGAGGCCGCCTTGGACAGAGTCGGCGGATCGCGGGCGGTGATGATCGGCGACGCGACCTGGGACGTGTACGCCGCCGCCGAGGCCGGCATCCCCACCATCGGCCTGCTCTCGGGCGGCTTCGGCGAAGCAGAGCTGCGCGAGGCCGGCGCCGTCGCTGTGTACGCCGACCCCGCCGCCCTTCTCGACTCCCTCGATGAGGCTCTTCGGCTGGCGGCCGAGTCCGACTGAGCGCTCGTCGGGTCAGCGGCTCGGTCAGGCGCGTAGGTTAGGCGCCGAGGTCAGCCGGTCGCTCCAGGCCGAGTCCGATCTTCGATGAGGCGCGCGGCCCGGCGCAGGTCGGACGCGATCGCGACGGGCGCGAGCGCCCGGAGGGTGAGCCCGACCGGCAGCCACACCGGCGTGCTGCTGACCTCCACCGACCCGGTCAGCCGCGTGCGGGTCGGAGGCTGCGGGGCCTCGGGCGGACTCTGATGCTCGGCCGGCTCGGGGGCGAAGCGGAGCGAGAGAACCGCGCGAACTCCCCGCCATGCGCCGACCTCGGCCCACACGCCGGTGCCGTCGGGGGAGAGCCGCATGGCGGTGATCTCCATGCGAGGGCTCGCGCCGACGGCCGTGCGATCGACCCACCGGGTGCCGATCCCGAGCGGCCCGTCGTCGAGCATGTCGACCGAGCGCAGGCTCGACTGCCACTCGGGGCGGCGCCGCGGATCCGACAGGTAGTCGAAGACCGCTCGCGGCGGCGCCTCGACCCTCATCGTGAATCGTCTCATCGCACCCCTCCCGTCAACCGGCGCAGTCACAAGCCGCGCGTCAGACGCCTAGCTCGACCCCTTGGGCGTCGGGCAGGCCGTCCCGCGCCGGAGCGCGTAGGGCGCGGTGATCCGGTAGACGCCCGCGCTCGGCGCGTCGAGGACGACCCAGTCGTCCTCGGGCGGCCCCGGCACGCGCAGCACCGAGAGGCACCCAGCAAGGTTCTCCTTCATCGTCTGCGGAGGCGCGATGGCCTGGCCCGAGGAGTCCACGAGGGTGAGCCAGGGCGAGGTCGGGATGCGCAGCCACACCTTCGCCGCATAGCCCACCCGGACAGTCACCTGGGCCGCGTCGAAGGAGACCAGCTGTCCGGGCGGGTCGACGAGAGGTCGCGGGTCCTCGACGGCGAACACCCGCCACGACTCGTTGGACCACACGGGCCGCAGATAGGGCAGTCCGCCCTGGACGAGCGCCGCCTCGGCGACCGCGGCGTTGTCGGGCCGACCGGGGGTGAGCACGACGTAGCGCACCGCCCAGCGGTCGAGCCAGGCGCGGTAGGCGTCGGCGGTCAAGGGCACCTTGCGGTCGTAGAAGAGCGGGTTGCGCTCGGCGTCGGCCTGGCGGTTCCAGCCGCGGGCGAGGTTGAAGTACGGCGCGAGGGCGGCTGCGTCGCGGTGGGACTTGGGCGGCACGACCTCGACCCGGCCGAGGCTCGCGTCGGTCTTCTTGAGGTGGCGCACCAAGGCGTGGATGTCCGCCGACCAGGCGGCGTCGGGGGCCGTCGTGACGACGTCGGTGGTCGCGACGGCGACCTGCCAGATGCCGGAGGTGACGGCGCCGACCAGGAGGAGGACGAAGGTCCGCCGGCGCAGCTGGCTCGAGGTCGCCGCCGCGACGAGGAGGACCCCGGCGAAGATGAGGGCGAGCCGGGTGACGTTGCTGCCGACGGGCGAGGGGATGAGCCAGACGAGGATCACGCCGGCGGTGTAGACGGCAGCGCCCAGACGGACCGCTCGCCACCCGCGCGGCGCGAGCGCGAAGACCCCGAGCCCCAGCGCGACGGGCAGGATGATCGAGCCCCAGTCGATCGGCTGGTGGCCCGAGAAGGGGAAGACGAGGGTGCTCAGCCCGACGACGACGATGGGAGGGACCCCGAGAGCGTACGCCGCGGGCCGACGCCGTCCCAGCCACAGCGCGGCCGCGACGACCTCGAGGAAGAGACCGGCGACGGGGGAGCCGGCCGTCGCGAGCGCGGCCAGCAGGACCGTGAGCGCGCCACGGGGAACGCGCCTGCGCCACTCGTCGGTGCGCCACTCCTCGGGCCAGGCGAAGACGACCGTCAGCGCCGCCAGCCCGAACATCATGCCGAGACCGAAGGTGACCCGCCCGGAGATCGCGTTGCCGACGAGCGAGACGGCGCCGACCAACGCCGGCACGAGCGGACGCTCGACGGCCCGGCTGCGCACGATCAGCAGCGCCAGCAGCGCCGAGGAGATCGCCCCGACGGCCACCATGGTGGTGCGCACGCCGATCGCCGCCATGACGAAGGGACTGATGAGGCTGTAGGAGGCGGCGTGCATGCCGCCGTACCACGACAGGTTGTAGGCGCTGCCCGGATGCTGCCGCGCGAACTCCGCCCAGGCGTCCTGCGCCGCGATGTCGCCGCCGCTGTTGGCCAGCAGCAGCCACCACAGCACGTGCAGCACCAGGCCGACGACGAAGGAGGCGGCGACGGGATGCGCCGCGAGCAAGCGCAGCCGGGAACGGCGGTTCTGCGTGTGGAGCGCAGGCCGCGCGGACTCGGCGAGCGCCGTCACGCGCGTCCCGGCCGCACGAGCACGTGCCCGATCCCGACGGCAAGGGCGGCGATCACGAGCCCGGCCAGGTCATCGAGGGTGAAGTGCCAGCCCCAGTAGACGGTGGAGACCATGATCGCGACGAGGTAGACCGCCATCGCCGAGCCCAGCCACTTGTGCCCGTAGTAGAAGGCCATGAAGCACACGAGGGCCGTGAACCCGGTGTGCAGGCTCGCGAAGGCCGAGATGCTGACGAACGACGACGGCGCGGTGGGGTCGGCGAGGAACTCCTGCCGCTGCAGCAGGTAGTCCGCCCAGGTCCGCGTGATGGCGGTGTGCGGGAGGGTCGTGAAGTCCTGCGGCGCGCTCGCGAACGGGCCGAGGCTCGGGATCGCGTAGTAGCTGACCGTCCCGAGGATCCAGGTCCACATCGCCGCGACGAGGAAGACGTAGCCGCGCCGGATCGTCCGGCTGAAGACGAGCGCGGCGACGACGGAGAACGCCGTCAGGTAGGTGAACGACCGGTAGACGGCCATCAGGACGTAGGCCGCCGTGTGGGTGCCGAGCAGCTCGTGGAGCAGCACGGCCGGACTCTCACCGAAGATGCGCTGGTCGACCGACAGGAGCCAGTCGTCGCGAGGCGTGTTGAAGGTGTCCCAGCTCTTCAGGTTGCGGTAGCAGAAGTAGACGAGGTGGTAGGCCAGCAGACCACTGAGGACGAGGAGGAGCCGCTCGGCCGACCACCGTTGGCGCAGCACGCTCCGGATGTTCCGCTCACCGCGAGGTGCGCGCCACCACCGCCACGCGGCGTCGGCGAGGAGCGCGACGACGAGGCCGCTGAGCGAGGAGGCGACCTTGCCGGTGAACATGCGGCCACCGGGGTCCTTGAAGCCGACGCCGACGTGCTGCGACCAGGCGACGGCGACCACGCCGAAGACGAGGACGGTCAGCCACACCCCGATGAGGTAGCCGTAGCCGGACGGCTCGCCAGTCGGTCCGTCCGCGTGCGCCTTCTCGAGCTCGACGACGGTCGTCGGTTCGTCGGAGGGGATGCTGGCCACCAGGGCATGGTACGGCCCGGGCTGCCGGACCCCTGCATGCGCGACGGCTCGCCGAGAGCGCTCGTCGTCGTCCTGCCGATCCCGTTCGGGTCCCGATCCGGGACGGTTCAGCTCTCGGCGCTGTCCGTGGCGCCGCTGAAGAGGTCGAAGGTCACCGGCTCGCGCGGACCGGTGATGAGGTGCCCCACGCGGTCATGGAGCGTGCCGCCCCGCGCCGCGCTCGGCTCCCAGGTCCCGGCCGAGACCAGACCGGCATCGTCCTCGGGGGGAGCATCGGTCGCCTCGGCTTCCCAGCGGATCAGCAGGTGGCGCCGTTCGACCAACGCCTGTGCACGGTCGAGCAGGTAGCGCGGGATCGTGGTGACCGAGTCGGGAAGGCTCAGCTCCACGTCATCGGGGTCGAAGGTGGTGCCCATGCGCTCGGCGCGGTTGAGCAGGACTTCCAGCCGCTCCAGGGCGGCCTCCCACTCGCGCGCTGACAGGGCCTCGTTGTCGGACATTCGCGCTTGCTCTCCTGTCTCGACGTCGCCCCGAATGCGACGGTATGGGTACGGCGCCAACGGGGATGGCGGCCGGCGGGGCAGGTTCGGACCGGATGATCATGGCGGGCTCCGAGGGCTCCCTCAGCCTGCTGCGTCGAGTCGGCTGGGCATATGGTGCGGCGGCCGTCGGACGGTGTCGGAGCGTCGACCCACAGGCGCCTTGGGGGAGGAGGCCTGAGCGTGCCGAGCCTCCACCGCAGCGAAGTAGGCCTCGCGACGGCGGCTCGCGCAGCCGCCCGGCTTGCCGACGGGCCGCACCATGCTCGGCTCGAGCGCATGGTTGAGCGCGTCGCGGAGAAGGACGAGCGCCTCAGCCCGCATCTGCGAGATCCGGGAGTCGGTCACGCCGAGCTCCGCCGCGATCTCGGTCATGGGACGCTCGGCGAAGAAGTAGTCCTGCACGACGATGCGCAGCCGCTCGGGCAGCTCGGCGACCGCCTCGACCAGGTAGGTGAGCTTCTCGTGGTGCTCGACGATCTGCTCCGGGCTGGGCGCGCGAGCCGGCAGCAGCTCGTCGAGGGAGGACGCCGTCGCTGCCTGGAGCGAGAGCACCTGCGCCCGGTTGACGTCGTCGTCGTTGGCGACCACCTCCTCGACCGACATCCCCAGGGCGGTGGCCACCTCGGCCAGCGTCGGCGTGCGGCCGAGGGCGTGCGAGAGATGGGTCCTGGTCTCCTCCAGGTCGCGGGCACGGCGGCGCACCGAGCGGGAGGCCCAGTCGACGCTGCGCAGCTCATCGAGCACGGCACCACGGATGCGGGTGGCGGCATACCGCTCGAAGGGCACGCCGCGCTCCGGGTCGTAGGCCTGCGCGGCCTGCACGAGAGCGGTGAGGCCGGCGGACGTCAGATCGTCGCGAACGACGTGGGATGGCACTCGCCCCATGGTCTCGCGGACGATGTGTCCCACCAGCGGCATGGTGCTGGTGACGAGATCCTCGGCGCGGGGGTCGCCGTGGTGGTCGGTCACGAGAAGGACTGTGGCAAGGTTGTTGCCAAGATGCTTCCGTTACGCGTCAAAATCCGTCGAACGCACGACGAATTAGGGCCCTAGTCCTAGTTCTGGACCGCCTGTCAAGACACCCGAACGGACTACTTGAGGACTATTGGCCTCAAAGTCAAACGTCGGGCAACAGGTGCCCCACAAGCCCTCATCTTGTGCTCGGTCCGAGCGATGAGAGGTGGTGCGGGCCGTTCCCTCGGGTCGCGGAGACGGCGGAAGGGGCGGCGTGGAGGAGTTGTCGCTGGTTCTCTGGCGTGAGCGGGAGCTGCTCGAGCTGCTCGCCTACAGGCTCGGGATCGAGCGCCTCGTGGTCGACATCGGCAACACACGGTGGGTCGACCGGGCGAGCCGCGACGTCGAGGACGTGCTGACCACGCTGCGGAGCATCGAGATCCTCCGCTCGATCGCAGCCGGTGAGGCCGCGCGGACACTCGGTCTCGACTCCGACCCGAGCCTCGCGAGGCTCGCCATGTGCGCCGAGGAGCCGTGGCGGACGATCCTGCTCGACCATCGTGACGCCTTCCTGGCGCTCACCCGCCAGATCGCGGAGATCTCGGAGGGCGACGGGCTGGCCATGCCGGCCTATGGCGCGGGGCATCAGACCTTCCTCGCGGTCCACGGCACAGCCGAGGGCGTCAGCGACAGCGGCACGGCGGTGACGCAACCCGCCCTTCACCTCGTCGACCCTGGCCTCTGACCTCGGCGGCTCCCGCGGTCCCTTCCGTGTCGAGCCCGCCCGATCGGAGCGTCGCTGATCGGGCAGGAGGTCAGTAGGCGGGCTCGGCGACCGGGCGTGGCGACACGGCGTCGTTCTGGCCCCCCTCGCCGCGCAGCTTGAGCGCGAGCACGGCGGCCTGGGTGCGGTGCTGGACGCCGAGGCGGGCCAGGAGTCCCGTCACGTGGTTCTTGACCGTCTTCTCGGCGAGGAAGAGGCGCTCGGCGATCTGGCGGTTGGTCAGCCCCTCGGCGATGAGGAAGAGGATCTTGCTCTGCTGTGGGGTCAGGTCGGTGAGCAGGTCGAGGGAGCGGCGGTGGAACTGCACCTGCTCGACGACGCGCGCCGCGACGGCCGGGTCGATGAGGCTGTGGCCGCTCGCGACGAGGCGCACGCCGCTGACCAGCGAGCTGCCCTCGATCTGCTTGAGCACGTAGCCCGCGGCGCCGGCCAGGATGGCGGCCGAGATGGCGCTGTCGTCGTCGTAGGTCGTGAGGATGAGGCCCTTGATGCTCGGGTCGACGGCGCGCACCTCTCGGCACACGTCGATGCCGGAGCCGTCGGGCAGGTTGGCGTCGAGGACGCAGACGTCCGGGCGCGCGGCCAGGATCGCCTCCATCGCCTGGGCGGCGGTCGCTGCCTCGCCGACGACCTCGATGTCGCCCTCGGACTCCAGCAGGTTCTTCACTCCTCGTCGCACGATCTCATGGTCGTCGACGAGGAACACGCGGATATGGCCACCCATGGCTCCCGATTGTGGTGACCGGAGAACTCCTCCGCAGCCAAATCGTGGAGACCGTCCCAGGATCCCCCGAACGGCTGCACACCTAGCCCGAAGTGACTACCGCGGCGTTCGCGGAGACCGCGGCTCGCTGCGCTCACCTGTGCACCCGCCGCCCGGAACGGGTGCGTGACAGGCTGGGGCAGTGACCCACGATCGCGAACTCGACATCGTCCTGCTCGGCGCCACCGGGTTCACCGGCCGGCTGACCGCGTCCTACCTCGCCGAGCACGCGCCCGGAGGGCTGCGATGGGGGATCGCCGGGAGAAGCGTGGAGCGCCTGCGCGCGGTGCGCGACACCGTCGGGGCGGCGTACGCCGGCTCCACCCGTGGCTCGGACTCCGCCGGCTCCACCCGTGGCTCGGACTCCGCCGAGGTGCCGCTCCTCGTCGCCGACGTCGGCGACCCGACCTCCCTGGCGGCGCTCGCCCAGCGCACGCGGGTCCTCGTGACGACAGTCGGTCCCTACCTCGAGCACGGAGAGTCGGTGGTCCGCGCCTGTGCCGACGCGGGGACCGACTACGTCGACCTCACCGGTGAGCCGGAGTTCGTCGACCGGATGTATCTGGCCCATCACGCGACCGCCGTCCGCACCGGGGCGCGCCTCGTCCACGCCGCCGGGTTCGACTCCGTGCCGCACGACCTCGGCGTCCTGCACCTCGTGCGGGAGCTCGAGCGGTCGGGGCCGATCACCGAGCCGCTGGCCGTGCGTGGGGTCGTCCGTGCGGGGGCGACGCCGTCGGGCGGCACCCTCGCATCGGCGCTGGGTCAGCTCGCTCGGGCCCGCCAGGTCGCCGAGGCGGCCCGAGCGCGACGGGCGGTGGAGCCTCGGACGGGTGGCCGGTCCTCCCGTGCCGTGAAGGGTCGGCCCGGCCGCGACCGCGAGCTGGGCTACTGGCTCCTGCCGCTTCCCACCATCGACCCGTTGATCGTCGCTCGGAGCGGTGCGGCGCTGCCGTCGTACGGTCCGAGGTTCACCTACTCCCACTTCGCGGGCACGCGGACCCTGCGCTACGCGCTCGGTGGCGCCGCAGCGGTCGGTGGCCTCGCCCTGGCGGCGCAGGTCGGTCCGCTCCGCGACGCGCTCGGTCGTCGGCTCCCGCAGGGGGAGGGGCCCTCGGAGCGCCGACGGGCCTCGTCGTGGTTCACGGTCGACCTCGTCGGCGAGACGGGTGGCCGGCGCGTGCACACCCGCGTGTCGGGCGGTGACCCCGGCTACACGGAGACGGCGAAGATGCTGGCCGAGTCGGCACTCTCGCTGGCCTTCGACGACAACCCCACCAGCTCCGGTCAGGTCACCCCCGCCCAGGCGATGGGCGATCGACTCCTCGCCCGCCTCCAGGAGACCGGATTGCGCTTCGAGACGATCTCCGAGACGCATCGCCCCTGACGGCACGGGTACAGGCCCGCCATGAAGATCGGCTACTTCCTCTCGTGCGAGGAGTACGGCCCCCACGAGCTGCTCGAGCAGGCGGCGCTCGCCGAGGAGGCAGGCTTCGAGGGGCTCTGGATCAGCGACCACTACCACCCGTGGAACGACGAGCAGGGCGAGAGCCCGTTCGTCTGGGGCGTCATCGGCGCTCTGTCCCGGGTCACCACGCTTCCGGTCACGACCGCGGTGACCTGCCCCACGATGCGGATGGGCCCTGCCATCACCGCGCAGGCGGCGGCGACCGCCGCCGTCCTGCACGAGGGTCGGTTCCGCCTCGGCGTGGGCAGCGGCGAGGCGCTCAACGAGCACATCAACGGCGACCCGTGGCCCTCGGCCGACGTGCGGCTGGAGATGCTGGAGGAGGCCGTCGAGGTGATGCGGCGGCTGTGGACCGGTGCGGAGGTCAGCCACCGCGGTCGGCACTACACCGTCGAGAACGCTCGGATCTACACGCTCCCCGAGGCGCCGCCGCCGGTCTACGTGTCGGGCTTCGGTCCCAAGGCGACCGAGCTCGCCGGCCGGATCGGCGACGGCTATGTCACGACCACGCCCGACACCGAGCTGCTGAACATGTTCCGTCGCGTCTCCGGCGGCAAGCCGGCGATGGCTGGCTTCAAGGCCGCCTGGGCGCCGACGGAGGACGAGGGCGTCGACCACGCCCACCGGCTGTGGGCGAACGCCGGGCTGCCGGGCGAGCTGGCGCAGATCCTGCCCACGCCGCGCCACTTCGAGCAGGCGTCGACGCTCGTCACCCGGGAGCAGACGCGCGACGCGATCATCGCCGGCCCTGACGTGCAACGGCACGTCGAGTCCTTCCAGCCCTACCTCGAGGCCGGCTTCGAGGAGGTCTACGTCGCCAACATGGGGCCGCACTACGAGGACATGATCAACGCCTTCGGCAAGGAGGTCCTGCCCGCCGTGCGCGGCCAGGCCGCCGACGCCGCACAGAAGGGAGCATCGTCATGACCTGGTGGCTCATCGTCATCGCCGTCGTCGTCGGGGCCGCCTGGGCGGGGTGGTACATCTTCGCCTTCAGCCTCGACCGGCGGCGCAACCGCGACGTGGCGACCGACCGCGAGCGGCTCGACGTCCACCCCCAAGGCCCGACCTCGACGCCCCGGGAGCAGCAGGAGGGGCAGCGCCGCGGCGGCGACGTGTGAGGCGCCCCTGCACACAAGGTGCCCCTAGCAGGAATCGAACCTGCGACGCCCGGTTTAGGAAACCGGCGCTCTATCCTCTGAGCTATAGGGGCGAACCTGCACATCTTGGCACCGGCGCGCGGCTGGGACGAAACCGCGGGGGGAGGCGCGCGTTTGGGGTTCGCCCGAACTGCCGGTCACAATTGATCGATCCACGTACTCTCTCGCCAGGACGCATGAGGGATGCGCCGCGAACGATCCGAGCGATGGTGACCAATGACCGACGTCGAGCAGCCCCCTGCCCACGTCGGTGGCCCGTCTCCCGACGACCGTGACGAGATGGAGGACACGGTCATCCGTCCGCGCGACCCGCGGTTGGCGGAGACCGATGACCCTGTGCGCGACCCGCGGGTGGCGCGACGTGCCTCGTCGCGGGCCGTGCGGGGCGGCGCCCGCCGCGCCAAGACGCGCCGGCGGCACACCGTCCTCAAGGTCGTGCTCACCACGCTGGTCGTGATGGCCATGGTCACCGGCTTGGGGGTGGCCTACCTCTACCGCGACCTCAACGGCAACCTGACGATCGCTCACTACCAGAGCCAGTTCGTCGAGAAGACGCCGAAGAAGGTGCAGTTCACCGGCCCGACCGACCCGGTCAACATCCTGATCATGGGGGAGGACTCGCGCTCCTGCGCGGGCTGTGGCGTCGACAACGAGAAGACCGCGGGACTCTCCGACACCACGATCCTGCTGCACCTCTCCCGCGACCGGAAGCACGCCTACGGCATCAGCATCCCGCGTGACTCCCTCGTCGACCGACCCGAGTGCAAGAAGCCCGACGGCACCATCATCCCGGCCGCGAGCCGGACGATGTGGAACGCGGCGTTCGCCGAGGGCGGCCCAGCGTGCACGATCAGCCAGTTCCAGCACGACACCGGCATCGCCGTCGACTACTCGGTGGTGGTCAACTTCGGCGGCTTCAAGGGCATGGTCGACGCCGTCGGCGGCGTCGACGTGTGTGTCCCGCAGACGTTCCACGACACCTACACCAACACGACCTTCGAGCAGGGCACCCACAAGCTGAGCGGCAAGATGGCCCTCGCCTACGTCCGGGTCCGCCACGGCATCGGCGACGGGTCCGACATCGGCCGGACGCGCCGGCAGCAGGCCTTCATCGCGTCGATGATCAGCAAGGTCATGACCGCCAACACCCTGGCGAACCCGATCAAGGTGGTGAAGTTCCTGCGGGCCGCCACCAAGTCCTTGGAGCTCTCCGAGGTCGCCTCGACAGGCCTCGGCAACATCCAGGATCTGGCCGGGCTGGCGCTGCAGTTCAAGAACATCGGCCTCGACAAGATCAAGTTCATCACCGTGCCGTTCGTCTACGGCAGCGGCACGGAGAGCGGCCGCGTCCTGTGGACCTCCGAAGCGAACAGGATCTGGGACCGGATCAAGAACGACCGCCCCCTCGGCGATGCGCTGACCGCCGACTCGATCAACGTCGACACGGCGCCCGGACGCTCGCCCTCCGGCGGCCCCTCGGCCTCCTCCAAGCCCTCGGCCTCCGCCTCGTCGACGCCGTCTTCCTCGCCGACGGCGAGCCCGTCCGCGGGCGGCCCCTCGTCCTCGACCAACGCCTCGGGTGGGCTCACCGAGGCGCAGAGGAAGGCCCGCGAGCAGGTCGGGCTCTGCTCCTGAGCGTGCCGAGGAGACGTCATGACTGAGACCGAGCCTGAGTGGGAGCGCAAGCGTCGGCTCGCGCGCATCTTCGGCGACGTCCTGCCGGACACGACCCGCGACGAACGGGACGAGCCCGACCCGACGGAGCGCGGGTCGGACGCCTGGCTCAAGGCGCAGGTGCCGCCGCACCACGGCTCCTGACCCGCCGAGCGGTCGGTCCGACCGCTCGAGGCGATCAGATGGCCGGCGGGCGACTAGACCGCGCGCTGGGCGAGCAGGTCGCGGATCTCAGTGAGGAGGGCGACGTCCTCGGGGGTGCCGGGCTCGTCGCTGGCGGGGAAGTAGCGCGCCTTGGCCGCCGTGTAGGGCATGATGATGAAGAAGTAGACGACCGCGGCGATGATCAGGAACGAGATCAGCGCGGTCAGCCAGGCGCCGAGCAGGAGGCCGCCCGGCTTCCAGGACGAGAAGTCCGGGTGGCCGCCCGCCTTGCCGATGAGCCCCATGATCAGGGCGACGGTGGCCGTCACGACGGTCGCGAACGCGGTGCCCATGATGAAGGCGACCGCCAGCTCGACGAGGTTGCCGCGCAGCAGGAAGTTCTTGAATCCGGTCATCGTGGCGTCTCTCCATGCATCGTCCGAGGTGTGGGAGGCCTGCTGGCCCGTGCCGACCTTAGTGATCGAAGGCGAAGGTCAGGAAGGACCGCACCGACGCGTCGGTCACCGAGGCGACCTCGTCCGGCGGCAGGCCCACGACGATCAGACGCCCGCTGAGCCCGGCTGCGCCGGAGGCCGCGGAGTCCTTCTGCGGCGGCACCGCGAGCACGCGGACGCCGTCCGCGACGCGTGTCGCGCCTGAGGCGGACCCGTCCCCGCTCGCCGCCACGGCGTAGAGATCGATCCGGTCACCAGGACCGAGCAGCTCCGCCATGGCGCCGTCGGACAGCCGGATCGGCAGTGCGACGAGGCCGGAGTCGGCCGTGACGAGACCGGGGCCGAGGATCCGAGCGTCGGTGATCGGCTCCCCTCGCCGGACGGGCGCCGCCAGCACGCTCCCGGCGACTGCCCTGCTGGCGCCGTCCGGCACGGCGCCCGGCGGCAGCCGGGCGGTCCTCACGTCAGCGGCCGCCAGGGTGGTGCCCGCCGACAGGTCGCGGGCTGCGACGCTCACCGCCACCGTCGCCGCCCCCGCCGGAGCGAGCGCGTGCAGGCCGGCCGCGACGGCGCCTGCGGTCAGCAGACCCGCGAGCAGGCGTCGATGCGCCAGCAGGCGGCGTCGGACGCGGGCGAGCAGTCGGACGGGGCGAGGAGGGAGCACCACTCGACGCTAAGCCGGATCCGGGCTGGGCGCGCTCGGCTCTCCACAGGCCGCGCCCTCACCCGGACGGCGCGACCGCCTGTCAAGCGGTGATGGTCAGCTGGCGGAGGCCGCGGCCGCGGTCGACGTCGTGGAGCCGCCGCTCGACGACCCGGCCGAGGAGCCTGAGGAGCTCGAGGACCCGGACGAGTCGGAGGACCCCGAAGAGCTGGACGAGGAGTCAGAGCCGGTGGACGAGCTGGCGGCAGCGGCGGGCGACGACCCGCGGCTGTCGGTCCGGTAGAAGCCGGAGCCCTTGAAGACGACGCCGACGGCGTTGTAGACCTTCCGCAGCTTGCCGTCGCACGACGGGCAGACGGTGAGGGCGTCCTCGGTGAAGGTCTGGACCTGCTCAAAGGCGTGGCCACACTCGGTGCAGGCGTACTGATAGGTAGGCACGATCACTCCTGGTCTCGACACGCTCAGCCGACGTCTTGATTTAGCACTCGCCGCCGGCGATTGCCAATCCTAGAACGTCGGGCGAAGGCGAACGATTCCCGACGGGGTCACCGCGCCGGTGACGCGGCGGTCGTGCGGCTCGACCGGGACGTCGAGGCCGACCTCGTCGTCGTAGAGAAGGATCCACACGGGGGTCCTCACGGGCACACGCGCGAGCGCACGGTCGTAGGAGCCGCCGCCCCGGCCGAGCCGCTCGCCCGCGGCGGAGACCGCGAGCCCCGGGACGAGCACCAGGTCGGCGGTCGCGACCGCGTCGACGCCCAGCAGCGGACCGGGCGGCTCGAGCAGCCCACGCCGCGCGGGCACCAGCGGACCGGTGTGCACGGCCCAGTCCAGGTCGTTGTCGGGCTGCAGCATCGGCAGGATCACCCGGGTCCCACGCTCGAGCAGGGCGTCGAGCAGGAGGCCGGTGCCGGGCTCGGTGCCCATCGAGACGTACGCCGCCACCGTCGCGGCCCGGCGTACCTCCTCCGACGCGAGCAGATGTGCCGCGATCTCCTCCGCGGCCGCGCCCACCTCGACAAGGGCGCGCCGACGGCGCGCGGCCAGCAGCTGGTCGCGCGTACCCACCTTGCGCGCCGACATGCCTGCCGGCCCGTGTGATCCAGATTCGGAGAGCGATTGCCGGTCGGCCACCCGGTCAGCCTACGATCGAACCCATGGGTAGCGCAGGGCTCCAGAAGGCGGTCGCCAAGATGCGAGACGCCGGCGTGGACGAGGTCGCGGTCGAGACCTTCGCCCACTACTACCGGCTCCTCGAGCACGGTGAGACGGGCATGATCCCCGAGTCGACGATCGAGCCGGTCGACATGCCGGCTCTGGCCGACGTCTCGGTGTCGGACGAGGACGCGGCCGCGGCGTTGCGGACGACGGCGGTCATCAAGCTCAACGGCGGCCTCGGCACGTCGATGGGGATGGACCGGGCGAAGTCGCTCCTGTGCGTGCGCAAGGGGCTGTCCTTCCTCGACGTGATCGCCCGCCAGATCCTCCACCTGCGGACGACGTACGACGCCCCGCTGCCCCTCATCTTCATGAACTCGTTCCGCACCTCGAGCGACACGCTCGACGCGGTGGCGCGCTACACCGACCTCCCGGTCGACGGCCTCCCGCTGGAGTTCCTGCAGAACAAGGAGCCCAAGCTTCTCGTCAAGGACCTCTCGCCGGTCAGCTGGCCGAAGGACCCCGACCAGGAGTGGTGTCCGCCCGGACACGGCGACCTCTACACCGCGCTGCGGGGCAGCGGCCTCCTCGATCGACTGATCGAGGAGGGCTACGAGCGCGTCTTCGTCTCCAACTCCGACAACCTCGGCGCCGTGCCCGACCCGTTGGTCGCCGGGTGGTTCGCCACCAGCGGCGCGCCGTTCGCGATCGAGGCGGTGCGACGTACGCCGAGCGACCGCAAGGGCGGCCACTTCGCCCGCCGCAAGTCCGACGGCCGGATCATCCTGCGCGAGACGGCCCAGACGCTTCCCGAGGACATCGAGGCGCTGAGCGACCTCAGCCGCCACCGCTTCTGCTCGACGAACAACCTGTGGTTCGACCTGCGTGAGATGAAGCGGACACTCGACCAGCGCGGCGGCATCCTCGGGCTGCCGCTGATCCGCAACCAGAAGCACGTCGACCCGGCGGACAAGGCCTCGCCCGAGGTCATCCAGGTCGAGACCGCGATGGGTGCCGCGATCGAGGTCTTCGAGGGCTCGGCGCTGATCGAGGTGGGGCGCGACCGGTTCGTGCCGGTCAAGACCACCAACGACCTGCTGGTGCTCCGCTCCGACGTCTATGACCTCGCCGACGGCTTCGTGCTGGACCGGACGGTCGAGGAGGTGCCGTTCATCGATCTCGACGACAAGTACTACAAGGTCGTCGCTGAGTTCGAGCGCCGCTTCCCCGACGGCATGCCGTCGCTGCGCAAGGCGACCTCACTCAAGGTGGGGGGCGACTGGACCTTCGGCAAGGGCGTCCAGGTCATCGGCGCCGTCGAGCTCGAGAGCGCCAAAGCGCAGCGGGTCGCACCGGACTCGGTACTGTCATCCGGTGCCTCCCAGTGACCTGATCTCCGTCGACGAGCTCCGCGAGCGGATCCTCGCCGACATCGAGCCGCTGCCGGCCTACCCCCAGCCGTTGATGGACGCCTACGGCCTCGCGAGCGCCGAGGACGTCCGCGCCGAGGTGTCGTTGCCGAGCTTCGACAACTCCTCCCACGACGGCTATGCGGTCCGCTTCGAGGAGGTGGCCGCCGCATCCCCCGAGAGGCCGGTGCACCTGCCGGTCGTCGGCGAGATCGCGGCCGGTCAGGCCGGCCTCCTCGCCCTCTCGCCCGGCACGGCGGCCAAGATCATGACGGGTGCGCCGATGCCGGCGGGCGCCGACACGGTCGTGCCGTATGAGTGGACCGACCGAGGCGTCGCCCGCGTCGTGGTCTCGCAGGCGCCGCGGGAGAAGGGCGAGCACGTCCGGCCGCTCGGCGACGACGTCCGCGCCGGAGATGTCGTCGTCAGCGAGGGCACCGTGCTCGGCCCCCGCCACATCGGGCTGCTCGCCGCCGTCGGGCGGCCCACGGTGGCCGCCCGACCGCGCCCGCGCGTCGTCGTGCTCTCCACCGGGAGCGAGCTGCGCGACCCCGGGCAGCCGCTCGGCCACGACTCGATCTACGACGGGAACTCCTACATGCTGGCCGCCGCCGCGCGACGCGCCGGGGCCATCGCCTACCGGGTCGGCATCGTCCCCGACGAGCCGGCGACGTTCCTCGAGGCGCTCAGCGACCAGCTGGTCCGCGCCGACCTCGTGGTGACGTCCGGTGGCGTGTCGCAGGGCGACTTCGACGTCGTCAAGGAGGCGCTGCGGCCCCAGGGTGTCTGGTTCGGCGGCGTCGCCATGCAGCCCGGCAAGCCGCAGGGCTACGGCCGCGTGGGGGAGGACCGCGTCCCGATCTTCACGCTGCCGGGCAACCCCGTCTCGTCGTACGTCTCCTTCCAGGTCTTCGTGCTGCCCGCTCTGCGCCGGCTCATGGGCATGCGGCCGGAGGTCCGGCCCGTCGTCCCGGCCCGGCTGACCCACGCGGTCACCTCGCGGCCGGGGCTTCGTCAGTTCCTGCGCGGGGAGTACGACGGCCAGAGTGTCAGCCCCGTCGGGGGCCCTGGCTCCCACCTCATCGGTGACCTCGCGAACGCCAACTGCCTCATCGTGATCGATGAGGACACCACCGCCCTCGAGACCGGCTCGAAGGTCGACGTCCTCCTGCTTGACGAGGAGAGCTGATGGACTTCACCCATCTCGACGAGTCCGGCGCCGCGCGGATGGTCGACGTGACCGGCAAGGACGTCACGGCCCGCACCGCCACGGCCACTGGTCGCGTGCTCGTCTCTCCCGAGGTGGTGGCGTTGCTGCGCGGCGAGGGCGTCCCGAAGGGTGACGCGCTGGCGGTCGCCCGCATCGCCGGGATCATGGGGGCGAAGCAGACGCCGTCGCTCGTCCCGCTGTGCCACCCGCTCGCCATCTCCGGCGTCACCGTCGATCTCACCGTCGCCGACGACGCGGTCGAGATCAGCGCGACCGTGCGCACGACGGACCGCACCGGCGTCGAGATGGAGGCGCTCACCTCCGTGACGGTGGCCGCGCTGACCGTGGTCGACATGGTGAAGGCGGTCGACAAGGGAGCCGTGATCACCGACGTGCGCGTCGAGTCCAAGACCGGCGGCAAGTCGGGGGACTGGCACCGATGACGCACCTTCCGGCCGGCGTCGTGGTCGCCTCCAACCGGGCCTCGGCGGGGGTCTACGAGGACACCACCGGGCCGCTGCTCACGGCGTTCCTCGCCGACCTGGGGTTCCTCGTGGGGGAGCCCGCCGTCGTCGGTGACGGCGAGCCGGTGGGGGCAGCGATCCGCGGCTTCGTCGAGGCGGGGGCGCGCGTCGTCCTCACCACGGGCGGGACGGGCCTCACGCCGACCGACCTCACTCCCGAGGTGACGCGTCCGCTGCTCGACCGCGAGATCCCCGGCATCGCCGAGGCGATCCGCGCCGCAGGGGTCGCGAAGGGTGTCCCCACCGCGATGCTGTCGCGGGGCCTGGCCGGTCTCGCGGGCCGGTGCGTCGTCGTGAACCTGCCTGGCTCGCGGGGCGGGGTGAAGGACGCCATCGAGGTCCTGCGTGCGGTGCTGCCCCACGCCGTCGAGCAGTCGGTGGGCAGTGATCACTAGTGACGCGACGTCATGACTGAGGCGTGGCCCGCGACCCTGCGGTCCGGTGAGGTGACGGTCCGGCCGCTGGAGGCGTCCGACGCCGCCGAGTGGCGCGCCGCCCGTCAGCGCAGCGCCGCGTGGCTGCGGCCCTGGGACGCCACCGTGCCGCCGGGCGGCGACGCACGCCCGACGACCTTCCGCTCGTTGGTGCGGCGGCTGCGCAAGGCGGCCCGGCAGGGCAACGCCTACCCGTTCGCGATCGAGGTCGAGGGCCACTTCGTCGGCCAGGTCACCGTCTCCAACATCGTCCGTGGATCGGCGATGTTCGCCTCCATCGGCTACTGGATCGACGTGGCGTATGCCGGCCGCGCCGTCGTGCCCCGCGCCGTCGCGCTGGTGATCGACCACTGCTTCGCGACCGGACTGCACCGCATCGAGGTGGCGATCCGGCCTGAGAACTCCAACTCGCTGCGCGTGGTCGAGAAGCTCGGCATCCCGGAGATCGGCTACGCGCCCCGCTACCTCCACATCGACGGCGCGTGGCGCGACCACCGGCTCTACGGCGTCACGGTCGAGGACGCGCCTCGTGGCGGACTGATCTCGCGGGTGCGCTGACCTGCCGGGGCGGGACGTCCTACGAAGTGGCTGCTCCGGCCACCAGCTCGCATGACGTCCTCGAATCACTTCCGTCACACCAGCAATTTGCGACACACCAGTGGACATCCGACCACGGCTGCGCTAGCGCTTCTAACCTCTCGTACGTGGATCCCAGCGCCCTCATCTTCCTCGGCCTCGCCCTCGCGTGGGCTGCCTACCTCATCCCCAAGGCGCTCGAGCACCACGAAGCCGGTGCGCGCACCCGCTCGGTCGACAAGTTCTCGCACCGCCTGCGCGTCCTCGCGCGCCGCGAGCCCGTCGACCGCCGCAGCACCCGGCTGGTCACCAGCCGCAAGCCCGCGACCCATCGGGAGCCGTTGGACGACGTCGCGCCGGTCGCTGACGATCTGGCTGACGCCGTGTCCGACGTCGCGCCCGATGCGGTGCCCGACGTCGTGCCCGACCTGGAGCAGACCGGCTTCTTCGCCGCCCAGACGTTCGTACGCCGCAGCGCCGCGTCCCGCGCCGCCCGCCGTCGTCGCCGCGTGCTCGGGTCGCTCCTCCTGCTGTTCGCGATGGTCGGTGCGCTCGCCGCGGGCCAGGTCATCAGCTCGTGGTGGGTGGTGCTGCCGGTCACGCTCGTGGTTGGGTGGCTCGTCGCGTGCCGGAAGATGGTGACATGGGAGCGGGCTGCGAATCGCCGGCCGCCCGTCCCCCGGGTGACTGACCGCGTCGAACGGGACGCCACCGGCTCGCACGCGGCGATCAGCGACGACACGGCCGAGGTGCCGGTGGTTCACGCTCAGGTCGCCGAGCCGATCGCGTCGGGCGACGGTTGGGAGCTCGTGCCGGTCACCCTGCCGACGTACGTCTCCAAGCCGGCGGCGCCCCGCCGCGCCGTCAACGCGATCGACCTCGACTCCACCGGCGTCTGGACCTCGGGCCGCACGGCGGCCGACAGTGTCCTCGCGCAGCAGGCGTCCGCAGTTCGCTCCGCACCCGCCGAGGCCGCTCCGGCGCAGCGGCGCGCCAGCGGAGCGTGACCCACCCTGATTTCGTGACCCGCGTCGGGCGATGCTAACGTTTCCGACGCACTCGGGGGTGTGGCGCAGTTGGTAGCGCGTCTCGTTCGCAATGAGAAGGCCAGGGGTTCGAATCCCCTCACCTCCACCGTTGTTGCTGGTCAGAGGCCATGTCCGGAATCCCGAAAGGGAGGAAGGGCATGGCTTCTCGGCATCTACTCGGCAGTTCAGTGCTCTGTCCGAGCTCGTCGGAGTGGGTCTTCGACGGCTCTCGGAGCCGCTCGGCGTCGTTGGTGCACCTGTTCGGCATGGACACCAAAACACACAGAACCAGCACCTACCCCAGAGCAGCCCGTGAGGCGCCACCGAGATGGCGGTCCTCTCACTCTCCGAGCTCGCCTCGCGCCCGCAGGTGAGCGTGCAGACCATCTACGACTTGCGCAGCCAACGACGCGGTCCTCGCGGGTTCCGGGTGGGTCGGGAACTGCGGTCCGGCTGAGCGAGGTCGACGACTGGCTGGACCGGTTCGAAGAGGCGGACGCTCGTCGCCATCCCGAACCCGAGGCGAGCGCAACGTCAGCGATGTCATCACGGTCCCCGACATACGCGACGTCCTCGTCGGCGGCAAAGACCTTCCCAGCCGAGAAGTCCTCCATCTGCTCGGCCGCGACACGGTTGAGCAGATCGCCCTGCCAGCGCTCTTTCGCGGGAAGGAGTTGCCCGTTGTGCTCATCGCGGCAGTCACACATGGCGCGCCACCCGACGACCTCGCTTGCGGGCCTCAGGACGTACGCTGGTCCTTGCTCCTCATGGTCGATGCCGACGACGATCTGGTCATCGGCAATCGCCGCGCCGGTGGTCCCCAGTCCGCGCTGTCCGTCGGCGTACTCCGGCACGACGTAGCACTCGTGGAGCCCGTCCTTGCTCGACCAACTCATGGATCCAGAACCGCGACGGGCCGGGACACGCACACTGCGCTACCGGCCGTTTGGGGACGTCTGTGCGACAGCCGAAAGGTCCCTCGACGTTCGCCGATCAGGTCGGCGTCGATCCGAAGACGGTTGAGCGTTGGATCTCCACCGATCGCGTCCCGCATCGACCGCATCGCCTGAAGGTCGCGGCCCTCCTGGGGCAGGAAGAGACGTATCTGTGGCCGGCGACGATGGACGATCAGCGGCGGCGAGCCAGGCCGAGCTGATCGCCCTCAATCCGAACCGCGGCGCGGTCTCGATGGATACGTGAAACGAGCTGCTCGACGGTGTGACCGACCAGATCGACGGGCTCGCCTACGCGGGGAGCTTCCTGCACGACGCCTTCGCGGACTTCGACGAGAAGGTCGCCGCCAAGGCCCGGCAGGGCGTACGAGTCCGGCTCCTCTTCGGCGATCCGCAGTCCGACGCCGTGGCGCTTCGCGGGAAGGAGGAGGGCATCGGCGAACTCATGGCCGGACGCTGCGCGCTCAACTGGGCGTACGGGAAGCCGTTCCTTGAAACCCCGGGCATCGAGGCCCGGGAGCACCGCTCGACCCTGTACGCCTCGCTCTACCGGTTCGACGACACACTGCTCGCGAACACCCATGTCCTCGGCGCCGCGGCCAGCCACTCGCCGGTGCGGCACTTCCGTAAGGTGGTCGGTGGCCGCCTCTTCGACCACTACCTCGGCGGCTTCGAGCGGCCATGGGAGTCGGCGAAACCTCACGTCACGTGAGTTCACGAGGCAGACCCAATGGGGCGTCACTCGGGGCTAAAGACGCACCTGGACGCACGGGATCTACTCACGAACTCCGCGGGACGTGGACCGTGGGGACGAGCGTGGAGACCTTGAAGGTCAGGGTCGCTCCGCCCGTGCGCGTCCTGGACGGGCCGCGAGCGTGAGGTGGTTGCGGCGTCTCGTTCTCGTTGTCGGCGGCTTCGTACCAGCACAATCGGGCTGCTGCTCCTTTGACCAGGCTTGATCACTGACACCAGCGGTCGGCCTCCCAGCGATTTGCCTGTCTCCGAACCCTAACGCGATGACGGCGCTTGAAGACAACCACGTGATGGAGGACTTCCCGCGCAAGCCGCGTTGCCGCGACTCGGCCAGCGATGATGGTGAAGGGGTCGACTGCGCGAACCTGGCCTTGCGGCAATCACGCCGACGAGTCGGAGAATAGCGATTGAACGACCGTTCATGCCGATGTCCTTGGTCGCGTAGTGCACGGCGTCGACGACCCAAATTGTCGTCATCTGAGGGGTGTTGACGCGACGGAGCGCGTCTCCTAAGGTGTGAACGAACGTTCATAGATGCAGAGATCCGGGAAGAGTTGGGATGGCATTCGTCGAGGAGCAGCTGGCGGCGGGCCCCCGTCGCTTGGGGGTCACGCAACCGCTGGAGATTGGCCAGGACCGCATCGACCGCTTTGCCGAGGCAACCGGCGACGACCAGTGGATTCATGTCGACGGCGAACGTGCGGCGAACGGTCCGTTCGGCACGACGATTGCTCACGGATTCCTGACGCTCTCGCTCACGGCCTCGATGGTCGCCGAAGTGTGGCCGGTGGAGACCGCGCAGATGACGGTGAACTACGGGCTGGACCGGGTTAGGTTCCCGGCGCCGCTGCCCGCTGGCTCCTCGGTCATAGGTTTCGTTGACCTACTTGAGAGTGAGTGCCATCCCCGCGGCGTTCGGTCACGCGTGCGCGTCGAGGTGACTGCTATCGGCTCGGACAAGCCATGCTGCATCGCCGAGCTTGTCGTCCTGCACGAGAACGGCCGCTTCTGATGACCAGTGTCAGCGATCTTCTGCTGGAAAGCGCCGACCGCTTCGGCCCGCGGCCCGCTCTGATATCTGACGGCCAGGTGCATACGTATAGCCAGTTGGCATTCGAGGTTCGTTCGCGATTGCGGGCACTGCGCGCATCGGGGGCCGAACGCGGCACGCGTGTCGCCTTGCTGATGGAGAACGGAGCCCACTTCGTCGCTGCCTATTACGCGGTGCTGGCAACGGGTGCAGCCGTCGTCCCGCTCAACCCGCTCCTGGCCCCACGCGAGCTGGTCCACGCCCTTCGCGACAGCTCTCCGGTCTTGCTGCTGTCCGCTGGATCGCTCGAACTTGTCGCCGCCGAAGTTGCCGAAATCACAGGTCTGCCTCACGTCGCCTGGACGGAGGTGCCGACCGACGACTCTAGCTTGACAGCGACCGGAACGGACCCGTCAGACGAGGCCGTCGTGATCTACACAAGCGGCACGACCGGCACCCCGAAAGGCGCGGTCCTCACGCATTCCAATCTGCTATGGAACGCTTGGATATGCGCGTCCCCGAGGCTGTTCGGTTTCACGCCCGACGACGTCATCCTCGCCGCACTCCCGCTCTTCCACGCCTACGGACAGACGTGCATCATGAATGCAGGCCTGCTCGCCGGAAGCAGCTTGGTCTTGATGACTCGTTTCCGGCCCGACGATGCACTCCAGTTGATGGAGCGCCATGGCGTCAGCGTCTTCGAAGGCGTGCCCACGATGTATGTGGCGCTACTCGAGTCCGCGCGCCGCCAGCCGAACAATAGTCTCCGGCTGCGACTCTGCGCCTCTGGCGGAGCTGCCCTCCCGAAAGCCGTAATGGAGGCATTTGAGGCGGAGTTCGGTACGGAAATCTTCGAGGGATACGGCCTCTCGGAGACCTCACCTATGGCCTGCTTCAATCAACCCGACTTCCCTCGGCAACCCGGAACCGTCGGGCGACCGGTGTGGGGCGTCTCTGTCGAGATCGCCCGGCCGGACGTGACCGACCGCATTGAGCTGCTTCCGCCGGGTGAACGCGGCGAGGTCGTCATCAGCGGACATAACATCTTCGCCGGCTACCTAGGCAACCCTGCGGCCACTGCCGAAGTTCTGGTTGATGGCTGGTTCCGTACCGGCGACATCGGCGTCAAGGATGAGGCCGGTTATCTCTCGATCGTCGACCGCAAGAAGGACCTGATCATCCGGGGTGGCTACAACGTCTACCCCCGAGAGATCGAAGAGGTCCTGGTCACCCATCCCGCGGTGGCAGACGGCGTTGTGGTCGGGCGTCCCGACAGCCTGTATGGCGAGGAGGTGGTAGCCGTTGTCCGGCTGGCAGCAGGCCACGAGACAACCACATCCGAGGAGATCCTTGCCTGGCTTGCACCCCGGATAGCGAAGTACAAGCGCCCGCGGGAACTCCATGTCTGCACCGAGTTCCCAGCCAGCGCGACCGGCAAGATCCTTAAACACATGCTCGTCCACACCCTCTTCGGCGCGAGCCTTGAGGGCTCGATCAAGAAGTAAGAGTGATGACTAAGCAAGCAGAACACGAGGCGTTTCGGAAGGCCGTGCGCTCGTTCATCGAGCGCGATCTCGCTCCCCGCTACGACGAGTTCGTCGCGAACCGTGGGTTCTCCCGTGAGATCTGGCGGATCGCGGGGGAGCAGGGTCTTCTGGGACTCCAGGTCCCAGAAGGTCTCGGCGGTAGTGGCGCGCCGGACTGGAGCTACCAAGCGATCCTTGGCGAGGAGCTCGCCCGGTTCTCCCTGGCTGCCAACTCATGCTTCGCTATCCACGTGGACGTGGTGGCGCCGTACCTAGTCGAACTTGCTCAGGCTGACCAGCAGCGCCGCTGGCTGCCTGGCTTCTGCTCCGGCGACCTGGTCTCTGCGATCGGCATGACCGAGCCTTCTGGCGGCACAGACCTGGCCGACCTTCGCACCTCGGCGCGCCCGACCAGCGATGGTTGGGTCCTCAACGGATCGAAGACTTTCATCACCAATGGCGCATCCGCCGACTTGGCCGTGGTCGCAGCACGCACCGATCCCGACGCCCGGTCGAAGGGCATCTCACTGTTTGTGGTGGAGAAGGACATGCCCGGCTTCACAGTCGGCCGCAAACTCGACAAGATCGGCCAGCCTGAGAGTGATACCGCCGAGCTGTTCTTCGACGACGTGCCTGTGCCGGTGACGCACCTCCTCGGGGAGGAAAACCGCGGGTTCGCCTACATGATGGAGAGGTTGCCGCAGGAGCGAATCAGCGCCGCCGTCGCCAATCTCGCCCATGCGGCGTCCGTCTTCGAAGAGACCGTCACGTACGCCAAGGAGCGCCGGGCGTTCGGCAGGAGCATCGGGTCCTTCCAGTCGATGAAGTTCCGACTTGCCGAGCTAGCCACGACGATCGACGTCACGCAGGCGTACGTCGACCGATGCGTTGCCCTCCACGCCGAGCACCGGTTGTCTGCCGTGGACGCTGCGAAGGCGAAGTGGTGGACGGCTGAGGTCCAGAGCAACGTTCTCGACGGATGCGTCCAGGTGTTTGGCGGCTACGGCTACATGGCTGAGTACCGAGTTGCGCGCGCCTGGCGTGACGCGCGCGTAACCCGGATCTGGGCCGGCACCAACGAGATCATGAAGGAGCTCGTCGGACGATCGCTCGGCCTTTGATCCTCGTCTCGTTAACCGGCCGACCCGGCCACCTCACTAAGGAATCATCCATTGCCTCAGCCTGTCATCGTGGCCGCAGCCCGTACGCCGATCGGCCGTGCTTTCAAAGGCTCGCTCACCGGTCTCCGCGCCGACGACCTTGCCGCGACCGTGATCACCGAGCTTCTCGCGAGAGTCCCTGAGCTCGACCCCGGCGAGGTCGACGACCTGTATCTGGGGGCGTGGGACCACACAGGTGAGCAGGCCGAGAATCTGGCACGACGCGTCGCGGTGCTCACTGGGTATGACACCATCCCTGGCGCGACCGTCAACCGGGCGTGTGCGTCGTCCCTGCAAACAACGCGGATGGCGGCCAATGCCATCCGCAGTGGGGACGGGCATGTGTTCCTCAGCGCGGGGGTAGAGGTTGTCTCTCGGTACCCGGATACTGGAGACAGGTCCGGCCTCGCGGCCGCTCCGAACCCATGCTTCGAAAGCGCCCGAGCCCGTACCGCGTGGCGATCCGAGACCGGTGCGAAGTGGTCCGACCCCCGCGAGACCGAAGAATTGCCCGACATCTACATTGGCATGGGTGAAACGGCCGAGAACGTCGCGTCATTGCGCGGCATCAGCCGTGAGGACCAGGATGCGTTCGCGCTCAGGAGCCAGGAGCGCGCCGCCAGCGCGATCGAGCGCGGCTTTTTCGCGCGCGAGATCACAGCCGTGACCGCCCCGGACGGTACAAGGGTCGATGCGGACGACGGACCGCGCGCGCGAGTCACGCTGGAGGCACTCGCCGGCCTTCGGCCGGTCTTCCGCGAGGACGGCACGGTAACGGCCGGGAACTGCTGCTCGCTCAACGATGGGGCGGCAGCAGTCCTCCTCATGAGCGACCTACGAGCCAAGGAACTCGGACTTACGCCAATGGCTAGGGTCTTGTCGTTCGGCGCGACCGGCCTGTCTCCCGAGATCATGGGGCTTGGCCCGGTCGAGGCGATCCGCAGCGCGCTCGGGAAGGCCGGCCTGAATGTCGGCGACGTCGATCTGTTCGAGATCAACGAAGCCTTCGCCTCCCAGGTCATAGCGTCGGCGCGTGACCTGTCGCTCGACGAGGACCACCTCAACGTCCACGGCGGCGCCATTGCACTCGGGCATCCATTCGGCATGACCGGGGCGCGGATCACGACGACGCTGCTCAACGGACTTCGCGAGACAGACGGAACCATCGGCGTCGAGTCGATGTGCGTCGGCGGTGGCCAGGGCATGGCCATGGTCGTCGAACGGTTGAGCTGAGAACGGAGTCTTCATGTCCAACATCACCTACTCCTTCGAGGGCCGCACGGTCATCATCACTGGAGGCGCCCGTGGGATCGGCTTGGCGCTGGCCACCTTCTTCCATGGAGCCGGCGCGGCGACGTATGTCTTCGATCTCGACACAACTGCGGTCGTTCTGCCCGAAGGAATCCGCGCGCTAGAGGTGGACGTCGCCGACACCCATTCGGTCGAGGACGCGGTCGCCCGGGTCGTTGGCGAGTGCGGCCGGATCGACGTCCTGGTCAACAACGCAGGTCTGCTGCGCGACGCGATGAGCTGGAAGCTCAGCGACGAGGAATGGGAAGGCGTGCTTGACGTCCATGCCGGCGGTACCTTTCGGCTCACCCGCGCCTGTACGCCGCATTTCCGCACGCAGGCCTATGGACGGATCATCAACGTCACGTCGTACTCCGGGCTTCATGGCAACCTCGGACAGGCCAATTACGCCATGGCAAAGGCGGGCATCATCGGCTTCACCAAGACCATCGCGAAGGAGTTGGCCAGCTTCGGCGTCACTGTCAATGCGATCAGTCCCAACGCGGCAACACGGATGATCGAGTCGATCCCCGAGGGGCGCCGCGATGCGATCATGAAGCAGATCCCACTCGAGCGCTTCGCTGACCCGGCGGAGATCGCGATCGCGGTCGGATTCCTCGCCAGCGAAGAGGCCGCCTACGTCACGGGCGTCGTACTGCCTGTCGACGGCGGACTGGCGATGTGAGCACCATGGACCAGTCGCCCTTTTCGAACGTGAGCCTCGCCGACCCCCTATTCGACATCAGCGGGTCCAATGCCTTGGTCACCGGCGCTAGTTCTGGACTTGGGCGGCGGTTCGCCTTGGCCCTGGCGGAGCGCGGGGCGCACGTCACAGCCGTGGCCCGCCGCGAGGCCGCCCTTCAGGAGCTCGCGGCGAAGCATCCAGGGCTGATCCACCCCGTGGCCGGCGACCTCACCTCGGAAGCCGATACATCACGGATCGTGGCTGAGGCGAAGCGGTGGCGCGGGCCGATCGACGTCCTTGTGAACAACGCGGGGATCACCTCTGTCCAGCCCGCTGAGCTTGAGGACACCGAGACCTTCGCGCGCATTATCGACGTCAACCTCATCGCGCTCTATCGCCTATGCCACCAAGTCGGCCGCCAGATGCTCGACAACGATGGTGGCAGCATCATCAACATCTCCTCGATCAACGGGCTCGTCGCCAGCTGGTCCATCCCCGAAGCGGGCTATTGCGCGAGCAAGGGTGCGGTTATGAGCCTCACCCGCGAACTCGCCGCCCAGTGGGCCGATCGCGGAGTCCGCGTGAACTCGATCGCCCCCGGCTACTTCCGCTCCGAGTTGACGGAGGAATTGTTCGATGCGGATGCCGGCGCACGCCGGTTCCGCCGAATGCCGATGCGCCGTGCCGGGGCCCCTCACGAGCTAGACGGAGCGCTGGTCTTCCTGGCGAGCCCCGCCTCGAGTTATGTGACCGGACAGACCCTTGTCGTCGACGGCGGATGGACGATTGTGTGACCGTTCGACGCGCTGGAACTTTGAGCAGGACAGCTCGACAGGGACGGATGATGGCGTCGCGGCCGCGGTCCCTGCTACCGGCGCGCCGGCGGCATGCTTTTGGCCTCAATCCGATGACTTGAGCAGTTCGAGCGTGCCGAACGCGAAAGCCGTTGCGGGCCGGAGAATCGGAGTTCCACAGGCAACGATTCGGCCGAAACGCAAGGCCATCTCTGAGGTGAAAGTCTCTCACACGCTGCGAGGCACCACGGCAGTCTTCATGATCGAAACTCGTTCACCTTCGGTCACGTCCGCCAGGTCGATGCGGTCGCCTCGCGGTTCCTGACCGCGCTGGCTGGGACTGGCAACGCTGCTCGGCACCTCAGCCAGCACCGCCAGCCGCGCGGCAGAGTGGGCGCCATGGACCGCGGGCACACGTTGCTCGACATCGACGACACCATCATCGAGGTCCACGGTCACGTCCTGGGTGCAGGGTTCGGCTACTTCGGGCCCGCGGACTCAACGCACTCCTGGCCACGTTGACAACTGCCACCACCCCGCGCCGGTGATTGTGGCGCGACTACACCTAGCCGGTGGGCGCGGACTTCTCGGCTTCCCTGTAGTCGTGGACGAGATCCCCTGCGGGCAGATCACAGTCATATTCGGTCATCCAGGATGACACCATTTCGACAGGGGAGAAGGCAGTCACTGGATCGGACGCCGTCCCAAGGATGGATACATCGGACGTCCCTACCCACCGGGCGTCCATGCCGTTCGCGGTGCATGGGCGCTTGAGGTTCGATGTGGAGATGAGCTGCGCAATGTCCGGGCGCCCTCTTCCGGTCCGCGATGGGATCAGACGCAACGTCAGGGTAGGGAAGTCGACTGCGGCCAAGGCGTCGGGGGTTCCCTGCTGCTGCGGTCGGAAGCGAACGTCGGCGATGCGATGTCCATTGCGGTCGGCTGTGAAACGCCAGTATTCGCCGGCCTCGGTGAGGGCCATCGTCGCCACCTTCTTGGCAAAGCCCCACAGTTCGCGTCCTGCCGCGACCGCTCCATCGCCGTCGGCGTACATGAGAGGACTGAACATGAATGTTCTATCAAGCGCTGTCGCTCTGACGAAGAACGACAACTCGTGGTAGCTGCCCAGTTCAGTGTCGGGATAGTGGCTCGCGGCGATGATGCCCAGCGGTTGGACCTCCGTCAGGTTGACTGCCGGCGGCAGGTAAGGCGCGATCGCAGCGCCGTCGAACCGCACCAGACTTGTGATCGTCCGCGCCCCGCGAAACGCGTAGGGAGGGGGTCCGTAGAGGGGCGACGGGCCGAACGGCTGCGAGAATGACCAACCGTCGGGACTAGCGACGACCGCGTCGCTGCTGCTCATTATCATCACTCCAAGGTGCCGGGTTTGAGGTCGAGCAACCGCTCGATGAGGATCTGGAACTGTTCTGCCAAGGCCTGCGCATTGAGAGTTCCGCCCGGCTGGTACCAGTTCGCGGACTCGTTGACGACGTTGAGCACCGAGAAGGTGCGCAGAACCGGATCCACATCAGCGTCGTCCCCGGCCGTGAGCTCTATGAGCTCCCGCGCGATGTGGGTGTACTCACGAAGAGCGCCGGTGATGCGTGCGCGATCCTGTCGAGACATGGTGCGCACCAGGAAGTCGCGGTCGAGGAGGCGGTCGTTCGCCTTCGCGATCCTGCGGTTGGTCGCCCGATAAGTCACGTGGCGGCGCAGCATGATGCCGAGGTTCTTCGCCGGCGGTTCGAGGGTGAGCCCTTCGAGGACGCTCCGCATGAAGTCGCTCAGGACATAGTCGACCGCCGCCACCAAGAGATCACCCTTGGAGGAATAGTGGTTGTAGATCGCGCCCGGACCGATGCCGATCGACTGCGCGAGAGCCCTCATCGAGCACGCGTCAAAACCGCGGGTGGAGAACATGTCAACTGCGGCTAGTAGCAGTCGGCCTCTGGTGCCGTGGGGCGGTTCGAATGACTCAGGATTCCGGCAACCCTCGAGGTCGATGCGTGCGAGCAGAAGATCGGTGCGAGCCGGCTTCACCGCGGCATCCTCGGAGCGGTCTTCCATCGGCGCATTCCCGTCTGTCGTGAGTAGAGCGGCGCGAAACTGCGGCACGGTGTACTCCTTGGAGTCATATGAACGTGCGTTCATACCCTATCCGCCTGACTCGCGAACGTCTACTTCTGCCTTCTGTCGCGCCTCGCGAACAGGCGGCTTCTGTGCTCTTGACGGCGGTACGGGTCTGGTCGGATGCTTGAGGAAATGAACGTTCGTACCATCGAGGGCGTCGTCGCAGTGGTTAATCGTCGACGACCGACAGAGGAGCTGCCATGATCGCCCCGGATGACGTCACCCTGCCGAAACCGTGCTCGATAGCCGTTCTTGGCTGCGGCCTGATGGGTTCGAGTGTCGCCCGCGCGCTTGCCGCTTCGGACCATGCCGTCAGAGTCTGGAATCGCACGTCAGAGAAGGCCCGGGCGCTGGAGGACACGCCAGGCATCGTGGCGGCGGATTCGCCGGCAGACGCTTGCCGCCACGCCGACCTCGTCGTGAGCGTCTTGGAGGGGTACGACGTCGTCCGCGAGCTGCTGCTCGATGTGCCAGATCTGCGGGGAGGGACCTTTGTGAACCTGACCACCGGCGTCCGCGGGGATGCTCGCGACATGCAGCAGCGTGTGGAGTCCGCCGCTGCCCGCTACTTGGAGGGCACGGTGCTCAGCTACCCGCAGAACATCGGCACTCCCCAGGGGTTGATCGTGTATTCCGGACCGAGCGAGGTCTTCAGTGAGCACCGCCATGTATTGATGGCGCTGGGGGGAGCATCGAGGCACGTCTCGACCGAGATCGGCGGGGCGAACGTGTGCGCGGTGGTCAGCGCCTTCTTCATCGCAGCGCTCACGGCATTGGCCGAGTCGATGACCTACTTGACTGACAACGGTATTGGACTGGCCGATGCCGAGGCGTGCGCGCAGTCGCTGATTGACCGCCTCTCGTGGCAGGCAACAGAGCTCTTGCAGGCCGTTCGCTCGGGTGACTTCCATACCGATCAGGCATCGATCGACGCGTACGCCAGCGCTGCTAGCGCCTTCCGGTTCGCGGTGAGCGAAGCCGGCCACTGTTCGACCATGCTGGCCGCCACCGAACAGGTTCTGGCGAGGGCCCAGCGGGCAGGGCTCGGCGAGTTCGCCATGGGCGCGGTCGTCCGAGCGGGTTCTCGTGGGCCCTCGGTGTGACCTACGGCCCCAGCAGAAGCAAGTGACAAGGGAATGACCGCTCGCTCAATCCGAGGCGCCATCAGGGCCCGTCCTGACCGGCCTATCCGGGTGGCGGAACGTTGCGACGCGCATGTGCGCACCAGTCATCTCGCTCGACAATGCGTTCCCCCAGATGAACGCTTGAACCCAGCTACGCGTGACACCAGCGAGCCAGAACGCGAGAGATCGATGGTGGGTAGCCGTGCGGCGAGGGATGACCGGCGGAAAGTGGAGGCTTTGGAGACAAGGGAGTCCGGATGACACACGTCATTACCGACCGCTGCGTCATGGAGGGATCATGTGTGGAGGTTTGCCCCGTCGACTGCATCCTGCCGGCGCCCCACGATGCTGACTTCGAGTCCGTCGAACAGCTTTACATCGACCCTGGCCGATGCATCGACTGCGGTTCGTGCGTCAGTGCCTGCCCGATCGGAGTGATCCGCGCCGATTCCGACCTAACGGCATACCAGGCTTACTCCATCGAGCTGAACGCCGAGTTCTACGAGCAGAGGTCGGCCGAATGACCGCCTCTCGGCCGCGGGTTGCAGTCATAGGGGCGGGCCCGGCGGGGGCTTTCACCGCTTCGCTCCTGCGCACGCGATGTGACGTCGAGGTGGACATCTTCGAGCGCCTTCCCACGCCGTGGGGGTTGTTGCGCTACGGCGTTGCTCCCGATCACACCGAGATTAAGACGCTGGCGGACCGATTCGAGAAGGAGACTTTCGGCCGCGGCTGCCGGTTCATCGGGAACGTCGAGGTCGGCACAGACGTTTCGCACGCAGAGCTGACCAACCACTACACCGCCGTGTTCTATGCCACCGGCGCCCAGCATGACCGCCCTTTAGGTCTGCTTGGCGAGGAACGATCCGGCAGTCTGTCCGCACGTGAGTTCGTGTTCTGGTACAACGGGCATCCAGATTACCGTGACCTCCATGTGGATCTGTCCGGCGAGCGGGCGGTCGTCGTAGGAAATGGCAACGTCGCCGCGGACGTTGCTCGCATCCTCGTCCGGGATCCGGACGAGTTGAGTTGCACCGACATTGCTGAACATGCGTTGCACGCCCTGCGTCACAGCGCGATACGCGAAGTCGTCATCCTGGGACGTCGTGGCCCCGGGCAAGCTGCGTTCTCGCATGCGGCGTTGCGAGAACTCAGCGAGTTGGCGGGTGTCGAGCTCTGCGTAGACCCGGCGGATCTGGCGCTCGACGCTGCCTCGAGCCGGTGGCTCGCGGAGGAAGCCTCCTTCACAGCGCGAAGGAACGTCGAGCTACTCAGGCACCTTGCCGACCGTCGCCCTGAACCGGGTCCTGACCGACGGATCACCCTCAAATTCCTGCGCTCCCCGGCGGCGCTCAATGGCAGCGATCGAATCGAGTCGCTCGTTGTGCGACGAAACGAGATCGGCCACGTCGAAGCGGATCGACTACGAGGGTGGGAGAGCGTGGGGGAGGAGGAGACCTTGGACTGCAGTCTGATCTTGCGCGCCGTCGGCTACCGGAGCGGGCCGGTGTCCGGCCTTCCCTTCGACGAAGAACGCTGCGTGCTCCCCAATGATCGCGGGCGAGTGATGCAGGACGGGGCGACGTTGGTCGGCGTTTACGCCGTCGGTTGGCTCAAACGCGGTCCGAAGGGGATCCTCGGCAGCAACAAGCGCGACGCGGAGGAGACGGTGACCCGATTCGCTGCAGACCTCGACTCGGGCATTCTTCCGATAAGGCCGACACACTCGAGCAGCCAGCTCGACCAATGGGTGGCCTCCCGCAAGCCAACGTCGATCACCGTCGAAGGCTGGCACGCCATCGACCGATATGAGCGCGAGCGCGGTCAAGCCGGCAATCGGCCACGACTCAAGCTCACCTCACTTTCTGATCTGCTTGCGACAGCCTCCGGCGTTGTGGGGTGAGCGCGAGATCGCCGCTGGTTTGTAGCGAGGTCAAGCAGCAGATCTAGAACGTCTTGAACAAGCGCATCAGCTCACGCTAGAGAGACGCCGAATGTCGCGGTTGCTCGGCGTGACACAGATCGACTCCTCGGCATCGCCCGCCGTCGGGTCGCGCGCCCTGCATACCCGCCGTGTGAGCCGGCGCGACATCGAGCTCTTCACCGACATCACCGGCGACTGAAACCCGATCCACGACGACGGCGACCTCGCCGCGCGGTCACGGTTCGGCGGCATCGTCGTCCAGGGCGGCGTGACCGCCGTCCGGACCGACAAGCCCGTGACGACCCTGGCCACCACCATCACCAACCAGGACGCGTCGTCGTGCTCGACGGGACCGCCGTGGTGTGGCGAGACCCGGTCATGGCATGCGAGTTGTCAGTGAACGGTCGCGAATGACTGCGCGGAGTCTCAACTTGCTGCATACGTTGTTCGCCCGGCGAACTGGCTGATGGGGCTTGCCGTCACGCTGGGTGGGTGACGGCCGGACTCAGCCAGCTCGACGCAACACCACAGGGCGGATCGGGGGCTCAGACAGAGCCGGTGAACCTGCCCAGGATGCCTCTTGCCGCTCAGGTTGGGAAGCCCGCTGATCAGAGATACCCCAGTTGCGTGGCGCGGTCTGAGTTTTGGACCATCAGCTTGCGGCGTCGACGCCCGAGAGCGTGCGCCGCGCCAGGTGTCACCCCAACCCGTGATCCCTAAGCGCTAGTGATGCCGTTCCCGCATGTCGCGCAGAATCTCCTGGGCGGCGTTGTGTCCGGAGAGTCCTGAGACGTAGAGCGCCGGCCAAGTTCCGTTGCTACACAGGTAGAGGCCGTGCACGGGGCCGCGATAGTCACTGTGGCCGGCAGCCGGGCGCCAATCGAAGGCGCGGGCGGCCGTCAGGTTTCCGTGAAGTGCGTGTCCCTCCAGGAGCCCGAAGTCGGTCTCCAGATCGGATGGCGTGAGGTAGCGGACGTCTTCGACGATCTGGTCAAGGTTCGAGATGTGCGGCGTGAGCGCATTGATGACGTGCTTCGCCCACGCGTCGCCCTGGTCTTCCCAGTTGCCGTCTGAAAGGTGGTACGGAGCGTAGGACACCGACAGGCTCATGACGTGGCAGCCCTCGGGCGCGAGGGTGGGGTCTGCCGCTGTCTGGACGAGTCCGTACACAATGGGAGCGCCGCTCCAGTCGCCACGGCCGGCCGCCTCAAAACCCTGCTGCATCTCTGCGAGGCTCATGCCTATCCGGAAACCGCACCGGCTGAGGAGCCGGTTCTCCTCCGAATCTTTGGCGCACACGAATTGGGGAAGGTCGTTCAGGGCAACGTGCACCTTTGCCATGCAGCCTGCCATGGTGAGGGCGTCGAACCGGGCGCGGATCTCCGGATCGACCTCGTCGGCGGGAAGCAGTCTCGTGATGGTCGTCTTCGGGTTGATGGCTGACACGATGACCGGTGCGCGGTACTCCTCACCGGTGGTGAGGACTACACCGTTCACCCCTGCCGGTCCGACGGTGATCGATTCCACCAAGCACTCGGTTCGTAGGTGGCCGCCTCGGGCCTCGAATGCTCGGGCCAGGGCCTGGGTGATGGCGCCCATTCCTCCGATCGGGGCTCGGGAGGCAAACTCGGCTGAGGCGGCGATCTTCGGTCGATTCCGCACCGAGCTGCTGCCTCGATAGAGCGCTCGGTGGAAGAGCTGGAATGCCGAACCGGGGGTCTCTGGTCCCAGGAAGTTGCCCGAAGCGGCCAGCATGGCGAGTGAGGCTTGCAGCTCTTCGGAGGCGAGGTGCTCACGGACGAGGTCGCCCGCGCTGCCGAACATCACCTTGGAGAACAATTCCCGGTGCGCCGGTGTTTTGGGACGCGCCGCGATCTCGGCGAACGAGGGTGGCGGACCGAAGTATCCGACGTCGAGGACCTTGGCCAGCTCCATTAGCTGGTCCTGGAGGGCGCGTTGTGCGTCGAAGTCCCCCACGGCGAACTGGTCGAACTCGCGACGGACATCGCTCTCGCGTGGCCAGGAGACGACTCGGCGGCCCTCGGAGAATGAGATGAACGAACTGGGTTTGAGCGGCTCGGTCCAAGCAAGCCCGTGCCGCTCCAATTCGAGATCGACCAATATCTTTGGCTCGAAGTTGTGTGCTGAGTTAGCTACCAAGTTCCCGCGCATCCCAGGGAACAGTTCCGCGGTGGTGCACAGTCCGCCTACTGTGTCTCGCTGCTCGAGGATCAGTACGTCGAGACCAGCGCCGGCGAGGTAGGCGCCCGCGACCAGCCCGTTGTGGCCGGCGCCGACGATGATGACGTCGTAAGAACGCCCCGTCTCGGGATGGTTCATCGATCGGTCCAGGTCGTGTAGATGTCGGTAATGGTCTCGTGCACCTCGATGAGCAGGTCCTGTCCGGCCGGGAGGACGTAGGTGTCGCCCGCCCGAGCGTCGATGACATCTCCACCTTCGGGTTGGATGGTCACGCGTCCGGAAAGCAGGTGGGTGAACTCCTCGGCTTCGAGGGTGAAGCGGAATACGCCGGGTGTGCAGGTGAAGAGGCCAACCAGCGTGCGCCCGTCCGGGGTCAGGTAGAGCTCGGTGCCGGCTGCTCGTGGGCTGCCCGACACAATGGCGTCACTGGGTATCGGCATATCTTTGAGGACGGCGGGTCCAGCCAGGTGCATCGATGAAGTCCTTTCACGGGGGAAGTCGTCAGCGGGGCCCGAGAGTCAGGCCACCGTCCACCACGAGGGTGTGTCCGGTTATGTACGCGGCGTCGTCAGAGCAGAGGAATGAGATGGCGGCGGCGATCTCGTGGGGCGTGCCTTCACGGCCTAGTGGGACTTGCCGTTCGACGGTGGCGCGGCGCTCGTGGTCATCCGCGAACGCGGGATCGTTGAACGGAGTGTCCACCCAGCCTGGACAGACGCAGTTGCAACGGATGCCGTGTTGAGCGTGCTCCGCCGCGACCTGCTGCGAGAAGTTGACCAGCGCCGCCTTGGAAGGGGCGTAGGGTGCCGAACCCACCTCGCCGACCAGTGCCGCGCTGGAGGCGGTGATAGAGATGACGCCGGTGCGCCGCTCGCGCATCCTCGCCAAGACGGTTTGCACCAGGACGAAACTGGACCGCGTGTTGACGGCGAAGGCTCGATCCCAGGCGTCGAGTGTCAGCGTCTGGATCTCCGAGACGATGGGAACACCCGCATTTGATACCAGGACGTCGATGGGCCCCAGAGCGGACTCCGTGCGCGCCACCGCGTCTCGGACCTGGTCGGGAACGGAGACGTCCACCACCAGTGAGACGGCGCGCGCTCCACGGGCCTCGACGCCCTGCCGGGTCTTCTCGAGTTCAGTGGCGTTGATGTCAAGGACAGCGACCGTGCCGCCCTCGGCAGCCATCCTCCACGCCACCGCTCTGCCGATCCCCGTGGCGGCGCCCGTCACCAAGCAGACCTGGCCGGCGAATCGACGCGAATCGCGCTCAGGCATATGCGCCACGGCTGGAGTGAGTTGATGCTGCGATCTCAGATGCGGCCCGCATCCCAGCGCGAACTGCAGGGTGCAGACCGCCCGAGATCCCGTAGCCCCCCCAGTCCCCGTTGGTGCCTGCTCCACCCGGGTTGTCGACGTCGACGAAGCCACACCAATCCCCAGCGAAGTGAATGGCGCCGAAAGGGGCGATCATGTCGGCCACGTAGCGATCGAAGCCGATGGCTGGCGCCGGGATCCCGTGGACCCACCGCTTGATGGAGTGAGCCACGACCTTGTGACGCGCATCAGGGTAGATCTCGATGAGATCATCGATGAAGTTCTGTGCGATCACCGCATCGGGGCGGTCGGCAAGGGCAACGGCGGATGGGCCGACAGCGATCATCTTGATGACCGAGTGCTTGTCGGCATCGTCGGTCTCCACCACGTGGTGAGTCCTTGAGTTGAGTCCCACGCTGAAACTCTTGTCCATCGTCCACAGCGCCGAGAGATCGTCCCACGACGCCGGTCCGCGATCGGCCAGCAGGGCCAGGACCTCAACGATCGGCAGGACTCGAACGGAGTCAATGGCCGAGAGTCGTCTGGACGAAAGTCCTTGCACGAGCTGTGCCGTGACCGGATGGGGTGTCGCCATCACCACATGGGCCGCGTCGAGGGTTCGTCGCTGGCCTGCGTGTCGGTAGGTGATCTCGACCCGTGAGCCCTTCTGGGCGACTGAGTGCACCAGTGCGCCGGTGATCGGTGAACGGCTCAGATGGGACGCCAAAGCCTGACCGATCATCGGTGCGCCGCCCTCGACGACCAAGAAGTCGCCCCACACAGCGGACGCTCCGCCGAACGCCGGCATACCGGTCAGCATCGAGAACGCCGAGTCTGCCTCCAAAGAGACGCCCATCTCGATTCCGGCGATTCGCCTGTAGTAGTCGAGAATCTCGTCGTGGACCGGTCCTATCCATTCGGCGCCGGAAATACTGAGCAGCTCGGGGATGCGGTCTGCGGCATGCGAGGTTCCCAGGACGTCCAAGACTTCGGCGACGCGGTTGAAGGTGCGCAGGAAGTCGGGGCGGGCTTCGGGGGAGAAGCCGAGGTCGTCGGCGAGTTGTTCGGAGGTGGACAAGGTGATGTTGCGCCCGTCGGCA